>NZ_JBQQCG010000092.1:0-46816 GCF_052245575.1 Streptomyces sp. 2A115 | reverse complement strand
ATGGAAAATTTACGCCTTTTCCCCTTTTTGGGGGGCGGGGGGAAAACCCTTCCCTCCCGCCACCGTCATGTCCGCATACGTTCGTCCCGCTGCGAGCCGTCGGGTCAACGGCGGCTCCCCATACGGAGATCGGGGGTGCGTTCGTGCGCATCGGACTGCTTACGGAGGGTGGCTACCCGTATGTGAGCGGTGACGCCAGGCTCTGGTGCGACCGGCTCGTGCGCGGGCTCGGGCAGCACGAATTCGACATCTACGCGCTCAGCCGCAGCGAGCGCCAGGAGGACGAGGGCTGGATCCAACTCCCGCCCCAGGTCAGCCGCGTACGCACCGCACCGCTGTGGACCGCGGACGACGACGGTGTCGGGTACGGACGACGGGCGCGGCGACGGTTCGCCGACTGTTACGGCGAGTTGGCGGCGGCCGTGTGTGCGGGGGATACCGCTGTGGTGGCGGAGGATGCCTCCGAGGGCGTGGCGGACCGTTTCGGCAACGCGCTGTACGGGCTCGCCGAACTGGCCCGCGACGAGGGCGGTCTGGTCGGCGCCCTACGCTCCGAGATCGCCGTACGCGCCCTGGAGAGCGCCTGTCGCGCGCCCGGCGCACTGCGTACCGCTCGAGGCGCACGCGTGCCCGATCTGCTGGCCGTCGCCGCCCAGGTGGAGCGTGCGCTGCGACCGCTCTCGCTCGACTGGTACGAGGACGACGGACTCGGCTCGGCCGACCTGTGCCACGCCACGTCCGGCGGCGCGGCGGCCCTGCCCGGTCTGCTCGCGCGGCACTTCTCGGGTGTACCGCTGCTGGTCACGGAGTACGGGGTGCAGTTGCGAGCGCACTATCTGGGCTCTCGTGACGATCTCGACGGTCGTGTGACGTCGGCCCCGGCACGGGCCCTGCTCGCGGCGTTCCACGGCCGGCTCGCCGCCGAGGCGTACCGGCAGGCCGCGGTCATCACGCCCGGCAACACGCATGCCCGGCGCTGGCAGGAGCGCTGCGGCGCCGACCGCGCCAAGATCCGTACGGTCTATCCCGGCATGGAGGCATCCCGCTTCTGGGATGTCGGCGAGAGCGCCGAGTGCGCCGATCCGGACACCCTGGTCTGGGTCGGGCGCATCGAGCCCGCCAAGGACCTGATCTCGCTGCTGCACGCCTTCGCGGAGATGCGCAAGGAGGAGCCGAAGACGCGGCTCCGCATCGTTGGCGCGCCCGCCGACGGGCTGGAGGGCGCGACCTATCTGGCGCACTGCAAGGCGCTGGCCGCACAGCTCTTCCCCGACGAAGCCGACGGCGTGCACGCCGTCGGCGACAACCCGGTCTCCTTCGAGGAGATCGGCGGACCGGAGGTACCGACCCTCGTGGAGGCGTACGCGGCGGGCGCGGTCGTCGTCCTGTCGAGCGTCGTCGAGGGCTTCCCGATCGGCCTCGTCGAGGCGATGCTCTGCGGACGCGCAACGGTGTCCACGGACGTCGGCGCGGTCGTGGAGGTCATCGGCGGTACGGGTCTGGTGGTGCCGCCGCGCAATCCGCGGGCGCTCGCCGAGGCGTGCCTCGCTCTGCTGCGCGACCCCGAACGCCGAGAGCGGCTCGGCGCGGCGGCACGCGCGCGTGCGCTCGAACTGTTCACCGTCGAGCAGAACATCACGGCATTTCACAGCATTTACCTGGATATCGTCTCGCGCTGCCCTGTCCGGCGCGTCCTCGTCGACGAGTCGGGCGAGCCGCTGCCGTTCGCCGTACCGGCCGAGGTGCATGTGCCTGGGCGCTGGGCCGAGTCGGGGACGCGGTTGATCGCGGGTCGACCGGGACCAGGGTGGGCGGCGGGTCCGCCGGTGCGGGGCATGTCTCTGGGCCCCGTCTCGGGTGCCGCTGTGGGTTCCGCCTCGGGTTCCGTGTCGGGGGTTGCTTCGGCCGCTTCGGGCCAGGAGCCGGTGCCCGCGGGGGAGGGCACGTGGTGAGCGGGCGGCGACGGGTCGAGGGCGTGGACCAGCCGCAAGCGTCGGCGAGCCCGGGTGCGTGGGACGTCCGGTCGGAGAAGTGGCTCGTGGGAGTCGGGGAGCTCAGGGAGACGGAAGAGACCGAACCCCACTTGGGAGAGACGCGGGTGGTCGATGTCCGGCTCGGGGAGACGCGAGTGGCGGACGTCTTGCTGGGGGAGACGCGAGTGGCGGATTCCCAGTCGGGGGAGGCCCGCCTGCCGGTTGCCCAACTGGAGGAGGCACGACTGGCGGCTGCCGGGCTGGAGGGGGCACGACCGGCGGCTGCCGGGTTGGAGGGGGCGCGGGTTGAGGCTGTCGGGCTGAACGAGACGCGTGTCGTGGACGCACGGCTGAAGCAAACGCGTGGCGCGGATGCACAGCGCGCGCGGGACGCCACCTTCCGCGGGAGCGAGACCCCCGCCCCCGACCGCAAGCCTCCCAACCGCCGCGGTGCCGCCGACCCCGTGAAGGCCCTGATGCACCGCCACCGCGAATTGTGCGAGCGCGCGGTGGACCCTCTGGAGATCGCCGCGGGCCTGGAGGCGCACGGCGTGACCGACCGGACCGCCACCCGCTTCCGGCACCGGGACGTCTTCTCGCTCGCCGAGGAGATGTACGCGCGTGTGCCCCGCGACGCCGATTCGGCACCGCGACCGGAGGCGCCCGACACACCCGGGGCCCGCGCCGGCTGGGCCGTGCTCGCCCTGTTGCCGGGCACGCTCTGCGCGGCAGCCGTGACCGGGCTGCGGCTCACCGAGGGACGGCCGCGCCTCGCGGTGACCGTCGCGGGCGTACTCGCCGTTGCCCTGGGCCTGCGCGCGGCCCTCCGCCGCGGCCCGCTGCACGCCACACGCGCGTGGCAGACGACAACGTCCACACGGACGTGGATCTGCTGGCTCCTCGCCTACGCACTCCTCGGCGACGGCCTGCTCACCGCGGGCATCGAGGGCGGCCCCGACGGACCGCCCACCGGGGGCCTCGACAGCCCCTGGCCGATCTCCCTCGCCGCCGTCCTGGCCCTCACCCTGGCCTGCGCCCCGGCGGCCTGGTGCGCCCACCTCCTCGCCGTACGAGCCCGACGCAAACTCGCTCTCAGCCGCGGCCTGGAGGAGTTCGCCGCCTCCGTAAAACCCTTGCTCCTGGGCGTGTTCGGACTGTTCCTCTGCGCCCTGGGCGGGCTCCTCGCGCTGTGCGGGGCGGTACTGGGTGAGCCCGCCGCGTACGCCGGAGCCGGCGCCCTCGGCGCGCTCCTGCTGCTCGCCCGGCTTCTCACCGTGCACGGCTTCACGCGCGCCCCCGCCGTCATCCTCGCCGCCGCGGGCACGGTCGAGACGGCGGCCCTGGCGAGCGTCTTCGCGGGCCGCCTGCCCGGCCTCTCGGACCTGGCCCTGCCCGTCGAGAGCCTCGCCGACCGTTGGGGGCCGGGCGCCGTCCCGGCTCTCGTGTGCGGGGGCGCGGCGCTCGTCCTCCTGATCCACGCGACCAGGACCCTCACCCGGGCCTCGGCCCACGCGACACACGGCGACACGCCGTGAATCGCCCCCGGCGCCCGGCGTCCGTGCCGAGCGCGCCCCTACCCGCGGGGCCGACACCGCGGGCCTTCCGCACGACCCAAGGCAACACCCTGAAGGAGAACGCCAGATGATCACCCTCCGCATCGGAGAGTCCGCCCCGGGAGCCGCCCGATGAGGGTGCTGCTGATCGGAGCCAACGGATACCTGGGCCGGTTCGTCGCCGACCGCCTCCTCGCCGATCCGGCCGTGCAGCTCACGGCGCTCGGCCGGGGTGACGACGCGGACGTCCGCTTCGACCTCGCCAGCGGCAGCCCGGGCGCGCTCACCCGCTTCCTGGACGCGGTGCACCCCGGCGTCGTCGTCAACTGCGCCGGCACCACCCGCGGCGGTGCCCGCGAACTGACCCGGCACAACACCGTCGCCGTCGCCACCGTCTGCGAGGCCCTGCGCCGCAGCGGCTGCGGGGCCCGCCTCGTGCAGATCGGCTGCGGCGCCGAGTACGGCCCCAGCCAGCCCGGCTCCTCCACGGCCGAGGACGCCGTGCCGCGCCCCGGCGGCCCGTACGGCGTCAGCAAACTCGCCGCGACCGAACTGGTCCTCGGGTCCGGCCTGGACGCCGTCGTCCTGCGGGTGTTCTCGCCCGCCGGACCCGGCACCCCGGCAGGCTCTCCGCTCGGCCGCCTCGCCGAAGCCATGCGCCGCGCCATGCAGTCCGGCGACGGCGAACTCAAACTCGGCGGCCTCGCCGTCCAACGCGACTTCATCGACGTACGCGATGTCGCCCGTGCCGTCCACGCCGCCTCCCTCTCCGCCGCTCAGGGCGTCATCAACATCGGATCCGGTCGTGCCGTACGCCTCCGCGACGCCGCCGCCGTCCTCGCGCGCGTGGCCGGCTACGGCGGCGCACTCCACGAACTGGACGGCCCGCCCGGCGCGATCAGGCCATCCATCGGCCACCCCCGCTCCGAACCAGAGCACACGGCCCCGGCCGCGTACCCCTACCCGGACGGCTGCGGCAGCTGGCAGCAGGCCGACGTGCGCACCGCACGTGACCGGCTCGGCTGGCGGCCCCGGATCAACCTCGAAGAATCCCTCGCCGACATCTGGATGGAGGCGGCATGCCGTATCTGACCAGCGCCTCAGCGGGAACCGCGAGCACGGACCTGGGGCTCGGCTTCGGCATCCCCGGCTATGCGCACCCCCTCGTCGCGCCCACGGAGTGGGGCGAACTCACCCGCCCCGGAACCCCCTTGCACTGGGTCGTCCTGAACGTCGCCGACGGTCCCGGCACGCGCCCCGACCCCCACTGCCTGGAGGCGACCGGACGCCTGCGCAACGCGGGCGTCCGCGTACTCGGCCACCTGGATGTGACGTACGGCGCACGCGCCTTCGGTGAACTCGTCTCCGACGCGCACCGCTATCTCGACTGGTACGAGGTCGACGGCTTCCTTCTGGACCGCTGTCCCACGGAGCGGACAGCACTCCCCGAGGTGCGGCGTACGGTCGCGACCCTGCGCGCGCTCCTCGGCGGCGGCCACCTCGTCCTCGGCCACGGCACCCACCCGTATCCCGGATATGCCGACACCGCCGACCAGTTGGTGACGTTCGCCGGGCCCTGGAGCGATTACCGCTGGTCGCAGGTGGCGGAGTGGACCGCCGAGCATCCGCCCGAGCGGTTCTGCCACTTGGTGCACGGCCTGCCCCACCGCCATCTCGACGAAGCGCTGCGCATCGCTCGCTGGCAGGGAGCCTCGACGATCTACTTCACCGACCACACGGACCGTGGCGGTTCGACCGATCCTTGGGTGACCATGCCCGGCTACTGGGACGAAATCGTCTCGCGGGTCGGAACAGGTGTCTCGGAATGAAGAGGGGCATGGCAGTGTTACGGCAAGAACAACCGTAGTGATTGACCGACCAACGGAGTCCCCGTGTCGCTGCCACCCCTGGTCGAGCCAGCTGCTGAGCTCACCGTAGACGAGGTCCGCAGGTACTCCCGCCACCTGATCATCCCCGACGTGGGCATGGACGGGCAGAAGCGGCTGAAGAACGCCAAGGTGCTCGCTGTGGGCGCCGGCGGACTCGGATCGCCGGCGCTGATGTACCTGGCCGCCGCGGGCGTGGGCACGCTCGGCATCGTGGAGTTCGACGAGGTCGACGAGTCCAACCTGCAGCGCCAGATCATCCACAGCCAGGCGGACATCGGCCGCTCCAAGGCCCAGTCGGCCCGTGACAGCGTGCTCGGCATCAACCCGTACGTGAACGTGATCCTTCACGAAGAGCGGCTCGAAGCCGAGAACGTGATGGACATCTTCAGCCAGTACGACCTGATCGTCGACGGCACGGACAACTTCGCGACCCGCTACCTGGTCAACGACGCGTGCGTGCTCCTCAACAAGCCGTACGTCTGGGGCTCGATCTACCGCTTCGATGGTCAGGCCTCCGTCTTCTGGTCCGAGCACGGCCCCTGCTACCGCTGCCTCTACCCGGAGCCCCCGCCGCCGGGCATGGTCCCCTCCTGCGCCGAGGGCGGCGTGCTGGGCGTGCTCTGCGCGTCCATCGGCTCCATCCAGGTCAACGAGGCCATCAAGCTCCTCGCGGGCATCGGCGAGCCGCTCGTCGGCCGCCTGATGATCTACGACGCCCTGGAGATGCAGTACCGCCAGGTCAAGGTCCGCAAGGACCCCAACTGCGCGGTCTGCGGCGAGAACCCCACCGTCACCGAGCTCATCGACTACGAGGCCTTCTGCGGCGTCGTCTCCGAGGAGGCCCAGGAGGCGGCCGCCGGCTCGACGATCACTCCCAAGCAGCTCAAGGAGTGGATCGACGACGGTGAGAACATCGAGATCATCGACGTCCGTGAGATCAACGAGTACGAGATCGTCTCGATCCCCGGCGCCAAGCTGATCCCGAAGAACGAGTTCCTCATGGGCACCGCCCTGGAGACCCTCCCGCAGGACAAGAAGATCGTCCTGCACTGCAAGACGGGTGTCCGCAGCGCGGAGGTCCTCGCCGTCCTCAAGTCGGCCGGTTTCGCGGACGCCGTGCACGTGGGCGGCGGCGTGATCGGCTGGGTCAACCAGATCGAGCCGGAGAAGCCGGTGTACTAGGCGTATGCCTTGTGGGCAGGGGCTCGGCACCGAGTGTGCCGGGCCCCTTTCCGCTGCTCGGGCCACGCTGGTTTTCGCTGCCCACGCGGCGCGGGCGGGCAGGGGCCGTCGGCCCTCCGCCCGGGCTACGACTCGCAGACCTTGCCGTCGTCCGGCACCTTCCCGTCCAGCAGGTACGCGTTCACCGTGTCGTCGACACAGGAACTCCCGCTGCCGTACGCCCCATGCCCCTCGCCCTTCCAGGTGAGCTCCACACCGACGTCCTTGCCCAGCTCGTCCGCCATCTTGCGGGCGCCCTCGTACGGCGTCGCCGGGTCGCCGGTGTTGCCCACCACCAGGACGGGCTCGGCCCCGGGCGCGGTCACCTCCGGTGACTCGTGCTGACCGGGCACCGGCCAGTCGTGGCACCAGCCGGCCGTGTCCCAGCCCATGAACTCGCCGAAGACGGGCGATATCTTCCGGAACTCGGGCAGCAGTTCCTTCGCGTCCTCGGGCGTCGGCCGCGCCTTGTCGTCCAAGCACGATATGACCCGCTGCGAATGCGTCGTCGTGCCGTAGTGTCCCGACGCGTCCCGCTCGTTGTAACCGTCGGCCAGCGTGAGCAGCTCCGAACCGTCGCCCGCTTCGGCCGCGTCCAGTGCGCTGGTGAGGGTGGGCCAACCCTGCTCGCTGTACAGCGGCAGGACGATGCCGGTGAGCGCCAGCGTCTGCGTGAGCTCGCGGCCGCTCGACGTCGGCAGCGGCTCGGCGTCTATCTTCTTCAGCAGGTCCGCGATCTTCTGGGAACCCTCGTCCGGGTCCTGTCCCGTGGACTTGAGGTAGTTGTCCAACGCGCGCTGGAAGCCGCGGGTCTGGTTCTTGGCGTGGCCCACCGTGTCGGCGCTCGGGTCGACGACCGCGTCGAGCACCAGGCGGCCCACGTTCTGAGGGAACAAGTGGGCGTATACGCCGCCCAGTTCGGTGCCGTACGAGATGCCGAAATAGTGCATCTTCTTGTCGCCCAGCACCTGGCGCATCAGGTCCATGTCGCGAGCTGTGTCAGTCGTGGAGACATGCGCCATCAGCTTGCCGGCCGACTTCGCGCAGCCCTCGCCGAAGTCGTCGGCGTCCTTCAGGAACGTGGTCTCCTCGGTGGCGTCGTCCGGTGTTCCGTCGACCGACTCGGCGGCCTGGATCTCCTTGTCGCTGCGGCAGCGCACACCCCCGCTGGCGGCGACTCCGCGCGGGTCGAAGCTCACCAGGTCATATCGGCCGCGCAGTTCGGAGGCCAGGTCGGCGTACGACGGCATTCCGGAGATGCCTGAGCCGCCCGGTCCGCCGAAGTTGAAGAGGAGCGAGCCGATGCGTGAGCCCTCGCCGGTGGATTTGCCGCGTATCAGCGCTATGTCGATCGTCTCGCCCGTCGGCTTCGCCCAGTCCAGCGGCACCTTGAGCGTGGCGCACTGCCAGTCGCCGCCCGGCTCGGGGCCGTCCGATGTGGCTTTGCAGCGGTTCCAGTCGAGCTTCTGCGAGGTGAGCGAGGCGGGCAGTCCCGGTGTCGTGTCGGACGGCGACGCGGCCGGGGCCTTGTCGTTGTCCCTGCTCTCGTCCTCACTGCTCCCGGACGAGCTGCCGCTGCAGCCGGCCACCAGCAGCGCGGTGGCGGCCAGAGCCGTCCACCGTGCGAAACGCGCCATGAGCACTTCCCCCCTCGCAACGTCGTCCGCCGGATGTCGCGGATGACTGTCAGGCCATAGTAGGCGGACGGTCGTAGGCGGCGCGGAGGCCTGTGGATAACGCTCTGACCTCCAGTTTTATCGAAGAGCCGCGCATTTTATGCGCACACGGTGCGGGTCATGGGGACCTTGCCGTCGAGCAGATAGCCGTTCACCGCGTCGCGCACGCACTTGTTCCCGCTGTTGTACGCACCATGTCCCTGTCCCCTGTACGCCAGCTCGACGCCGACGCCCTTGCCCAGCGACTCCACCATCTTGCGGGCGCCCTCGTAGGGCGTCGCCGGATCGCCGGTGTTGCCGACCACGAGGACCGGCGCCGAGCCGGGTGCGCTGACATCCGGGTGGTCGGCGGCGCCCGGCACGGCCCAGTCGGTGCAGCCGACCAGACCCCACGCCAGGTAGTCGCCGAACAGGGGAGACGCCTCGCGGAACTCGGGAAGCCTCACCAGCACGTCGGCGGTGGTGTACCGCTGCTTCTCGTCGGCGCAGTTGATGGCGACGTTGGCGGCGCTGATGTTGCTGTACTCGCCGTCCTGGTCGCGCCCGTTCATGGAGTCGGCCAGCAGCATCAGGACCCTGCCGTCACCCTCGTACGCCCGCTGGAGGCCCTCGGTGAGGTACTCCCAGAAATCCTGGGAGTACAGCGCCTGCACGATGCCGCTGGTGGCGTAGGTCTGGGTCAGCTGACGCGGGAAGACGCCCGGGATCGGCTTGCTGTCGAGGTCCTTGAGCAGCTTGGCGATCCGGTCCTTGACGTCCTGCGCGCTCTCGCCGAGCGGGCAGTCCTCATCCTTCGAGGTGCAGTCCTCGGCGAAGTTGTCGAGCGCGAGCTGGAAGCCCCTGGCCTGTCCGAGCGACCCCTGTTCCGGGTTCTGCGTCGGGTCCACGACCGCGTCGAAGACGGCCCGCCCCACCTTCTTGGGGAACAAGTGGGCGTACACGCCGCCCAGTTCGGTGCCGTACGAGATGCCGAAGTAGTGCAGCTTGTCGTCGCCGAGGACCTGGCGCATCAGTTCGATGTCGCGGGCCGCGTCGGTGGTGCGTACGTACGGGAGGGTCTTCCCGGAGTTCTTCTCGCAGGCCGAGTTGAAGTCCCTCGTACTGTCCAGGAGTTGCTTTTGCTCGGCCGCGTCGTCGGGGGTGGCGTCCTGCTGGAAGTACTCGTCGAGTTGTTCGTCGTTCTCGCACTTCACGCCCGCGCTGCGGCCGACGCCGCGCGGGTCGAAGCTGACCAGGTCGTAGCGGGTGCGCAGTTGCGCGTAGTCCTGGCCGAACGCGGGGAGCGTCGTTACGCCCGAGCCGCCCGGGCCGCCGAAGTTGAAGACCAGCGAGCCGATGCGCTGGTCCTTGGTGCCGCTCGCTTGCGCCCGGATCAGTGCGAGCCCGATCGTGTCTCCCTTGGGCTTGTCCCAGTCGAGGGGCACCTTCAGGGTCGCGCACTTCCATGTGTCGCCGTTCGGCAGGGGCGACGGGGCGCCTCCGCCGCCCTGCGAGTCGGACGGCTCCGGGCAGTCTTTCCAGCTCAGCTTCTGCGCTGCCAGGTCCTCGTCCTCGGAGTCGCCGTCGCCGCCGCATCCGGCGAGGGCCGCGGCCAGCAGAACGGCGGTGGCGGTCAGGGCAGCGGCGCGCAGCGGGGAAGGATTCGGCATGATTCCATCCTGGCGTCGTCCAGGACGGGGCGCTCGGGGCGCGGGCCGTGCGGGTGAGAACCCCGCGTATGCAGACGCGCGTTTCATGGGCCGGAGGCCGACGCTCCTGGGCGCGGCAGGTGGCACGCGCGCGTGGAGCCCGTTTTCGCGTGGGCTGTTGGACCGTTTTGCGTGGGTCGTAGGTCGGTGGCGGAGGACGTACGGCTAGAGCGCGCCCTTGCGTGTCAGGTGGTTGAAGAACAGCCAGCCCGGCAGGACGGGAAGCCACAGCGTGAGGAGCCGGTAGAGGAGCACCGAGGGCGCCGCGACCTCGCTGGGGAGCCCGACGGCGACCAGACCGGCGAAGAGGGTGGCCTCGACCGCGCCCACGCCGCCGGGTGTCGGAGCCGCCGAGCCCAGCGCGTTCCCGGCGAGGAAGACCACGGCGACGCTGGCGATGCTGATCGTGGGCATGTCGTCGCTGCCGAACGCCCGGATCGACGCATCCAGGCACATCACGAAGCAGGCTGTCAGCAGGAGCATGCCGCCGATGCCCGTCATGAGCTTCTGCGGCCGCTGCAGCACGTCGAGCATGCGCGGTACGACACCCGCGAAAAGCGATCGCACGCGCGTGACGACGAATTTCCGCAGGAACGGCACCGAGGTCACCACGAGGACGAGCACCGCGACGGTCAGCAGACCCGCGATGACCGTCCTGGACGGCGACAAGGAGGGTGTCTTCTCGGTGCCGGTGAGGTAGCCGAAGGACAGCAGCATCAGGATGTGGCAGCCGAGCCCGAACAGCTGCGACGCGCCGACACTCGCCACCGCGAGCCCCGGCCGCACTCCCGCGCGCTGGAGGAAGCGCGTGTTGAGGGCGACACCGCCCACCGCCGCGGGCGCCACGATCTTCACGAAGGACCCGGCGACCTGTGCCGCCACGGCCCGCATGAACGGCACTCGCTCGGGCACGAAACCCAGCAGACTCATGGCCGCCGCGAAGTAGCTCAGCGTGGAGAAGAGCGCGGCCGCGGCGACCCAGCCCCACTCGGCCTCGTCGAAGAGCGTGCCGAACTCGATGTGTGTGAGCTGCGACAGCAGGAAGTACGCGCCGAACGCGCCGGCGATGAAACTGATCAGTGTGCGCGGCCTGATGCGTTCCAGGCGGGCCGGCTCGACCGGCGCCTGTGGCCTGATCCGCAGCACCTGGTGGCGGATCTGAGTGAGCAGATCCTCCTCGCGTGCTTCCTCCAGCGCCTCGTCGATGGCGCGCTTCTCGGCCCGCATTTCGGCGCGTACGGCCTTCTTGGCGGGCTTCTCAAGGACGGGCCTGGTGTTCTCGGACGTGTCCTCGTGCTCCTCGGCGCGGGCCAGCTTGGCATGCCGCGAGGCCTCCAGAACCGCCTCGCGCTCGCGCTGTGACCGCTCCCTGGCGAGTTTCCGCAGCGTCGCGCGGTGGGAGCGCGTCAGCGCGATGGGCTGCAGCATCGGCAGACAGTCGGCGACCGTGTCGGGGCCGAGTACTCCGACCGCCGACGCCACCGCGCGCTCCGCGCCGACCCGCAGGCCGAGCGTTGTCACCAACTGGGCGACGTCCATGCGCAGCAGCAGTTCACCGGCCGCGATCTCACCGTTGCGCAGATCCGTGAGGATCACCGTGCCGGAACGATCCACCAGGATCGCGTCGCCCGCGAGCCGGCGGTGCGCGATGCGCCTCGACTGCAGCGCCTGCACCTGGCGCCACGTGTCGCGCAGCAGATCGTCGGTGATGTCCTCGTCCGCCAGCGAGTCGAGCGTGCGCCCTCCGATGTGCTGGTAGACGAGCATCACTGCGTCCGGGCCGAGCTCGGAGGTCGCGATCAGCTTGGGCGCGTTGGCCCCGGCCGCGATGGCCGCGTACGCGAGGAGCGCCTCCTGCTCCAGGGCTTGGCGCAGTGACTGGAGGCTGCGGCGCGTTGTGATGCCGCGCAGCGTCAGACGGCGCCACGCACGGTAGAAGAAGCCCTGCGCCTGCTGCTCGCGGTCGACCACCGTGACGTCCAGCGGCGGGCCGTCCTCCAGCGACACGAAGTACCGACGTCCGCGGTCGCCGTATTCCGCTACCTCCGGTGTCTCCTCGCGGGCCGCGCTCACCGGTCGGAAACCGACGTGCCGCAGGCCCGCCATCAGGGTCCGCCCCGTGGGCTGCACGTTCGGCGAGCCGACCGCGTACAGCGTCCCGTACGCCACGCTCCAGCCGATCAGCACCGTCAGGATGATCGAGAACGGGGTTGTGTAGCCGGTGACCAGCATGGAGAAGGCGTCGAGCAGCAGCACCACCCACAGCACCGCGCGCCAGCGTGGCCGCCGCGACATGCCGACAGCCGTCATGTATGCGATGACCGGAGCGAGATAGCCGTGCACCGGGTCGGTGAGGGCGTGGATGTCGCCCGGCGAGGGCTGCGTGAGTGCCTTCTGGATCGAGTCCGGGGCCGTCTTGGCGACCCACAGGTCGGTGGCGAGCGTCACTCCGTGCGCGAGGACCGCGGCCAGGACGCCGTCGGCGATCCGCAGCCCGTCCCGCTTGATCAGCCGCTCGATCGCGAAGGCGACAGGCACCAGGAGGATCGCGATGCTCGACGCGAGTCCCGCGACCTTGATCAGCAGGTCGGGCGCCTCGTCGGTGCCCTTGTTGATGTCCTGCGCCAGCCCTGACGTCGTGCCGTGCGCGAACGCGGCGATCGACAGCAGCACGACGATCGCGAGGACGCCCACCACGAGGCGCATCAGGTCCGAAGGGCGGTGCACGCGCGCGGGGAGCAGCGGTTCGTCGCCCTCGACCTCTTCGGAGTAGGCGTCGCCGGCGGCGCGATCGGTCTCCTCGACGGCACTCTCCTCGCTGGTGTCCGTCTTCCTCTTGGTCAGGTCCGGGGGGCGCGCGTCCGAGTCGTCGCCGGTGTCCGGGCGCGACGAAACCTCAGAGGTGCCCTCCGCGTCTTCGGGGTGCACACCCTGCTGTTTCATCGTCTCTTCTTGATCTCGTATCACCAGTAACCGCCCGCACGATGGTGGCATGCCCCGCCGACACAGGGGGGCATCAGGGTGCAATGCGGGGGCGCATAGTCTGCCCCAAGCGCTGCTTCGGGGCGAGGTATACGCACGGTCGCCGCCCCGTCCCATTGTCGGTGGGGTGGGGCAGGATGGGGCGGATGAGCGAGCAGAGCCTTCCGGCGGACGCCCTGCCGGAGTACGCGGAGCGGGTCCTCGAGGTCGCCGAGCTGATTCCGCCCGGGCGCGTCATGACATACGGAGACGTCGCCGAATGGCTGGAGGAAGGAGGGCCGCGACAGGTCGGCCGCGTGATGGCCCTCTACGGAGGAGTCGTTGCTTGGTGGCGGGTCATACGTGCGGACGGCGTGCTGCTCCCGGGCCACGAACTGGAGGCGCTGGACCAATACCGCGCGGAGGGCACGCCCCTCAAGGAGGCCGGCAGGGCCGCCGAAGGCCATCTGCCGCGCGTCGACATGAGACGGGCACGGTGGGACGGCGGGGAACGCGCGGAAGGTCACACCTGACAGCTTCCGCCATCGGAACGCCGGAAGGGGGATCGATGGCCCGTACGGGGGAAACGAGGCACGTCCGTGACATGCCGTACGTTCGTGATGCGGGAGACGCGTGTGCCGAGAGGGAACAAGAGGAAGCCCTGCTTCCACCACATCCACCGGCGTAGCGTCGACGGCACGCATCCCCTTCATCCCGCGGCCACCGCCCTCCACACGCGGTAGTCCGCCAACCAGCACACCCACCAGGACCGGCGAACCACGTGAGCTCCTCTTCTTCCACCAGGCGCCTGTCGCACCCCCAGGGGCGGCAGGGGGCCCGTGGCGCTTACCGACTGGTGCGTACCCCGCCGGTCCGGGTGGCTCCCCCTCTGCTTGACGCAGGGCAACGCGCGGTGGTTGACCACAAGGCCGGCCCGCTGCTCGTCCTCGCAGGTCCTGGCACCGGCAAGACGACCACACTCGTCGAGTCCGTGGCCGCCCGGATCGCGCGCGGCGCGGACCCGGAGCGCGTCCTCGTGCTCACGTTCAGCCGCAAGGCCGCCGTGGAGCTGCGCGACCGCATGGCGCTGCGCATAGGAGCGGCCCGCGCGCCCCAGGCGACGACCTTCCACTCCTTCTGCTACGCCCTGGTCCGCGCCCACCAGGACAGCGACCTGTTCGTGGAGCCGCTGCGGCTGCTCTCCGGCCCGGAACAGGACGTGGCGGTGCGGGAACTGCTCTCGGGCCAGCCCAGCCTGGAGAGGCTCGGTCTCGCCCATGTGCGCTGGCCGGACGAACTGCGCGCCTGCCTGACCACACGCGGCTTCGCCGACGAGGTCCGCGCCGTCCTCGCCCGCAGCCGCGAACTGGGCCTCGGCCCTGAGGCACTGCGGCTCTTCGCGAGGCGCATCGGCCGCCCCGACTGGCTCGCGGCCTCCGCCTTCCTTGCCGAGTACCTCGACGTTCTCGACATGCAAGGAGTGCTCGACTACGCGGAACTGGTACACCGCGCGGTGCTGCTCGCCCGGCGCCCAGAGGTGGCCGAACGGCTCGCCGCGCAGTACGACGCGGTGTTCGTGGACGAGTACCAGGACACCGATCCGGCGCAGGTACGGCTGCTGCACGCGCTCGCGGGCGGCGGCCGCACCCTCGTCGCCTTCGGAGACCCCGACCAGTCGATCTACGCGTTCCGGGGCGCCGATGTGAACGGCATCCTGGAGTTCCCGGAGGCATTCCCGCGCGCGGACGGCACATCGGCGCCGGTCGAGGTCCTGAGGACATCACGCCGCTCGGGCGCCGGCCTGCTCGCGGCCACCCGGCTGGTGACCCAGCGCATGCCCCTGACCCGCCTCCCGGCGGAGAAAGTACGCGCCCACAGGGAACTGGCTCCGGTCCGGGGCGGAGGACGCGTCGAGGTCTACACGTACCCGACCCCCGGCACTGAGCTGGACAACATCGCGGACATCCTGCGCCGCGCCCATCTGGAGGACGGTGTCCCTTGGAGCGACATGGCCGTCCTGGTGCGCGCCGGCTCCCGCACCATCCCGACGATCCGCCGCACCCTCACCGCGGCGGGCGTCCCCCTGGACATCGACGGCGACGACGTGCCACTGCGCCATGAACCGGCGGTGGCGCCGCTGCTGACGGCACTCAAGGCGGTGGCCTCGGCGGAGCTGGGGGAGACCGGCGGGAGTGCGGTCGAGGAGCCTGAAGGTGCTGCCGGCGAAGAGGCCGAAGCGGCTGCTCACGCTGGAGGGGCTGCTCACGAAGAGCCGGAATCCGAAGGCGCCGAACAGGAGAGGACCGGATCGAGCGGGCCCCGGCCGGAAGCGCCCGGTACCGGGGAACCCGAAGGATCTGGAGAACTCGAAGGACCCGGAGAGCTCGAATCTTCCGGGGAACGCGCATCCCGCGAGGAATCCCAATCCCCTGAGGAACTCACATCCGCGGAGGAACCTGGATATCCCAAGGAACCCGCGTCCCCCGGGGAGCCCCGATTCGTCGAGGCACCCGGGTCGGAAGAAACCGGGTCAGAAGAAACCGCAGAAGAACCTGCATCAGAAGAACCTGCACCAGAAGGACCAGCCCCCGAAGAGTCCTGGCTCGACACCGAGACCGCGCTCACGCTGCTCGCGTCCCCGCTCGCAGGCATGGACGCCGCCGATCTGCGCCGCCTGGGCCGCGCCCTGCGCGAGGAGGAGCGAGCCGCGGGCAACCTTGTGCCGCCGCCCTCCGACGAGTTGCTGGCGCGGGCACTGGCCGAACCGGAGCGGCTGGTCGCCCACGACCCGTCGTACGCGCGCGGAGCCCAGCGCCTCGGCGCCCTGCTGCGGAAGGCCCGCGAGCGCCTCGCGGGCGGTGGTACGGCCGAGGACGCGCTCTGGGAGCTGTGGGACGGCACACCGTGGCCGCAGCGGCTGGAACGGGCCGCCCGGCGGGGCGGTGCGGCCGGGCGCAACGCGGACCGTGACCTCGACGCCGTGTGCGCGCTGTTCGCGACCGCGGCCCGCGCGGAGGAGCGCACCGGCGGCCGCGGCACCCTCAACTTCCTCGAGGAGATCGAGGCCGAGGACATCGCCGCCGACACGCTCACCCGCAGGGCCGTACGCCCCGACGCCGTACGCATGATGACCGCGCACCGCTCCAAAGGCCTGGAGTGGCGCCTCGTCGTCGTCGCGGGCGTCCAGGAAGGTCTGTGGCCGGACCTGCGCCGCCGCGGCTCCCTCCTGGAGGCCGACCGCATCGGACGCGACGGCCTCGCCGAACCCCTCACACCTGGAGCGCTCCTCTCCGAAGAACGCCGTTTGTTCTACGTGGCCGCCACGCGCGCGCGTGAGCGCCTCGTCGTCACCGCTGTGAAGGCCCCCGCCGCCGACGGCGACCAGCCCTCCCGGTTCCTCACCGAACTCGGCGTCGAGCCCAAGGACATAACGGGCCGTCCCCGCCGCCCCCTGTCCGTCGCCGCGCTCGTCGCCGAACTGCGCGCCACGACGGTCGACCCACGCGTGTCGGAAACGCTCAGGGAGGCCGCGGCCCGCCGCCTGGCCAGGCTCGCCGCGCTCGGCGACGAGGACGGCCGTCCACTCGTGCCGTCCGCGCACCCATACCGCTGGTGGGGCATGTACGAGCCGACCGAGAGCAAGGTGCCGCTGCGCGACCGCGACCACCCCGTAGTGCTCTCCGGAAGCGCCCTCGACCAGCTCGCCAACACGTGCGCCCTGCAGTGGTTCCTCGGCCGCGAGGTGAAGGCCGACGCGCCCGCGACAGCCGCCCAGGGCTTCGGCAACGTGGTGCACGTCCTGGCCGACGAGGTCGCCTCCGGCCGTACCCCCGCCGACCTCGCCGTCCTCATGGAACGCCTCGACTCCGTGTGGAACGCGCTCGCCTTCGACGCGCCCTGGAAGTCGGCGCAGGAGAAGGAACACGCGCGCGTGGCGCTCGAACGCTTCCTGAAGTGGCATGTCGATTCCAATGGCGCCCGCGCCGGACGGACCCCGGTGGCCAGCGAGCACGACTTCGACGTCACCCTCGAAGCGGGCTCCTACGAAGTACGCATCCGCGGCTCCATGGACCGTGTCGAGGCGGACACCGAAGGCCGCGCCTACGTAGTCGACTTCAAGACCGGCAAACAGACGCCGAGCGCCGCAGACGTGGCCCACCACCCACAGCTGGCCGTCTACCAGCTCGCCGTCCGCGAGGGTGCCGTCGACGAGGTCTTCGACGGCGAACGCCCCGACCCCGGAGGCGCCGAACTCGTCCAGCTGCGCCAGGGCGCCCCCAGGAAGGACGGCGGCGAGACCCTCCCCAAGGTGCAGGCCCAAGCACCACTGGAGGGGGAGTGGGTCGGCGACCTGCTCGCCACCGCTGCGGGCAAGGTCCTCGACGAACGGTTCACGCCGACCACCGGCCAGCACTGCTCCCACTGCTCGTTCCAGGCCTCCTGCAGCGCGCGGCCCGAGGGACGGCACGTCGTCGAGTGACCCCGGGCGCCGGGCCCGCGCCCCACGAGCGCCGCGTCGTCAAGCCATACCGGAAGTGACGTACCGCACCACACGTGCTGACCAGCTCATCTTCCGGCCCGGCCACCGATACTGCACCGACTGTCAGTGGGCGCGGCTAGCCTCTCTGACGTGCCAGCCCGTATCACCGATCCCGAGCAGCTCAAAGAGCTCCTCGGCATCCCATTCACCCCGGAGCAGACGGCCTGCATCACCGCACCGCCCGCCCCGCAGGTGATCGTGGCCGGAGCCGGCTCCGGCAAGACCACGGTGATGGCCGCGCGCGTGGTGTGGCTGGTCGGCACCGGACAGGTCGCCCCCGAACAGGTCCTCGGCCTCACCTTCACCAACAAGGCCGCCGGCGAACTCGCCGAGCGTGTCCGCAAGGCACTGATCAAGGCCGGCGTCACCGACCCGGACGTCATCGACCCCGACAACCCGCCGGGCGAGCCGGTCATCTCCACCTACCACGCCTTCGCGGGTCGCCTGCTCACCGACCACGGGCTGCGCATCGGGCTCGAACCCACCGCGCGACTCCTGGCCGACGCGACCCGCTACCAGCTCGCCGCGCGTGTCCTGCGCGAGGCCCCGGGGCCCTACCCGGCGCTCACCCGCTCCTTCCCCGACCTCGTCAGCGATCTCCTCACCCTCGACTCCGAGCTCGCCGAACACCTCGTACGCCCCGAGGAACTGCGCGCGTACGATGCCGGGCTGCTGCGCGACCTGGAGAGCGCCAAGCTCACCAACGCCGACCTGCGCAAGGTCCCGGAGACGGCCGCCGCCCGGCGTGAACTGGCCCAGCTGGTGGGCCGCTACAGGGCGGCAAAGCGTGAGCGCGACCTCCTCGACTTCGGCGACCAGATCGCCCTCTCAGCGACCCTCGCCCGCACCCGCCCCGAGGTCGGCGGCATCCTGCGCGACGAGTTCTGGGTGGTCCTGCTCGACGAGTACCAGGACACCTCGGTGGCCCAACGCATCCTCTTGGCGGGCCTGTTCGGCGGCGGCACGGGCCACCCGGTGACCGCCGTCGGCGACCCCTGCCAGGCGATCTACGGCTGGCGCGGCGCCTCCGTGGCCAACCTCGACGACTTCCCTGAGCACTTCGCCCACGCCGACGGCCGCCCCGCGACCCGCCAGGCGCTCAGCGAGAACCGCCGCAGCGGCGGCCGCCTCCTCGACCTCGCCAACGGCCTCGCCGAGCCCCTGCGCGCCATGCACGCGGGCGTGGAGGCCCTCCGTCCGGCCCCCGGCGCCGAGAGCGACGGCATGGTGCGCTGCGCCCTGCTGCGCACCCACGCCCAGGAGATGAACTGGCTCGCCGACTCCATCGCCCACCTCGTACGCACCGGAAAAGCGCCCGGCGAGATCGCCGTCCTGTGCCGCACAGCGACCGACTTCGCCGAGATCCAGGGCGCGCTCGTCGCCCGCGACATCCCCGTAGAGGTCGTCGGCCTCTCCGGACTGCTGCACCTGCCCGAGGTCGCCGACCTGGTGGCCGTCTGCGAGGTCCTCCAGGATCCGGGCGCCAACGCCTCGCTGGTCCGTCTGCTCACCGGCCCGCGCTGGCGGATCGGCGCCCGCGACCTCGCCCTCCTGGGACGCCGAGCCAGGCTCCTCGTGTCGCACGCGCGGGTGGGGGCCGACGACGACCCCGACCGGCGGCTCGCCGCGGCCGTCGAGGGAGTCGACCCGGCCGAGGTGATCTCGCTCGCGGACGCGCTCGACACGTTCCTGGAGACGCCACTGGGAGGCGACGGGGACGACGACGGGCTGCCCTTCTCGGCCGACGCGCGCGTACGGTTCGCTCGACTCGCCACCGAACTGCGCGACCTGCGCCGCTCGCTCGCCGACCCACTGATGGACGTCCTGCACCGGGTCCTCGCCACGACCGGCCTGGAAGTGGAGCTCTCCGCGTCCCCGCACGCCCTCGCCGCCCGCCGCCGCGAAACCCTCTCCAACTTCCTCGACATCGCCGCGTCCTTCGCCGCCAACGACGGCGAGGCCAGCCTCCTCGCCTTCCTCGGCTTCCTGCGCACCGCGGCCCAGTACGAGAAGGGCCTCGACAACGCCCTGCCCGGCGGCGAGAACACCGTCAAGGTGCTCACCGCGCACAAATCCAAGGGCCTGGAGTGGGACGTCGTCGCGGTCCCCGGCCTCGTCACCGGCACCTTCCCCAGCACCCAGGGCCGCGAAAAATGGACCGCCCAGGGCAAGGTCCTGCCACACGAACTGCGCGGCGACGCCGACACCCTGCCCGACATCGACGCCTGGGACTCCCGGAACATGAAGGCCTTCCACGAGGCCATGAAGGACCACCAGCACACCGAGGAACTCCGCCTCGGCTACGTCACGTTCACCCGCCCCCGCTCCCTGCTGCTCGGCTCCGGCCACTGGTGGGGCCCCTCCCAGAAGAAGCCACGCGGTCCCTCCGACTTCCTGCAGGCCCTGTACGAGCACTGCGCGGCCGGACACGGCGAGATCGAGGCCTGGGCGGACGAACCCGACGAGAACGAGGAGAACCCGGCGCTGCACGAAGCCGCCGGCGACCACGCCTGGCCTCTCCCGCTCGACGACACCGCGATGGCCCGCCGACGCGCGGCCGCGCAGACGGTGCTGGCCCACCTGGAGTCCGGACACTCCCACGAGACGGCCCACCCCTCAGCCCACGACGCCCCGGGCCCGTACGACGATCCGGACTGGCCACCTCCGCCCGAGGAGGACGAGCCCCCTTACGGGGACGGCGACTTCGCGGACGAGCCCCCGTACGCGGACGAGCCCCCGTACGCGGACGAGCCCCCGTACGCGGACGAGCCCCCTTACAGGGAGGCCGATTTCGAAGTCGCGCCCCACAGAAAAGCCGATTCCACGGACACCGACCCCGGCGACTGGGAGCCGCGGACCACGAACCGGCCGAAGGTCCCGCACCCCACTCCCGCCCCAGACGCCCGCCCGCACCCCCTGCCAACCGCTGCCGAGGAGCGCCCCACCCCCGAGGAAGCCCGCACCATCGCCTCCTGGGACCGCGACCTGGACGCCCTCACCGGAGAACTCCTCCGCGCCCGCGCGAGCGTCACCGACGTACCCCTGCCGGCCTCCCTGACCGCGTCCCAGCTACTGCGCCTGGCCGCCGACCCGGACGCCTTCGCACAGGAACTCGCGCGCCCCATGCCGCGCCCGCCCCAGCCGGCAGCACGCCGCGGCACCCGCTTCCACGCCTGGGTCGAAGCCCGCTTCGAAGAACTGCGGCTGCCGATGCTGGAGCCCGAGGAACTGCCCGGCAGCGAAGCCGACATCGCCGACGAGCGCGACCTCGAAGCCCTCAAGGACGCCTTCGAACTCACCCCGTACGCCCACCGCACCCCGTACCGCGTCGAAGCCCCCTTCCAGCTCGCGATCGCCGGACGCGTCGTACGCGGCCGTATCGACGCCGTCTACAAGGAAGGCGACGGTGACGGGGCGACGTACGAGATCGTCGACTGGAAGACCAACCGCACCCGCACCGCCGACCCCCTCCAGCTCGCCCTCTACCGGCTCGCCTGGGCCGAGCAGCACCACGTGCCCCTGGAATCCGTGCAGGCCGCCTTCCTGTACGTGCGCAGCGGCGAGATCGACCGCCCCGAAGCCCTGCCGGACCGGGCCGCACTGGAGCGGCTCCTGCTGGAAGAACCGCCCGATGGGGCCCTTGACGAACCGCCGGACCAGCACGCTCGCGTGGACGGATAGGCTCGTGGCCATGAGCAAGACTCCGGACAGCGCCGTCCGCACGTACATCGAGCACCACCGCGCCGCCTTCCTCGACGACCTCGCCGAGTGGCTGCGCATCCCGTCCGTGTCGGCGCAGCCCGACCACGTCGCGGACGTACGGCGCAGCGCCGACTGGCTCGCCGCCAAACTCCAGGAGACCGGCTTCCCGACCACCGAGGTCTGGGCGACCGCCGGCGCCCCCGCAGTCTTCGCCGAGTGGCCCTCCGACAACCCACAGGCACCCACGGTCCTCGTCTACGGACACCACGACGTACAACCCGCCGCCCGCGAGGACGGCTGGGACACCGACCCGTTCGAGCCCGTCGTCCGCGGAAACCGCCTCCACGCGCGCGGGGCCGCCGACGACAAGGGCCAGGTGTTCTTTCACACACTCGGAGTCCGCGCCCACCTCGCCGCGACCGGCGGTACCGCACCCGCCGTCCACTTGAAACTGCTCATCGAGGGCGAGGAGGAATCCGGCTCCCCGCACTTCCGCGCCCTCGTCGAATCGCGGCGGGAACGCCTGGCCGCCGACGCCGTGATCGTCTCCGACACCAGCATGTGGTCCGAGGACACCCCCACGGTGTGCACAGGCATGCGCGGCCTCGCCGAGTGCGAGATCGAGTTGTACGGGCCCGACCAGGACATCCACTCCGGTGCCTTCGGCGGCGCCGTACCGAACCCCGCCACCGCGGCCGCCCGCCTCGTCGCCGCCCTGCACGACGAGCACGCGCGCGTGGCCATCCCCGGCTTCTACGAAGGCATCACCGAACTCAGCGACCGCGAGCGCGAACTCTTCGCCGAACTGCCCTTCGACGAGGAGCAGTGGCTGCGTACCGCCAAGTCGACGGCCACCTACGGAGAGGCCGGACAGACCACCCTCGAGCGCATCTGGGCCCGCCCCACAGCCGAGGTCAACGGCATCGGCGGCGGCTACCAGGGCCCCGGCAGCAAGACGATCATCCCGTCATCGGCGATGGTGAAGCTCTCCTTCCGGCTCGTCGCCGGACAGGACCCCGACCACATCGAGAAAGCCGTTCGCGTCTGGGCCGCCGAACAGCTACCCGCCGGAATCAGCCACGAGATCACCTTCGGCGCCGCCACCCGCCCGTGCCTGACGCCCCTCGACCACCCGGCCCTGCAGTCCGTCGTACGTGCCATGGGCCGCGCCTTCGAGCAGGAGATCCGCTTCACCCGCGTGGGCGGTTCAGGGCCCGCGGCCGACCTCGAGGAAGTCCTCGCCGCACCCGTGCTCTTCCTCGGCATCTCGGTCCCGTCCGACGGCTGGCACGCCCCCAACGAGAAGGTCGAAATCGATCTGCTCCTCAAGGGCTCCGAAACCGCGGCCTACCTATGGGGCGATCTGGCCCAGAACTGGCGAGATGCACCCTGAAAAAGGCCCGCGGCACACACCCCGCCGTACATCCCTCTGAACCGCCCGCCGAAATAACCGTTCCACCGGGGGAGTTGGAAGCACCCGTGACCACCTGGACCGATCACACCGCCGACCGTCCCATCTCACTAACCGCCCCCAGCGGCATCGACCGGGCCGCCCACCACCGGCTCGACGAGGCCTGGCTCGCAGCGGCGTGGAGCCACCCCACCACCCGCGCCTTCGTGGTCTCCGGCGGCCAGGTCCTCATCGACGAGACGACGGACGGCACCACCGAACTCGTCATGACCCCGTCCTTCGAAGCCCCCCTCACCGAAGCACACCGCTATTTCCTGGGCACCGACGACGACGGCGTCAGCTACTTCGCACTCCAGAAGGACGCACTTCCCGGCCGTATGGACCAGTCCGCGCGCGCGGCGGGCCTGCGCGAAGCAGGCCTGCTCCTGTCGCCCCGCGACACGGCCCTCATGGTGCACGCGGTCGCACTGGAGAACTGGCAGCGCCTGCACCGCTTCTGCTCCCGCTGCGGCGAACGCACCGTGATCGCCGCAGCCGGTCACATCCGCCGCTGCCCCGCATGCGGCGCCGAGCACTACCCGCGCACCGACCCCGCCGTGATCATGGCCGTGACGGACGACGAGGACCGCATCCTCCTCGGCCGCCAAGTGCACTGGCCCGAAGGCCGCTTCTCCACCCTCGCGGGCTTCGTCGAACCCGGCGAATCCATCGAGCAGTCGGTCCGCCGCGAGGTCTTCGAGGAAGCCGGAGTCACCGTCGGCGAGGTCGAATACGTGGCCAGCCAGCCCTGGCCCTTCCCCTCCAGCCTCATGCTCGGCTTCATGGCCCGCGCCACCTCGGCGGAGATCAACGTCGACGGCGAGGAAATCCACGAGGCACGCTGGTTCTCCCGCGAAGACCTGCGGGCCGCCTTCGAGTCCGAGGAGGTTCTGCCTCCGTACGGCATCTCGATTGCGGCCCGCCTGATCGAACTCTGGTACGGCAAGCCCCTGCCGACGCGGGGGACAGCCGCCTGAGGCACGTACCCGCTACGCGCCGATCTTCTGCTTGACCTGCGCCAGCGAAGGGTTCGTGAGCGTCGAGCCGTCCGGGAAGAGGACGGTGGGAACTGTCTGGTTTCCGCCGTTCGCCTTCTCCACGAAAGCCGCGGAATCCGGGTCCTGCTCGATGTTGATCTCGTTGTACGTGATGCCCTCACGGTCCATCTGGCTCTTCAGCCGACGGCAGTAGCCACACCACGTGGTGCTGTACATCGTCACAGTGCCCGGCATGTCTCTTGTGCTCCTTCGCCGCTGGGAGTGCGTCTTCGCAGTGGATGGAACGTACGCGACCGGGCCGCCATTCCCATACGCGCCCGGGGGAGCCGCGGGTACCCGGCGGCGAAGAGAGCGGAAGTGACTCCGGCGTGACGCGGCGTCCGCCGTGCCGAGCCGAGCGCCTGCCGCATTAATACGACTGCAACCGCCTCCCTGTGGACAACCGGCGCACCCGTCTCCACCGACCTGGCAGCATGGCGGGGTGACAGCAGCAACGCATTCCACCCTCTTCCCGCAGGCCCCCGACACGGCCGACGCGGTACTCGAAGGGCTCGACCCCGAGCAGCGCGAGGTCGCCACCGCCCTGCACGGCCCGGTGTGCGTGCTGGCAGGAGCCGGCACGGGCAAGACCCGCGCCATCACCCACCGCATCGCCTACGGGGTACGCGCCGGGATCCTCCAGCCCTCCAGCGTGCTGGCCGTCACCTTCACCAACCGCGCCGCCGGCGAGATGCGCGGCCGCCTCCGCCAGCTCGGCGCCTCCGGAGTCCAAGCCCGCACCTTCCACTCCGCCGCCCTGCGCCAGCTCCAGTACTTCTGGCCCAAAGCAGTCGGTGGCAGTCTGCCCCGGATCGTCGACCGCAAGATCCAGCTCGTCGCCGACGCCGCGGCCGCCTGCCGCATCCGCCTCGACCGAGGTGAGCTGCGCGACGTCACCGCCGAGATCGAGTGGTCCAAGGTCACCCAGACCATCCCCGCCGACTACGCGGCCGCCGCGGCCAAGGCCGGCCGCGAAGCCACCCGCAACCGCGCCGAGATCGCCCAGCTGTACGCCGCCTACGAGGACCTCAAACGCGACCGCGCCGTCATCGACTTCGAAGACGTCCTGCTCCTGACCGTCGCCATCCTCCAGGACCAGCACGACATCGCCGAAGCAGTCCGCGCCCAGTACCAGCACTTCGTGGTCGACGAATACCAGGACGTCAGCCCCCTCCAACAGCGACTCCTCGAACTTTGGCTCGGTGAGCGCGACAGCCTCTGCGTCGTCGGCGACGCCAGCCAGACGATCTACTCGTTCACCGGCGCAACCCCAGACCACCTCCTCGACTTCCGCACCCGTCACCGCGGAGCCACCGTCGTCAAACTGGTCCGCGACTACCGCTCCACCCCCCAGGTCGTCCACCTCGCCAACGGCTTGCTCGCCCAGGCCCGAGGCCGCGCCGCCGACCACCGCCTGGAGCTGATCTCCCAACGTGCCCCAGGACCCGAGCCCACCTACGCCGAGTACGCCGACGAGCCCACCGAGGCCGAAGGCGCCGCCCGCCGCATCCGCGACCTCATCGCCTCAGGCATCGCCGCGAGCGAGATCGCCATCCTCTTCCGTACGAACTCGCAGTCCGAAATCTACGAACAGGCCCTCGCCGACGCCGGAGTGCCCTACCAACTGCGCGGAGCCGAGCGCTTCTTCGACCGCCCCGAAGTGAAGAGAGCCATCCACGCCCTGCGCGGAGCCGCCCGCTTCGGAGGCAACGACTCCCTCCTCGACGACGCCCCCGACCTGCCCTCGCAGGCACGAGCCGTCCTTTCGGGAGACGGCTGGACGCATGCACCCCCGGCGGGCTCCGGAGCCGTCAGAGAGCGCTGGGAGTCCCTCGCCGCCCTCGCCCACCTGGCTCAGGACTTCGCCACAGCCAAACCCGACGCCACCCTCGGCGACCTCGTGGCCGAACTCGACGAACGCGCCGGCGCCCAGCACGCCCCGACCGTCCAAGGCGTCACCCTTGCCTCCCTCCACTCCGCCAAAGGCCTGGAGTGGGACGCCGTCTTCCTGGTCGGCGTCGCCGAAGGCATGATGCCGATCAGCTACGCGAAGACCGACGAACAGATCGAGGAGGAGCGCCGCCTCCTCTACGTCGGCGTCACCCGCGCCAGAGAACACCTCTCCGTCTCCTGGGCGCTGTCCCGCTCACCCGGCGGCCGCCCCAACCGGCGGCCCAGCCGCTTCCTCGACGGCCTGCGCCCCGGCTCTGGCACCACCGCGACCCGCGGCGGCACGGCCGGCCCCGGCGGCATCGAACGCGGCACCCAGGGCAGCGTCACCGGCGTCACCCGACGGGCGAACCGCGCCCCGGCCCGCTGCCGGGTCTGCGGCCGCACCCTCAGCGACGCAGGCGAGATGAAACTGATGCGCTGCGAGGACTGCCCCTCCGACATGGACGAGGGCCTCTACGAGCGGCTCCGGGACTGGCGAGCTGTCCAAGCGGAACGCAGCGGTCAGCCGGACTTCTGCGTCTTCACGGACAAGACGCTGATGGCCATCGCCGAGGCAGTCCCGTCCAGCCCGGCCGAACTGGCCCACATCCCAGGGGTCCTCGCACGCAAGCTCAGCCGCTACGGTCCCGACGTGCTCGCCATCTGCGCAGGTCAGGAACTTGAGACGGACGAAGACCAGGACTGATTCAAACTCGTCGAAAAAATAGTTTGCGCATGCCCCAGCAATCCCCATAGGTTCTAAAGCACGGAAACGGCGGCCTTCTCCAAGGCCCTGGTTCCGTGCTGTACTTAATAACCGTCGGACCGGCTCACCCCGGTCCCCAGAGACGCCGAGAGGAGGCGATTCCAGTGATCAGCATCAACAGCAGCTCCGTCAGCACCGTCAAAATGACCGATCGCTCGGTCGTCTCCACCTGCCTGCTCGGCTTCTCGAACCTGGGCACCGGTCTGTCCGGCATTCCCGCTGTCCGGCCGGCGTCCTCCGTGTCTCTCGCGGTCCTTCCCGTCCGTGAGCGCAATGAGCGACCGATGAAGGCACTGGAAGCAGTAGAGGCACAGGCGCAGGCCTATGCCTTTGCGGCCGCCGGTGCCGGAGCCGCCAAGCAGACGCACCACACGATGTGGGCCTTCCGTGGGCCTGACCCCTGGAGTGATCCAGCCTGATCGACGATCAGGCCGGCGCCTTCAGGGCCGCGGAACCCCACCCGGGATCCGCGGCCCTTCTGTTTGTCCCCGATCAGGGATGGCAGAGCGAAGGGGCCTCGGGACAAGAAAAGAACCCGGTACCAGCCGCCAACCGGCCAACCGGCCGGCACGACCAGACGAGGAAGACCAACCGTGCAACTCGAAGCGCACGCCCCGTCCGTACCGCCTTCCGAAACGATCCCCCCGCCCGGCCTCACGGAGGACTCCACCTTGATCCCGCTCACCGCGCTCACCGCGCTCGACGACGCCATCGAGAACCTCGGCGTACCCGTCCCCTGCCGCTCCTACGACCCGGAGGTCTTCTTCGCCGAGTCGCCGGCCGATGTCGAGTACGCCAAGTCCCTCTGCCGCACCTGCCCGCTGATCGAGGCCTGCCTCGCCGGCGCCAAGGAGCGGCGTGAGCCCTGGGGCGTCTGGGGCGGCGAGCTCTTCGTCCAGGGTGTCGTTGTCGCCCGGAAGCGGCCGCGTGGCCGCCCGCGCAAGAACCCGGTCGCGGCATGAACACCACAGGAACGATCGATCGCCCCCTGACGCACGACCCCAAGAAACAGGCCCCGATGAAGCCGTCCACGAACGAGCCCGCCGGCTCCGCGATTCCAGACTTCACCACCACCAGTGCGAACGACTCGCGCCAGAACAGGACCCGAGAGATGCAACTCATCCCAGAAGCCATGGCTCGTGCGCATATGCGCGAGCGGATCCATGAGGCCGAGCAGGAACGCCAGGCGATGCGCCTGGTGATGGCCCGCCGCATGCAGCGCCGCGCCGAGCGCGCGTCACTGCGCGCCCGCCGCGCCCTGGCCATGGCGGTCATGCAGTAAAGCCCGTTGACGCAACGGCAACAGAAACAATCGCGGTTCGCGGGGGTCGGTCCGAACGGACCGACCCCCGCGGTGCGTTGTGCCTCTGGATCCGCCGATCCCGGCGCTATGGTCGCCGCGTGACGAGTCTTCCCGGGGACAGTGACAACGCCGGCTCCACCCCGGAGCCCCAGCCCATCGTGTGCGCCCGCTGCGGCGTCACATCAGAAAGTCCCCCGCTCACCTGGACCTGTTCCGTGGAAAACGGCGCCCGCCGCTACTTCTGCGGGAACTGCGCACGGGCCAATCTGCGGGCGATCGAGGGGCGGTTGGACTCGGCTTGGTGGTGAACTACCGACTCTCCTGGGGGCCTCCCCCCCCCGCCCCCCCTCCCCTCGCCCCTCAAAAACGGCACCCCAAACTCACGCCTCAGCCGCCGATCCCCCCTCCTCTTCCAACACCGCCTCCTCGTCCGGCAGGAAGCCCGGAAGCCAGCCCTCGAGTTCATCCCGCAGCCGTACCGTCGCGCCCAGCTGGCACAACACGCCGATCGTGCTCAGCGTCACCCGGTGTATGAGGAGGTACGCCGGGGGGAGGTTGAGCTGCTTGCCGAGTTGGTGTGCGGGGGAGCGGGGGTCGGCCACTCGGGCGGCCTGGCTGCGCATCCAGCCCCGGCTGAAGGTGAACTCGTCGACCTGGGCCGGCTCGATGATGGGGAGCAGGTATTCCAGGACGGCGTCCGGGTCGAGCTCTATGGACTCCTTGACGAAGCCCTCCTCGCGGAGCAGGTCGTAGACGGCCTCTGCCTCGCCGTCGAGGGTCATGCGGAGCGAGTCGCCGATCGTCGACGGCAGGCCGCCCGGCAGGCGGTCCACCGTGCCGAAGTCCAGGACGCCCAGACGCCAGCCGCCCTTGCCGTCGGGGTCTTCCGGGTCGTCGGGCAGGAGGCGGAAATTGCCCGGGTGCGGGTCGGCGTGCAGCAGGCCGGTGCGGGACGGGCCGGAGAAGAGGAAACGGGCCAGGAGCTGGCCTGCTCGGTCCCGCTGCTCCTGGGTGCCGTCGTTGATCACTTCTGACAGCGGTATTCCGTCGATCCACTCCGTCACGAGCACCTGCTCGCGCTGGTGGACCACGGCCGGCACCAGCACATCCGGGTCGTCCGCGAACTCCTCCGCATGCGCCTGCTGTGCCTGTGCCTCCAGGGCGTAGTCGAGCTCCTCGGACACCCGGTCGCGCAGCTCCGCGATGAGCGGTTTGATGTCCATGCCCGGCATCATCGGACCCAGCAGGCGGGCAAAACGGCTGAGCTGGTTCAGATCGGACAGCAGTGCCTCGCCCGCCCCGGGGTACTGGACCTTGACCGCGACCTCCCGGCCGTCGTGCCACACGGCCCGGTGGACCTGTCCGATCGACGCCGCCGCGGAGGGCTTGTCCTCGAACTCCAGGAACAGGTCGTGCCAGTCCTCGCCGAGCCGTTCCTCGAGTACGGAGTGCACCGTGCGCGTCGGCATCGGTGGGGCCGCCTCCTGGAGCTTCGTCAGCGCCGCGCGGTACGGTCCGGCGACCTCTTCGGGCAGCGCCGATTCGAAGACGGACATGGCCTGTCCGAACTTCATCGCACCGCCCTTGAGTTCGCCGAGCACCTTGAACAGCTGTTCCGCCGTGCGCTGTTGCAGCTCGCGGCCCACGATCTCCGCGGACTTGCCGCCGATTCGTTTGCCGAGTCCCCAGGTCGCCCGCCCGGCGAAGCCGAGCGGTAGTGCGGCGAGCTTGGCGGTTCGGGTGACCGCCTTCCGGGGAAGATCAGACATGCGCCCTCCAAGTACCGGCCAGCCGTGCCGCGCGCGGCTGTTGCCCGGACATTGTCTCGTGCGGCCTTTCGTCGTCCGAGGTCTGCTCCCCTTTAGCATGCTCCGCGGTCCCGCATGGGCATGCGGGATGCTGCCAGACCGGACGCGCGTGCCAGTCGAAACCGGGCACGGAGACCTCCAAGCGAGCTCCCGCGCTCGACGGTAGCTCTCCGTCCAGGAAAGCGAGCGCGTGGCCCGCTGCCAGCCCGGCGACCGTGGTCGAGAGTGTCAGATCGCACGGCGCTACGTGGCGGGACTTTCCGGAGCGCCACTGGGCGAGCAGGCGCGGCCAGGCCGGGTCACGGTCGGTGCGCCCCAGGTCCAGACAGCCCGCGCAGGCCGTGTCGCCGGGCAGGACCAGGGGGCCGACGACGCCTGTGCCCTCTACCACTCCGGCGTACAGATGAGGGGTCCCGGAGTCGATCAGCGGCTCGGCCGCGGTCGGATCGGGCGCGTGGGCGGCCAGGCCGTCCCGGGGCGCGATGATCACCAGAGACAGGCCCGGGTCCCCTTCGCCGGAAGTCGGCTGGGCACCGCCGTGCCCGGGCGGTCGGTCGGGTGCCGCCCGGCGCACCGCACGTCCGGCGGCCGCGTCCCTGCGCTCGCCGATGGATTCGACGGGCAGTCCGCCCGGCGCCACGTCCCACGGTTCGACACAGCCGCCGTCCTGCACGTCGACGCGGCCCACGCCGGCGCCCGCCAGCGCCGTCGCCAGGACCACTCCGACCCGGCCCGCGCCCCGTACCTGCACGCGCAGTGAGCGACGGGCCGTCAGGCGGCGCATCGCGTCGCCCGGTTCGGGGGCGACCAGGGAGAGCGAGGCGAGGTCGGGGCGCAGCCGGTCCAGGACCGCCGGTTTTTCGCGCAGGGCGTCGGCGGCCGGGCCGCCGCCCGTCGCGTCGTCCAGCAGTCCCGCCCGGGCCAGCCGCTCCACCAGGCCGTCGACATGGCCGTCGGGCAGGCCCATGCCGCGCCCCTCGTCACGTAGGAGGGGAAGCCCGCGTGTTCCGTCCAGCAAGGTCAGGAAACTGCCCGTCGCCGTGTCCATCGGGCCGAGCACCATCGCGTGTGCGGGTGCCATCCCGAACTGCACGGTGTTGAGATCCCTCCAGCCGCGCCGCAGCGCGGGTTTCACCATCGGATGCATGACCGACCCCCGTACGTCCCCGTTGCGCCGGCGGTGGCCGTCCTGCTCCGCCGGTCGAATGTCAGCATGCCCGCATTGCCCGTCCCGTGCCGAAAGTTGTCCACAGGTAGTGGATATTCGTCGTACAAATTGAGCGCGCGGGGTGCGGTTCGGCATCGATGCGTCCCGGAGGCGGGACTTCCACCATGTAGAACGGGTAACGTCGGGGCGTGCCCGCCGACCCACTGCACCGCGCCGGAAACCCAAAGCGCAGCACGACGAGCCAGCCGCCAAGCGGCTCGGGGGCGAGCGCGATCGAGGTCCGCAGGAGCGCGCGCCGGCGCAGAACGGTCTCCGCGTACCGGGAAGGCGATCGCACCGTCGTACTCATTCCCGCCCGGATGTCCGAGGCGGAGGAGCAGCGCTGGGTGAGCGTCATGCTCAACAAGCTCGCCGCCCAGGAGAACAAGAGGGTGCTCGGCGACGCGGAACTGTCCGAGCGTGCCGCCCGGCTCTCCGATCTGTACTTCGACGGCCGGGCCAGGCCCACCTCGGTCCGCTGGGTCACCAATCAGAACACGCGCTGGGGCTCGTGCACCCCGGCCGAGGGCAGTATCCGCCTTTCGCACCGGCTGCAGGGCATGCCCGAATACGTCGTCGACTACGTCCTCGTCCACGAACTCGCGCATCTTCTCGTGCCGGGCCACGGGCCGGATTTCTGGCGGCTCCTGGAGGCCTATCCGCGCACCGAGCGGGCCCGCGGCTATCTCGAAGGAGTGGTCGCCGCCGACCGGCTGCCCCACCTGCCCGCGGCGCGCGGCGAGTGATGTCGGCCTGATGCCGAGACCCCCGGACTTGCGCCGGGACGGCTGGAAGCAGTGATTCTGTACCGGGTCTGTACCGGCTTCGTCCGCGGCTGGATTTTGCCGTTAGCCTGACGCGACGCACTCGTATCGGGATGGGGGACGGTCGATTACGCATGGCCAGGGAATTCCAACGCGGCCACAAGGCCAAGATCAGTGACCTCACCGCGGGCACCGATTTGTACGTAGGTGTGCAGATTGCCGGCCCCGGACTGACCTTCGACATCAGCTGTTTCGGTCTGGACGCCGATGAACGGCTTTCGGACGACCGGTACTTCGTCTTCTTCAACCAGCCGAAGACTCCCGAGGAGTCCGTTCAGCTTCTCGGCGTGCAGGCGGGTGACACGGAGTCCTTCCGCGTCACGCTCGACAAGATCCCGCCGCAGATCCAGAGGCTGTCGTTCACGGCGACGCTCGACGGCGCCGGGCAGCTGTCGCAGATCGCCCCGGGATACATTCGCATCGTCGCGGGCGGCGAGGAGGTGGCCCGGTACTCCTTCGACGGAGCCGAGTTCTCCACCGAACGCGCCGTGATGCTGGGCGACTTCTATCTCAAGGACGTGTGGCGGTTCGCCGCGGTCGGGCAGGGTTTCGACGGCGGACTCGACGCGTTGCTGAAGAACTTCGGCGGTGAGGTCGCCGAGGAGGAGCCCGCCGCCGCGCCTGAGCCGCAGGGCGCCGCCCCGTCGTTCGCTCCGCCCGCCCAGGCCGCCGCGCCGCCCGCCTTCGGGGCCCCGGCGGGTCCCGCGGCCCCGGCACCCGGGCATGTACCGGCAGCCCCGGCGCCGCAGCCCGTCCAGGGTTTCGCGCCGCCTCCGGGAGCCACGCCACCACCGGCGCCCGCGCCTTCGGTGCATGCCGCGCCGACCATCGTCGCGCCCATGACTCCGCCCGGCGGAGCTCCCGTACCGCCTCCGGCGCCCGCTCCCGCGCCCTATGGGCAGCCGGGGCAGCAGCCTCCGTACGGCCAGACTCCCGGCCAGACGGCACCCCTGCCGCCCGGTTACGGACAGCCCCAGGCACCCCAGGCGCCTGCCCCGCCGCCGGGTTACGGTCAGCCGACCGCGCCTCCGGGCTACGGCCAACAGCCGCCGTTCGGGCAGGCGCCCGGTCAGCCCGGCGCTCCGGGCGCGCCCGCTTCGTACGAAGCCCCTCAGGGCGCTCCCGCGGGCGGCGCTGGTGTCGCCGCGGCGCTGCAGCCGTACAAGGAGGCACCCACCGGGCAGCGGTGGACCCAGCAGAACAAGAAGATGGTCCGTGTCGATCTCGGCATGGGCGGCGACCAGGCCGTGCTGGCCCGTCAGGGCAGCATGGTGCTCTACCAGGGCAAGGTCGACTTCAGCTACAAGGGCGCCGGATTCTCCGGCCGGATCGTGGGAAACGCGACCGGCCAGGAGATGCAGCTGATGCGCTGTTCGGGCCGTGGCCAGGTCTTCCTCGCCGACAACTCCGCCATGCTGCACCCCATCGAGCTGCAGGGCGACGCGGTCTGTGTGTCCGCGGAGAACGTCCTCGCCTTCGATGAGACGCTGCAGTACGAGGTGCGCCGGGTCGAAGGGCACGGCATCCCCGGAGGCGCGCTGTTCACGATGCAGTTCCAGGGGACCGGCACGATCGTCGTCAAGACGCGCGGTGTGCCCGTCGTGCTGCCGGTGACGCCGACGACGTTCGCGGACTGCAACGCCGTTGTCGCGTGGTCCGCCGCGTCCCAGGTGATCGTTTCCAGCCAGGTGCGGATGCGCCGGAACGCCTACCCGGGCGACACCGGGGAGAGTGTGAACCTCCAATTCCGCGGTGCGCCCGGCAATTTCATCGTCGTCCAGCCGTACGAGGTCTGAGGGAGCCCGTCCAATGAACCAGCAACTCGCGGGCTTCGCCCCGGCACCCGTTGCCGCACGCATGGAGAACCACGGCAACCACATGCTCAAGGTCGCCATGCAGACCGGAAACGACCTCCTCGCGCGCGTGGGGTCGATGGTCGCCTACGAAGGTTTCGTCCAGTACGAGCCCAATCCGCCGGCCGTGCGCCAGATCGCGCGCGACTGGGCCACCGGTGAGGGCGCACCCCTGATGAAGTGCTCCGGAGACGGCCTGCTCTACCTCTCCGACTACGGCGCGAACGTCGTCGTCATCAACCTCAACGGGGACGCGATCTCCGTCAACGCCACCAACCTGCTCGCCTTCGACGCGCACCTGACGTGGGGTGTCGAACGCGTCAAGGGACTGGCGAAGTTCGCCGGACAGGGCCTGTGGAACACCAAGATCTCCGGACAGGGCTGGGTCGCGCTGACCTCCCGGGGCAAGCCCATCGTCGTCGACTGCGGCGGCGGTGAGGACGAGACGTACGTCGACCCGGACGCGCTCGTCGCCTGGTCCCCGAACCTGAAGGTGAAGGGCAAGCGGAGCTTCAAGGCGCAGTCGCTGATCGGGCGGGGCAGCGGGGAGGCGTTCCAGATGGCCTTCTCCGGACAGGGCATCGTCGTCGTCCAGCCCAGCGAGGACAGTACCGATCGCCTTCGGGCGCGGGGCTGAGGGGGAGGGACACACATCATGCAGAGCCCGCTTTTCGCCTACAACGACCAGCAGTCCCAGGAGCGCTACAGCCTGCAGAACAAGCAGATGCTGCGCGTCGTCCTGGAGGGCCACGACGACGTGCTCGCCCGCAAGGGCACCATGGTCGCCTACCAGGGTCTTGTGGAGTTCGACGCCGAGTTCCAGAGTTCCGGTCAGCGGCGCTCGCGCGCACAGACCGGAGAGGGTCTTGACCTGATGCGCTGCCACGGGCAGGGCACTGTCTACCTGGCCAACCTCGCCCAGCACATCCATGTGGTCGATGTGGACCAGGACGGCCTCACCGTGGACAGCAGCTACGTCCTGGCGATGGACTCCTCGCTGCACCACGACGTGATCGCCGTGGACAGCCAGTACGGCATCTCCGGCTCCGGCAAGTACCAGCTCAACATCTCCGGGCGGGGCAAGGTCGCCTTGATGACGTCGGGCATGCCCCTGATGATGCAGGTCACGCCGGACCGGTACGTCAACTGCGACGCCGACGCCATCGTCGCCTGGTCGACGAGTCTGCGTGTACAGATGCAGGCCCAGACGCACTCCTCCGGAGTGTTCCGTCGGCGTGGCAATACCGGTGAGGGCTGGGAGCTCAGCTTCATGGGCCAGGGCTACGCGCTCGTCCAGCCCAGCGAGATGCTGCCGCCGCAGAACGTTGTGATCGGCCAGGGTGTGCGCGCCCAGTACGGCATGGGGCAGCAGGGCGCTCACGGCCAGAACCAGGGCAACGCCTGGAGCTAGGCGCTCCGCGGGAAGGGCGGTTCGACAGCTGCGGGCCGCCGTCCGTGGCTGGTCGCTCCCCCACTCTCGACTTCGCTCGAGCGGGGGGACCCCCATCGCGGCGGAGCCGCACAATTTCACAGCCCCGCGTCCCTGGAGGTGCGCGTGTGTAAGGGGCGGTCGCCACTGCGGCCGCCCCTTACCACTTCTTCAGAGCCTTGCGCGTGTTGCCTCCAGCAGCCGTACCACCGACGCGTCGGCCACCGCCGCCACCTCGTCGTACGCGAACCAGCGCAGGTCGAGCGATTCGTCGCTGATCTCCTGAACGGCTCCCGGTGCGGCCACGACCGCGTACTGGACGTCGAAATGGCAGTTGCACGGCGGCGGGATCGGATGCCGGTCGAGTCGTACGGGCCCTCCGTGGAGCAGCGTCAGTCCCGCGATGCCCGACTCCTCTGTGGCCTCACGCAGCGCCGCGCCCTGCAGACTGACGTCCTCCGGCTCACAGTGACCACCCATCTGGAGCCACATCCGCAGCTTCTTGTGGAGCGTCAGCAGCACCCTGCCGTGCTCAGGATCGATGACCAGAGCGCTCGCCGTGATGTGCCCGGCCGTGCAGGCCTTCCATATTCCGTCCGGATGGGCCTCCAGATGGTCCAGATACGCCTGGCGCAGCTCCTCCTGGTCCTCGTAGCCCTTCAGGACCAGGACGGCGTCGTCGTACAGGCTCACTGGTCGTCGTCGCCCTTGTCCTCGTCCTTCTTCAGGTTCGGCTTCTCGGCGGAGCCGTCCGCCGCCTCGCCGAGCATCTTGTCGAGCTCGGAGAAGTCCAGCTGCTCGCGGTGCACGAAGCCGTCCGGATCGTCCAGGTCGGAGGCGGTCGGCAGCATGTCCGGGTGCGCCCACAGGCCGTCGCGGCCGTCGACACCGCGCGCGTCCGTGAGGGAGGCCCACAGGCGCGAGGCGTCCCGCAGGCGGCGCGGGCGCAGCTCCAGGCCGATCAGCGTGGCGAAGGTCTGCTCGGCCGGGCCGCCCGTCGCACGGCGCCGGCGCAGCGTCTCACGCAGTGCGTCGGCGGACGACAGGCGCGGCTTGGCGGCCGCGTGCACCACCGCGTCCACCCAGCCCTCGACGAGCGCGAGCGCCGTCTCCAGACGGGCCAGCGCGGCCTTCTGCTCCGGCGTGTCCTCCGGCTGGAACATGCCCTGCTGGAGCGCCTGCTGCAGCTCCTCGGGGTTCTGCGGGTCGAACTGGCCGACCACGTCCTCCAGCTTCGCCGTGTCGACCTTGATCCCGCGCGCGTACCCCTCGACCGCACCGAACAGGTGCGAGCGCAGCCACGGCACGTGGGCGAAGAGCCGCTGGTGGGCAGCCTCGCGCAGGGCGAGGTAGAGCCGCACCTCCTCCTGGGCGATGCCCAGGTCCTTGCCGAACGACTCGATGTTCAGCGGCAGCAACGCGGCCCGGCCGGCCGGGCCGAGCGGCAGGCCGATGTCGGTCGAGCCGACGACCTCGCCCGCGAGCACGCCGACGGCCTGCCCGATCTGCGTACCGAACATGGCGCCGCCCATGGAGCGCATCATCCCGAGGAGCGGGCCCGCCATGGCCTGCATCTCCTCGGGCAGAACGTCACCCATGGCCGCGCCGACACGCTCGGCGACCGGGTCGACGAGCTCCTTCCACACCGGCAGGGTGGCCTCGACCCACTCCGCGCGGCTCCACGCCACCGCGGAACCGGCGCCGGACGGCAGAGACGTCGCGTCGTCCAGCCACAGGTCGGCCAGACGCACCGCCTCCTCGACCGCCGTACGCTCGGCCGGGCCGATGCTCGAGTCCTTCGTGCCGTCGCCGGTGCCCTGGGACACCGTCTGGCGGGCGATCTGCTTGGCCATGTCCCAGTTCACCGGGCCGCCCTCGTACGAGAGCATCTGGCCCAGCTGCTGGAACGCGGCGCCCAGGTCGTTGGGGTTCAGGGAACCGAACATGGCAGCGAGCGGATTGTCGCCACCGGGGCCTCCCGGTCCTCCGGGCAGCCCGAAACCGAACGGGTTGTCAGGTCCCTGACCACCACCGCTCTCCTGGTCCTTCTTCTTGCCCTCGTCGCCGTTCTCCGGCTCCTCCGGCGGAAGGCCGAATCCGAATGGGGTGTCACTCACGGGATTCCTCGGCTGTTAAGGCCGCCGGTTTCGGTCCGACGGCGGCTGCCCTACATCACCCCACCCAGCGTAGACACCACAGCCGGTTCGGGCCTCGGTGCTTCGCCGACTCTTGGGCTGCGGCAGGATGGATGCCACCTGGTACGTACGCGTTATGCGCGTTCTTACTGAAGACAACCGCTGGAGACGCCCGGTGAGTTCCCCAGATCCACAGGTTCGCGCAGCGCGAAACCCGTCAGCCCACCCGTCGCCCGACCACCGCCCCTCAACGGCGGCGCTGCGCGCCGGCGAGTCATCCGCCGTACGCGGCCCCGTCGTCGCGGTCACCGGTGCCGCGGCAGGCATCGGCGCGCTGCTCACCGAGCGGCTCGCCGCCAGCGACGAGATCAAGCAGGTCATCGCCATCGACGAGCGGCGCGGTGAGTGCGCGGCCGCCCAGTGGCACATCCTGGACGTCCGAGACCCGGCGATCGCCGAGAAGCTGCGCGGCGTGGACGTCGTGGTGCATCTGGCGCTCGATCTGGACCTGGAGACCGACTCGGCCGCGCGCACCGCGTACAACGTGCGCGGCACCCAGACCGTGCTCACCGCCTCGGCCGCCGCCGGGGTCCACCGCGTGGTGCTGTGCACCTCGACGATGGTCTACGGAGCGCTGCCGGACAACGAACTGCCCCTCTCGGAAGACGCCGAACTGCGGGCCACCGCGGAGGCCACGGGTGTCGGGGACCTCCTGGAGGTCGAGCGGCTCGCCCGGCGGGCGCCGCGCGCGCACCCCGGGCTCAACGTCACCGTCGTACGGCCCGCCATCCTTGTCGGAGGCACCGACACGGCCCTCACCCGGTACTTCGAGTCGCCCCGGCTGCTCGTCGTCGCCGGGTCACGGCCCGCCTGGCAGTTCTGTCACGTCGAGGACCTCTGCAGTGCTCTGGAGTACGCCGTCCTGGAGAAGGTCGACGGGGAGCTGGCCGTCGGCTGTGACGGGTGGCTGGAGCAGGAGGAGGTCGAGGAGCTCAGCGGGATCCGCCGGATGGAGCTGCCCTCGGCCGTTGCCCTGGGCGCCGCTGCCCGGCTTCACCGGATCGGGCTCACTCCGTCGCCGGCCGGTGACCTCGCCTACACGATGTATCCCTGGGTGGTCAGCGGAAGCCGGTTGCACGATGCCGGGTGGCGGCCGCAGTGGACCAACGAGGAGGTCCTCGCCCAGCTCCTGGAGGAGGTCGCCGGGCGGCATACCGTTGCCGGGCGGAGGCTCGGGCGGAAGGATGCCACCGCCGCGGGTGCCGCGGGGGCGACGGTTGCTCTGTTGGGTACGGCTGCGTTGGTGCGGCGGGCGCGGAAGGCTCGGCGGCGGATCTGAGGGCCGGGCGTTGTGGCTGGCGTCCAAGGGGTTCGCCCCCGCCGCCCCTACCCGTCCCATCCCTGGGGCTCCGCCCCAGACCCCGCCTGTCGGCCTGAACGGCCTCGTCCTCAAACGCCGGACGGGCTGGGTGGTGGGGGCCTGCCTCGCGCATGGGCCCAGTTCCTGACCCCGGTCCTGCTCCCGGCCCTGAGTCCTGGCTCTGAGTCCCGGTCCTGTAGAAGGCTCCAACGCTCCACGCACGCGTGCCGGGTGAAAACGCTATTTCGTGGTGTCGGTGAGGTGGGGCACGATGGGGGCATGGCACCCATGAACGACCACCCTGGTGAGCAGGCGGCTCAGGATCCCATCAAGCTGCTGGCGATCAGGGAAACGGCTCTCTCCTTGGACGAGGTCTTCCGTGCCGTCGGCGACGATGCCTCCGGAGGGACCGCTCTCTTCGTGGGGACCGTGCGCAACCACGACGGGGGAGCGGACGTCGACGCGCTGGGGTACTCGTGCCATCCCACTGCCGAGGCGGAGATGCGGCGGATCGCCGAGAAGGTCGCTGCCGAGTATCCGGTGCGGGCCCTGGCCGCTGTCCACCGGGTCGGTGATCTGCGGGTGGGTGATCTCGCGGTGGTCGTCGCAGTTTCCTGCCCGCACCGGGGTGAGGCATTCGAGGCCTGCCGCAAGCTGATCGACGACCTGAAGCACGAGGTTCCGATCTGGAAGCACCAGAAATTCTCCGACGGTACGGAGGAGTGGGTCGGGGCCTGTTGACCGGCCTCAGGGCCCCCATCCGACTCTCCGGTCACACCCGGCCACCGTTCCGGTTGCGTAACCCGACCCCTGCCGTGAGCGTTGAGCAGGCGGATGGTTAATCTGCTGATCAGTCAGTTGCGGTCGCTCAATGGGGTCGGGAGGTCGACATGGCGGCGCTCGCCTGGTTGCTGATTCCGCTTTTCGCCGGGATCGGTGCCGGACTGTGGGGCAGTTGGGTCGGTCGGAACCGCAAGACCATCGGGGACGGCACCGAGCTCGCGGGCTACACGCGCTTCCGCGAAGCCATGGAGAAGAAACCCACCGAGAAGTCGGTGGAGTCCCGCACGGACGCCTGACCGGCCCTCCGGATCCCGGACGGACGGCCCCGACGGTGCGCTGACAGGGTGGTCCCGTACTGTCGTTCCATGCCACGCCGCACCGCGACGATGCTCGCCTCCACCCTGATGCTGATCGCGCTCCTCTGCGCGGGAATCTTCATCGAAGTGCCGTATTCGGAGATGTCACCGGGTCCGACGGTGAACACGCTCGGCGAGCACGAGGGCGAGCCGGTGCTCCAGATCTCCGGCCGCAAGACGTACCCGGCGACCGGGAACCTCAACATGACGACGGTCCGGGTCACGAGCGCCGACTACAAGATGAACCTCGTCGAGGCCGTGTACGGCTGGCTGGCGCACGACAACAAGGTGGTCCCGCACGACACGCTCTACCCCGACGGCAAGACGGAGGAGCAGTCGACGCAGGAGAACGCCGAGGAGTTCAGCCAGTCCCAGGAGAGTGCCAAGGTCGCCGCCCTCAAGGAACTGAACATCCCGGTGAAGTCCTGGGTGATCGTCCAGTCGGTCCTCAAGGACTCCCCGGCCGAGGGCAAGCTCCACGCCGGTGACGTCATCAGGGCCGTGGACGGTACGACGGTCAAGGCGTTCGACGACGTCGCCAAGCTGGTCACCAAGCACAAGCCCGGCGAGCCGGTCGCCTTCACGATCGTGCCCGCCAAGGAGCAGGCGGCCGCCGAGAAGGAGAAGCGGACACCGACGGTCACCAAGGACATCACGATCACCACCGAGAAGTCCGACGACGAAGGTGAGGACCGTGCGATCGTCGGCATCTCGGCCGGCACCGACCACACGTTCCCGTTCACCATCGACATCAAGCTTGCCGACGTCGGCGGTCCCAGCGCCGGCCTCATGTTCGCCCTCGGCATCGTCGACAAGCTCACCGCCGGCGACCTCACCGGCGGCAAGTTCGTGGCCGGCACAGGCACCATCGACGACGACGGCAAGGTCGGTCCGATCGGCGGCATCGAAATGAAGACGGTCGGCGCCCGCGACAAGGGCGCCCAGTACTTCCTGACACCCAAGGACAACTGCGCGGCCGCCGCCCGTGACGTCCCCGAGGGACTCACCCTCGTCAAGGTCGACACCATCGACGACGCGATGAGTGCCCTCAAGGACATCCGCGGCGGCGACACCGCCGACCTGCCGAAGTGCACGAAGAGCTAGCTCACCGAGTCGGCTCACCGGCCCAGGCGGACTACTCCGAGAACGTCGCCGCCAGTGCCTCCGCCAGCCCAGGCACCAGGTCGGACCCGGTGAGCACCTCGGTAGCCGAGTCCTTCTCGCGCAGCCGCAGCGCCGACTCGCGCTGCCCGCCGCGCAGCACCGCGACGGTCATCCGGACCTCCTGGCGCTCCGGATGCTCGGCGACCCACTTCGCCAGCCGCTGCTCGTCGAGTCCCTGCGGTACGGACGCCTCCGCGGACGGCGGCAGCATCAGCCGCTCCACGGACAGGGCGCAGCCGACGACCGCGTCCGGCCAGGCGATGGTGCCGAGGAACTCGTCCAGCGGGCTGCCCGCCGGGAGTTCGTCCTGCTCGATGGGGGTGAGGGTGCCCTCGGGGGCGTCTTCGGTCAGACCGAGGCGGCTGGCGAGACCAGGTTCCTGGGAACGCAGTTGAACGGTGTCGACCAGTGCGAAAAGCCGGGCGGGCTGATCCCAGCCGAGCCCCGAAACGTACTCGTCGATCTCGAGGACGGCACGGGTGAGAGGCTCGGCCGCCATGGGGGTGCCTGAGGAGGCGGTGTTGGACATGGTCACAATCCTGCCTCGTTCGGCCCCCGAAGCGGGAACCGAGTAAAGCATCAGTAAGTTGCATAGTGGGGGGCCCGGCGCTCGCAGGGTCCCGAAGACCAACAGCGAACTTCGAGGTGCGCACCTTGGCTTTCCAGATGCCGGACCGCGGCGGAGGCCCGACGGGGCCACGGATCAGAATGGGCCGACCGTCCCGGCGCGTCCGGACGCTGCTCATGACACTGGGCGTCCTGGCCGTGCTGGCCATGGCGTTCGTCATGTTCGCGGGGTTCTGGACGGAATGGCTCTGGTATCGGTCCGTCAAGTACTCATCCGTCTTCACGACGACCCTGTGGACCAAGATCGGCCTGTTCTTCGTCTTCGGACTGCTGATGGCCCTGGCCGTCGGTGTGAACATCTGGCTGGCCCACCGGCTCAGGCCACCACTGAGCGCCATGTCGATGGAGCAGCAGAGTCTTGACCGCTACCGGATGGGCGTGGCCCCGTACAAGAAGTGGATCCTCCTGGGGATCACCTCCCTCGTCGGGCTGATCGCGGGTGCCTCCGCGGCGGGTCAGTGGCGTACGTGGCTGATGTGGGTGAACGGGGTGTCCTTCAACCAGAAGGACCCGCAGTTCAAACTCGACGTCTCCTTCTACGCCTTCGACCTGCCCTGGTACCGGTTCCTGCTGGGCTTCGGCTTCGCCGCCGCGATCCTCTCGGTGATCGCCGCCGCGCTGACCCACTACCTGTACGGCGGACTGCGCATCACCAGCCCCGGAGCGCGCGCCACGGCCGCGGCCACCGGGCATCTTTCGGTGCTGCTCGGCATCTTCGTCACGCTGAAGGCGGTCGCGTACTGGCTCGACCGGTACGGGCTCGCGGTGAAGTCCAGTGACTTCAAGGCGACGGGAAACTGGACGGGCCTCAGGTACGTCGACGCGAACGCGTACCTGCCGGCCAAGACGATCCTGTTCTGCATCGCGGTCATCTGCGCCCTGCTGTTCTTCGCCACCCTGTGGCGGCGCACCTGGCAGCTGCCCGTCATCGGCTTCGGCCTGATGGTGCTCTCGGCGATCCTCATCGGCGGCCTGTACCCGGCGATCGTCCAGAAGTTCCAGGTCCAGCCGAACGAGCAGGCCAAGGAAGCGCCGTACGTCGAGAAGAACCTCAAGGCGACCCGCGAGGCGTACGGCATCGACGGCACCCAGGTCACCGAGTACCCGGGGAGCAGCACCACCCAGGACAAGGCCACACTGCGCGACGACGCCAACGGTGCCGCGAGCATCCGGCTCCTGGACCCGAACGTCGTCTCGCCGACGTTCCAGCAGCTCCAGCAGGTGCGTAACTACTACGCCTTCCCGTCGAACCTGGACGTCGACCGCTACAGCAAGGACGGCAAGGACCAGGACACGGTCATCGGTCTGCGCGAGCTGAACCTCCAGGGCATTCCGAAGAACAACTGGATCAACGACCACTTCCGGTACACGCACGGATTCGGCGTGGTCGCGGCCAATGGCACCAACGCCGACGCCGAGGGCCGCCCGGAGTTCACCGAGTACGACCTGCCGTCCAAGGGCGACCTCGTGGAGGGGGAGTACCAGCAGCGGATCTACTACGGCGAGAAGACCAGCCAGTACTCGATCGTCGGTGGCCCGCAGAAGGAGATCGACTACTCCGACGACAGCGGCGAGAAGACGACCAGCTACAAGGGCAACAGCGGCGTCAACCTCTCCAACCCGGTCAACAGGGCCGCGTACGCGGTGGCGTTGAGCGAGCCGCAGATCCTCTACTCCGGTGCGATCGGAGAGGGCTCGCGGATCCTGTACAACCGCACGCCCAAGGAGCGCGTCGAGGCGGTCGCCCCGTGGCTGACCATCGACGGTGACGCCTACCCGGCGGTCGTCGACGGGAAGATCGAGTGGATCGTCGACGCGTACACGACCACCAACGGCTATCCGTACGCCTCTCGTACCACGCTCGGCGACACGACGGCCGACTCGCTGACCGCCGCCAACAACCAGCGCGCGGTGGTGGCCCAGCAGAACCAGGTCAACTACATCCGCAACTCGGTGAAGGCGACCGTCGACGCGTACACCGGCAAGGTCACGCTCTACGAGTGGGACAGCAAGGACCCGGTCCTGAAGACCTGGAAGAAGGCCTTCCCCGGGACGGTGAAGGCGAAGGCCGACATCCCGACGGCCCTCATCGACCACTTCCGTTACCCGCAGGACCTGTTCAAGGTCCAGCGCGAGCTGCTGACCCGCTACCACGTGAAGGACGCGGAGACGTTCCTCAGCGGCAGCGAGGTGTGGCAGGTCCCGGACGACCCGACCAACAGGTCGGGCAACGCCGTGCCGCCGTACTACCTGAGCATGAAGCTGCCAGGTGAGAAGTCCCAGGAGTTCTCACTGACGACGACGCTCACGCCGAACGGCCGGGACAACCTGAGCGCGTTCATGTCGGTCAACGCCGAAGCGAACACGAGCGAATACGGCAAGATCAGCATCCTCAAACTGCCCACCGGCAGAACGGTCGACGGGCCGAAACGGGTGCAGAGCCAGTTCAACTCCGAGCCATCCATCGCCGAGTCCATCAGGCTGCTGAGAGGCGGTGACTCGGAAGTCGAGTACGGCAACCTGCTCACGGTGCCGCTCGACGGAGGCCTGCTCTACGTGGAGCCCGTCTACGTACGCGGTGGTGGACTCAAGTACCCGCTGCTGCGGAAGGTGTTGGTGACCTACGGAGGCGCCACGGCCTTCGAGAACACGCTGGGCGAGGCGCTCGACAAGGTCTTCGGAGCCGAGGGAGCGACCGAGGAGCCACCGAGTGAGGGCGAGGAGCCCACACCGCCACCGAAGTCCGAGGACCCGACAGTCCAGCAAGCGCTCGACGACGCCCAGAAGGCCTTCGACGCGGGCCAGGAAGCCCTCACGAAGGGCGACTGGGAGGCGTACGGCAAGGCGCAGAAGGATCTGGAGGACGCGCTGAAGCGGGCCGAGGAAGCGCAGGCCAACGCCCCCCAGGGCAGCGGCGGTGGCGCCAACAACAGCGAGGAGAACAGCGGCGAGAGCGCCGACGGCGGCTGAGTGGCGTCACCGGCGGCTGAGTCAGGAACCCACCCCGCGCCGTGGTACGGTTGCAACACAACGGCGCGGGGTGGAGCAGCTCGGTAGCTCGCTGGGCTCATAACCCAGAGGTCGCAGGTTCAAATCCTGTCCCCGCTACTGAAATCGAAGGGCCCGGATCCTCCAAGGATCCGGGTCCTTCGGCGTGTACGGACGGTGTGCGGACCCTGTGCCTGTGTCCGTCGCTCACCAGTGCAGCTGTGGCGAAGGCCGCGCCACGAGGGGGGAGTTGGGAAAACTGTGTTTCACTTGTCTCTCTGTGGGCATGTCGACAAAACGCTGAAGTGACCTCACTGGCTGCGGTATACCAGGTGTACCCAGGTTGCAGGTGGTGCGACGATGGACGTTATGGGGGACAAGGCAACTCTGTTGGAGACAGGGCGGTTTGTGCAGCCTTCCGACTTTGTGCAGCCTTCCGACCGGGACGAGACCGGCGAGGCTGTCGAGGAGGCGCGTCAGCGGCTCGCCGCGGAAGCGGGCGACGCCGGGGCGATGAGCGTCCTCGGAGCCATGCTGCTCCGCCGCGGTGATCTCGACGGCGCCGAGCCTCAGCTGCGCGCTGCCACGGCGGCCGGAGACCGGGCCGCCGCCAACAATCTGGGTGTCCTCCTGCACCAGCGCGGCTACGCCGAAGAGGCCGCCGGATGGTGGCGCATCGCCGCCGTCGCCGGATCCGCGGCCGCCGCCCACGCGCTGGGCCGTCACCACCGCGAGCGTGGCGACGAGCCCGCCGCCGAGTACTGGCTGCGCCAGTCCGCCGAACAGGGACACGCCCTCGGAGCGTACGCGCTCGCCGACCTCCTGGAGCACCGCGGCGAGACCCGCGCCGAGGGGTGGATGCGGGCGGCCGCCGAGCGGGGGCACCGCGAGGCGGCGTACCGGCTCGCGCGGGCGCTCGACCGGCAAGCCGTACGGGCGGAAGAGACCGGCGACGGCGACGGTGTCGGTGCGTCCGCCGCAGCAGAGGCCGAGCAGTGGTACCGGCAGGCGGCCGCGCGCGGCCACCGGCGGGCCGCGCTGCACCTCGGCGCGATCCTGGAGAAGCGAGGGGAGCTCAAGGAGGCAGGGCGCTGGTATCTGACCTCCGCCAAGGACGGCGAGGCGCGGGCCGCCTGCGCGCTCGGGTTCCTGCTGCGCGACGCGGGCGACCCCGAGAGCGCCGCCGTGTGGTGGCTGCGGGCTGCCCAGGACGGCGACGGGAACGCCGCCAACGCGCTGGGCGCGCTGCACGCCCAGCGGGGCGAGACGCAGACCGCCGAGCGCTGGTACCGGGCCGCGATGGACGCAGGCGATGTGAACGGCGCGTACAACCTCGGGCTGCTCTGCGCCGAGCAGGGGCGGACCGCGCAGGCCGAGCAGTGGTACCGGCGTGCGGCGTACGCGGGGCACCGGGAGGCGGCGAACGCGCTGGCCATTCTGCTGCTCCAGGTCGGTGACGCGGCCGGGGCGGAGCCGTGGTTCTCCAAGGCCGCGGAGGCCGGCAGCGTGGATGCCGCGTTCAATCTCGGGATCCTGCATGCCGGGCGCGGCGAGGACGCGGCGGCGCTGCGGTGGTACGAGCGTGCCGCTGCCGCCGGGCACACCGAGGCCGCCCTCCAGGTCGGGATCGCGCGGCTCCGGGACGGGGACGAGCGGGCTGCCGAGCGGCATCTTCGGGGTGCCGCGGGTGGCGGTAGCGCGGAGGCGGCCTACCGGCTGGCCACCGTGCTCGATGCGCGGCGGGTGCCCGCGCCCGAGCATGAGCTCGGGGAGCCGGCCACCGAGAAGAGCGAGTGCGAGGAGTGGTACGAGCGGGCCGCGTCCCAGGGGCATCGGCGGGCTCAGGTGCGGGTGGGGATGTTCGCGTCCGCCCGGGGTGACGTCGTGGAGGCGGCTCGGTGGTACCGCGAGGCCGCGGAGGCCGGGTCCCGGAACGGGGCGTTCAATCTTGGGCTGCTGCTCGCTCGGGAGGGGAGTGAGCCGGAGGCTGCCCTGTGGTGGACTCGGGCCGCTGATGCGGGGCATGGGCGGGCGGCGTTGCGGCTCGCTCTCGTCTACGCGCGTCGGGGGGAGCTCGCGGAGGGGCAGCGGTGGGCTGATCGGGCTGTGTCGCTCGGGCCGGATGAGGTTTCGGAGCGGGCGGCTCGGTTGCGGGATGCGTTGCGGCAGGAATTGTCTGCGTGATGGTGGCGGCGGGGTGTTTTTCGCCCCCGCCGCCCCTACCCGTCCCGTCCCTGGGGGCTGCGCCCCCAGACCCCCGCTCATCGGCCTGGACGGCCTCGTCCTCAAACGCCGGACGGGCTGAGAGGTGCGGGCCCGAGCTGAAAACCTCGCGCCAAAGCCCCGTGCCGAGGCCTCGCGCCAAGGCTCCGCGCCAAAGCCCCGTGCCGAGGCCTCGCGCCAAGGCCTCGCGCCAAGGCCTCGCGCCAAGGCTCCGCGCCACGGCTCCGTGTCAAAGCCCCGCGCCAAGGCCGGGTGCCCGCCCCGCAGAAGCGATTTGCGCTGGTCGTGGCCTTGACGTAGTGTTCACTTCATCGACGCGGGGTGGAGCAGCTCGGTAGCTCGCTGGGCTCATAACCCAGAGGTCGCAG
>NZ_JBQQCG010000091.1:0-47043 GCF_052245575.1 Streptomyces sp. 2A115 | reverse complement strand
CAAGGAGAGTTACGCGGTGGCCCGCCTCCTGTTCAGGGAGCGGTAGTCACCCGTGGAAGTGCGCCCCGGGCAGATGCCCGCGCACTCCCGGCCGCTGATCCCGTACACCACGACGAGGGACACCATCGACTGCCCGCCCGGAGAACTCCGTTGAGGTCTTACACCAGCTCCGCAGGCTTGGACCGCCCGTCCGGCGGCAAGCAGGTTCTGTGCCGCGTTCACGTCCCTGTCATGGGTCGTTCCGCAGTCGCACGTCCAGGTACGGACGTTGAGCGGCATCTTGCCCTGCAAGGTGCCGCAGGTGGAGCACAGTCTGGACGAGGGGAACCAGCGGTCCACGACCACTACGTTCCGCCCGTACCACTGAGCCTTGCACTCCAGCATCCTCCGGAACTCCGACCACGCCGCGTCGCTGATGGCACGGGCGAGTTTCCGGTTTTTGACCATGTTGCGCACGGTCAGGTCCTCGATCACGAGCGTTTGGTTCTCACGCACGAGCCGGGTGGTGATCTTGTGGAGGTGGTCACGCCTGCGGTCGGCTATACGGGCATGGACCTTGGCAACCCTCAGCCGGGCCTTGGCCCGGTTCGCCGACCCCTTCACCTTCTTGGCAAGGTTTCGCTGAGCCTTCGCCAGCCGGGCACGGTCCCTTCGCTCATGCCGGGGGTTGGTGATCTTCTCACCCGTAGAGAGGGTCAGAAGGTGGTCCAGGCCCGCGTCAACGCCAACTGCCGCGCCGGTGGCGGACAGCGGCTTCACGCTCGGGTCCCCGCACAGCATGGAGACGAACCAGCGCCCCGCGCCGTCCCGGGAAACAGTCACCGTCGAAGGCATCGCCCCTCGGGCAGGGGACGGGACCACACGAAGACCAGCGGGTCCTTCATCTTGGCGAGCATCAGCCGGCCGTCGCGGTACCGGAACGCCGAGCTGGTGTACTCCGCCGAGGGGCGCGACTTCTTCCGGGACTTGAAGCGCGGGTACCTTCCCCGCTTCTCCCAGAAGTTCACGAACGCACCCTGCAGATGCCGAAGGCACTGCTGGAGCGGCACCGAGGACACCTCGCACAGGTAGGCCATCTCCTCGGTCTTCTTCCACGCTGTCAGCATGGCGGAGGTGGCGTTGTAGTTGACCCGCTCACCCTGCTGCCAGGCCCGCGTACGGGCTTCCAGCGCCATGTTGTAGACCTTGCGCACGCATCCGAACGTGCGCGACAGCTCGGCTGCCTGCGCATCGGTCGGATAGAAGCGGTATTTGAACGCCCGCTTCACGTGGTTCGTGGTAACGCTCACAAACTAGTAACACCGGGAGTGAAGATCAAACCTGCGGGTCAGAGCACTGCGATCCGCCCTGGCGGCGAATCCCAGCCCGTTGCCCTGCTCCGCAGGAGTCCGATTCCTCTCCGCCCTGACGGGCGGAGTATCCACGGAGGAACCCGATGACGCGGATTCTGAGCGGGTTGCCGGCAGCGGCCCGAGAACTGCTGTTGGAGACGGACTGGGAGTCTCTCCAGCACGCCTACGGCTCCGGCGAGGACATACCAGTCTCCCTGTGCTCCCTCGTGGACGAAGATCCCGAGGTTCGGTCCGAGGCGTTGGCCGTGTTGGACATGGGCGTGCTGCACCAGGGCTCGCTGTACACCGTCACCGCGCCCGCGGCGCTGTTCGTCGCCGCGATCCTCGACCACCCCGTGGGCCTCGCCGAGCACGAGGGGCACTTCCCGTGGGACGACGGGCCGCCGCGCAGCTTGCGGGCTGCCCTGCTCGTCTGGCTGGGGCAGGTTGCCGTGTCGGCCGCCTATGGGGAGGATCTGGTGCGCGACCGAACCGACTGGCAGTGGGCGCCCTGGCACGACGAGACGCGACGCGAGCGCGACCCGGACGAGCTCGTCGCACTGCGCGCGTGCCGGGAGATACGCCCCACCCTGTACGACGCCGTCGAGCCGTTCCTCTCCTCTCCCGATCCCCACGTCCGCGAGGCCGCGCTCGGCGCCGCAGTGCCACTCCTCCTCGCCCCAGGGCTCGCCGACCGGGTGCCGGGGGCCGCCACGCTGCTGCGGGCACGGCTGGGCACCATGGCGGGGCGACGGGAGCGAGCGAGTGTGGCGCGGGCGCTCGGCATGTGGGGGATGGACACTTCCGACCTGCTCGCCGACTCCGACCCAGCTGTGCGGGTCTGCGCCGCGTTCGGTCCCGCCCATGTTGATCGGCCGCGCGCTCTCGCCGTCCTCCTCGACGCCCTGCGGGACCCGCGAACGACGGACGGCTGGTTCCCCCAGCCACTGCCCGGGCTCGACGGGTGGTTCCGGTTCACCGTGCTGCGCTCCGCGCTCGCCCTGGCCGAAACCTTCGAGGAGGTGGCACCGGTGGCGGTCGCCATCGTGACCGCCGGCGGCACGTCGGTCACCGACCACGAACGCGGGCCGATCCTGCTCAGAGCCTTTGCTGGTGGCTACGGCCCGACCCACGTGCTCACCCCCGCCCAACGCGATCTGTTGCGGGCCTTCGTGGACACCGACGAGGCGACGGGCGGCATCGCCGGGAACGTGTTGTGGTTCCGGGCGGCCGGGCTGCCCGAGAACCGGGAGGGCATCGCTGCGTTGCTGTGACCTTGCCCGCACTGCACCCTGCACCCATGACGCTCCCCGCCTGAGGCTGAGTTCGGTCGCGCCGATGAGCGGACACGTCTGCCAGCCCGCCGGGAAAACCCGTTGCGAGTGACCCGCATCGGATGTCTGATTGGTCGGCCACCGACCAGGGAGGGAACATGAGGGCGTCGCTGCCCGCCCCCTCGTTGCACACCGCTCGTCTTCGACTGCGTGCCTTCGAAGACGCGGATGCGAACGACCTCTTCGCACTGCAGAGCAGCGCCCACATCCTGCGTTACTGGGACTCGCCACCGTGGACCGAACGCTCGCGCGCCGAGAAGTTCATCACTGCTTGCCGGCGGATGGAACAGGAGGGCACCGGGGCACGGTTGGCCGTGGATCGTGTCTCCGACGGGGTGTTCATCGGCTGGTGCACCCTGAACAGTTGGAATCCGGACTTCCGCAGCGCGTCGCTCGGCTACTGCTACGACGATGCAGCGTGGGGCCAGGGCTACGCGACCGAGGCCGCGCGCGCTCTGCTGGGGTGGGCGTTCGACACGCTGGACCTGAATCGCGTCCAAGCCGAGGCCGATACGCGCAATGTGGCTTCTGCCCGCGTGCTGGAGAAGCTCGGCTTCGTGCGTGAGGGGACGTTGCGGGAGGACTGCGTCGTCAACGGCGACGTCTCCGACTCGTGGGTCTACGGGCTGCTCAGGCGGGAGTGGGAGCCGTCGTCCGAGCCGGTTCCCACCCACTGAGTTCCGTCGCTCCGCACCCGGCATCGGCTAACCCCACCAACTGATCACTGCGCCTCATGCACACACAACGGCGAGCCGGACAAAGAGTCACACACCATCCTCTCAAGCCAGTCGGCGACCGTCGTACCCCTCACACTCCGACGGTGACCCCACTCGTCGCCAGCCCCAATGGGGATGCACCGCATGTCTCGTGAGACACCTAAAGATCTGGAGAACCGGGACTGGTGTGGCCGAGTTTGGTGAGATCGGCGCTGCGGGTCCCGGCGGGCTGGAGGTCGGCCCACTCAGCCCGCCGACCGCGAGTCAACTGACGCTGCCCGGAACCGCCAACAACCTGCAGAAACACCACCCTTGACGAACCCTGCCCCTTCAGGAATGACAATTGCTCGCTCTGGTCCCGCTCACGGGCCGCCCGATTGCGAAATGCTCTGCGGGAGTCGGCCCTCGACGTCAAGAATCCACTGACCGAAGGCGGTCGGGGCGATCAGTACCCCGAACACCAGCACTATGACCCCGGTCAGTTGCTCGTCGCTTCGTTTTCGGGCCTGTACGCGTCGACGTAGTCGCCAGACGATGACGACAGCCAGCAGCACCGCCGCGTTGATCGTCAGCTCCACCCGGCCCAGTCCCCCCATCCCCCATCCCCCATCCCCCATCCCCCATCAGGCAAGAATGTCCCGGCATTCCTGTCTCCTCGAACCGTGTGATGCGGTGGTCCAGTTACCGGCGGTTGGCGACAAAGTGCCCATCTGGGGCCGGATCGGCTCCTGAGCAGCGCGTAACCGCGGGTTCAAGGCGGTTCACTCAGCTCACCGCGCGGCCCGGCCCCGCGGGGCCTCTCGCTAGCATCTGCCCATGCCGTTTCGTCGCAGCCATGACACCCTCGCCAACCTGCCCCGCGATCCGCGAGCCGATGAATATCCGATGCCGCCAGTCCCGTACGGGTGGTACGCCGTTCTCCTCAGTGACGAGCTGCGACCGGGCAAGGTCGTCAATCTGCACTACTTCGGGCGAGCCCTCATCGCCTTCCGCGGCGCGGACGGGCAGCCCGCCGTACGAGACGCCCACTGCCCGCACTACGGCGCGCATCTGGGCGTCGGCGGCAAGATCGTGGAGGGCACTGTGGAGTGCCCGTTCCACGGGTGGCGATTCGGCACGGACGGCCGGTGCGCGCACGCCCCGTTCGCGGCCCGGACCCCCAAGGTGTCCTTGGGCGGCTTACCGGTTCGCGAGCACAGCGGGCTCGTCTTCGTCCACACCGGGCCGACGGCGCCTTCGTGGGAGGTACCGGAAATCCCGGAGACAACTTCCCGGGACTTCGCCGCGCCGATCGACGATGTGTGCCGGGCGCGCATCCACATCCAGGAGATGCGCGAGAACATCGTGGACGAGTCCCACTTCCACTTCATCCACGGCCAGAGCGAACCACCCGTCCAGAACCTGCGGCCGGACGGCCCCTTCGCCGAGGTACGCGGCCGCATCCAACGACGCGTTCTCGGCTGGGACATCAACAACACCTTCGATTCGTTCATGTACGGACCAGGCGTCATGGTGGTGCGCGTCCACGGCCCCGTCCTTTCGGTAACCGCCGTCGCACTCACCACCCCCATCGACGACCGTACGAGCGAGATGCGGATGCTGTACTACGTCCGCAAGCCGACCCGGCTCCCGTTCCTGGCACCCGTCCTCAAGCTCGCCTTCCGCGCGGAAGCCCTGAGAGAAGTTCGCGAAGAGGTCCGGATCTGGGATCACAAGATCCACCGACCGCACCCTGTCCTGCTCCCGCACGAGAAGGGCATCAAGGCACTACGCCGCTGGTACGCCCAGTTCTATCCATCCGATGTCCCGGCGTCCGACGTCCCGGCTGAGGCCGACGCGGCACACGAGAAGTCCTACCCGGCGAAGTCGGTGACCGGGACGTATCCGAATCGCTTTTAGAGGCCGCTGCTGGTGAGGTTGGCAGGGTCCGCGAACAGCACGACGTCGCGCCCGCGGCCAGCGCGGCCCCGCTCACTTCGACCGTCACAGCGCACGCGTAGCCGCGACGCGTAGGTGAGCCGGGAGGTCGACGGCGTCCACCCGGGCGGCCGCCAATCATCGAAGTCGGGCCTGCCATGGAGAGCGGAGTGCCGTCCGGGGGTCTCCCAGAACATGAAGTGTTTGTCCGCGAAACGTGTGCGGGCCCAGGAGCCGACGTCTCTGTAGGAGTCCTCTCCGACGGCGGCGGCGAGCTCACGGCAGCAGAGCATGAGTTGCTTCCGGCACTGCTCGCCCATGACGCGATCCCAGCCCTCGGGGAGCGGCTCCGTGGGGTGAGCGTGCCGAGACGGTAGAGACAGCCCCGCCAACTGGGCACCGGCACTGCGCCTGCGTGCCACTCGGCCGAACACGGTGGCTTCGGCGCCGTAGGTGTTCGCCCCGCGCGTTCGCAGGGGCGTTGCGCAAGGGCAGGAACTCTCCGGTTCGCGCGAGAAGGCCGTCTGCCTCTTCGGTGAGGTGCCAGTCATCCGGGCGCACGCTTCATGTTTCCCATGCTGTAGGCATGGCCGTGGCCTGACCATCACGTGTGGCACTCCGGCACAAGCAATCTGATGGAGGACATCTCCGACTCGGGGCACTACTCGGGGCATTAAGGGACCCAGACGCGCTCTTCGAGCCGGCCGAAGACGGCACGCCTGTGGGTGTCCTCCCGTTCCCAGGCCAGCCAGCGCTCGTACGCCTCTGCGCCCTGGAGTCGGATGCCCCAGTAGTACATGGGGTCGAGGAAGAGCACACCGCCGTACTCGAACCGGATCTCGGCCGCCCGGACGGTGCCGGCCGCCCGGTCGGACTCGTTGTTTAGGGCGTACCGGACTTGGGTGATGGCGTTGAGCTGACCGTCGTCGCCGAGGAAGTGCGACCCGTAGTCGCCGACAGCGAACTCGTCCTCGTCGAGATCCCAGTCGGCAGACGGGGTCGGCTCGGACACCGGTCGGAAGGCGAGCTGTCCACCGCCGCCGCAGCAGTCCACGCGCAGATATCCCTCGTCGAGGACGAGGTAGACGGTGCTGCCCATGGGGGCGAAGCGCGGCACCGGGTCGTCACGGTCGATGAAGCCGGGGATACGGACACCCCAGGCTCGTGCTCCGCGCAGGGGTGCGAAGACATGCTCGTACTGCCCGTGTCCGGTCATGCCGGTGATCGTGCACGACGCCTGCCTGCCGCTCCACACGTTTTCCGGGGAGGGGGTCCAGTGACCTGTGCCAGTCACCCGGAGGTCGTCGTGCACGATCCACGGCCGAGTACTCACACACCACGAACGGCCGGATCATCACACCCGCACCGCCGGCTGGCCCCAACACCCAAGATCCCCCTACGACCTCCAAGGAGTGGCCCATGTGGATCGAGCAGCGTACGATCCGACCCTCGCAGGAGGTCTGGAGAGCGATCCTCGCTGTGAACTACCGCGACCTGTGCAACTCCGCTTCTTCAACGGCGCGGTGGTGGGTGTACCGGAGCGACGCCGCCTGAGCCTACTCCAACAGGCCTGCTCTCGGTGCGTCGTTGACGAGGAGCTGAAGCGTGAAGCTGGCGCCCTGAGCTGTGCTCGGCTCGCGGACGTGCGGCCGGGGCCCGTTGGCCGGCCACACACGTCATGTGTAGTAGGTGTCGAACGATCCGATCCACCATGCCGCCAACGGCAGGACACACACCTGCACGCCGGCTGTGATCCAGCACCGGCATAGGACCGCGATCCCGAAGGTCCACCAGGCTGTCGTGTGCAGTGCGCTCACCACTCCGGCCTGGTATCCCTGCCCGGAGGGATCCGTCATGCCGGGATAACCCATCCAGTCCTCGGTGAAGATGCCGTCCGACCCGAACACGATGGCCACCGACACGAGCCACAGGTCGATCAGGAAGGCCAAGACGGCGAGCGCCACGTCGAGGCGCAGGTACGCGGGCGTCGGCGCCATCAGCCGCACCGCCGGGTGGCCGCGGCGCCGCACCCAGTCCCGCGGCCAGATGCGCACCAGCGCAAGGACGGCGTGCACCAGTGCAGCGACGGCCGCCGCCCACCCGCCCATGAAGAACAGCCCGAAGAACAACATCAAGAGACCCACACCGGGCCAGATGCCGCACTGTCTCGAATGGTTCCCTCCGCGTCAAGGATGCGCGGAAGTCAGAACAGCGAAGCACGGCTCGACGGTGTCAAAGATGGCGGCCCGCTACAAGGCCAAAGTCGAGGCACCATATGGACCCCGCACGTGCTTCAAAGCCAGCGTCCCCCGTAGCGCGGGTAGGAAGCCGCTGGTCGCACGGTCCGGCGGAATCTCACTGACGCGACAGAAGGCAGCGGTCCTTACGGACCGTAAAGCGGCCAGGCCCCGCTCCAGAAAAGATCTGATTACCCGGCTCTTGAAGGTGAAATGCGAGCTGTGCGGGACGTTGGAAAACGTGCGAGTGCACCACATCCGAAAACTCGCAGACCTCGGCAAGGGAGAGCCGCCTACTGAATGGAGCCAGGTCATGATGCAGAAACGGCGCAAGGCTCTGATGGTCTGCTATGCCTGCCATGACATGATCCACTCAGGAAAGCCAACCAACAGCGTCACGAAATAGGTCACTGGAGAGCCCGTTACGGGGAAACTCGTACGGCGGGTTCTTCACTCGGAGAGGGCCGTGCGGAAAAGGGCCTGCGCATAGTAGGCACCTCGTCGCGCGGCCTGCCCAACCAACAAGCCGAAAGCCTGGAGGGGCATCGCGACTCGATACGACAAGACACCCGAGAGCTACCTCGCCGGCCTCCACCTCCGCGCCTCCATGATCTGGATCAACGACCTGCTGAAGGCAACTGATTGATCACGACGTCACACAGGCCCTAGATCGGACCCCCTCACTACCTAACCGGCGAATTGCGGGACAGGACCGTGCGCGGCGCGCCCGCCTGGGCTCATCGGCCAGACGCTCCAGGCCTCGACACCGGCTGCGGACTCAGGCCGTCGGACACGGAGCCACCTCGGCATCGATGCCTACGTACGTGCCAATTCCCAGGTCAAACGGCCTGCTGTGCCGGCCCGGGTCTCACCAAAGCGTCTGCATACTGCACCGTGGACACTTCGATGAATTCGTCGGCATGACCAGGATCCTCGCGGGAGAGTCTCGCTCCGTAAAGCGGTGGGCCTATCGTGTGAATCCTGGAAGATTACTGAGATGCGCGCGGACGCGGATATTCAGGCCGGTACGTTCTCACATCGCATCACTCCGCGCTCTTCGAGCCGCGCGATAAGGAGATCCGCGGCGAGCGCCCCGGGAGTCCATATTCCGCCCCGTTGGTCCGGCAGATCCTCCAGGACGCAGTGGGCAACTTCGAGGGCCATCGCGGCGGCGGCGTCGTAGCCAGGGTTGCCCTCGCCCTTCACGGTCACTGTCGCCTGGTGGCCGTCGTTGTCGGCGCCGAAGAACAAAATTTCATAGGAAGGTTTGTCGCCCATGGCGAGCGTCTCGACCTGCGCGTCCCCCGTCTCCGCCGCGTGGGGGGCGACGATCTCCGCCATGGCCGTGGTGATCTCCTCGGCTGTCCGGCGACCTGCCTCTCCAGGCCCGGCGACCATCATCTCGTCGTAGGCGAAGTCCTTTCCCCATGGGTGTCCCTGCAGGGCGTTCGAGCGGTGGAGATTCGCGCTGTTGATGGGACTCATGACCCAAGGGGCCGTCCACATACCCATACGCTCGTCGAACTCCACACCGGTGGGAAGTGGTTGCTCGGGTCCCCAGAACCCGCCGGCCAGGAGGAACGGGTCGTTCGCCGGAGCCTCGGCCGGTCCCCTCTTCCTCGCCTCGTCCGCGGTGCCCCTGAGACTGGCAAGGGTGCCAGTGCTGAAGCCACTGACATCGGTAAAGACGATCCGACTGCTCACCCGCGGAAGCGGGGCCTTCCATTCCTCCACCGCCCGCCGCTGCAAGCTGTGTATGCCAAGCTCGAACGGAAGGGAGTCGAACCCGCAGGAGAAGACAAGTCGCGCACCAGTGCGCCGGGCATCGCCCTCGAAGGCGTCGACCATACGTCGGGCCCACAGCGGCTCGCCGCTGATGTCGACGTAGTCGGTGCCGCTCGCCGCGCACAGTTCCACTAACAGGGATCCATGGACCTGGTAGGGACCTACCAGGTTCGCGACCATGCGCGTCTGCGTCACCAGTGACCGGAGGGAGTCCTCGTGATGCGCATCCGCGACGATCAGCGGTACGTCGGACGATACGCCGAGCTCTCCACTGAGCCGCCGCAGAGCCTGCTCGTCCCGCCCGGCCAGGGCCCACCGCAGCCGAGAGCCACGACGCGCCAACTGCGCGGTCAGAAGGCGGCCGGTCATGCCGGTCGCACCCCAGACGACAAGGTCCAGGCCCCTCTGCTCCGAGGAGGCTCCGGTCATGGAGTCGTTCACTGTACGCACCTTCCACTCAACTTTCGCACTCGAGTCGCACCATATATGAGGCGCCCTTTCCGGTAGCTCGCGGGCGCATCGTTCCCTGAATCCTGAACAGCTTTTTCGCTACAGGAAGAGGACGTCGGAAAAGATGGTCAGGGAGGGTGCGGGTATTATTGCAAAGAATCCCGGTTACTTACTTGTGGATGAGCACCAAATGCCTTGCGGGTGAACAATATTTCATGCTGTCACCGGCCCACGTCAATGGAAATCAGAGACGCTATTTACCGATATGGAAGACTTTTCCGTCTGGCGTCAGTGGATGAGCGGTGAGCACAGACTGAGCACCTCTCGCGGCGTTCGCAGCCGTTCAGGTGCAGTGCCCTGACCGCAGTGACCGGCACCTGAACGTTCCCCGCGGGCGGCGGTGTTGCCGCCCGACGCACAAGCAGGGGACGGGTGCCGCGCCCGCGTTCCAACTCGGTTCATGCAGGGTGATTTACCCCCCATCGTTACGCGCGCCTGCGTCACGAGCCAGGGGGTGGCAACCCCTGGGTGGAGACAGCCCTGGCTGACGCGGGAACACGGGCCCACTCTGGAGAGGCAAGCAGGGAGCCGCCGGTGACATCGCCGACGCCCCACGCCACGATCCACCCGACGTGGCATCCGCATCCGGCATCTCTTGCAGGAGTCCCCATGTCCCCCCAGGAAACTGCGGCGAGCAGCGCCGTGCCCAACCATCACGCGGACCAGCCTCGCGTCGCCATCGTCACTGGAGGCTCCCGCGGTATCGGCCGCGAATCGGTGAGCCGGCTGGCCGCCGACGGATTCGCCGTCGTGGTCGGTTAGGCGGGCAACCGTGAGCTGGCCGAGGCCGCAGTCAGGGAGGTCACCGCTGCCGGTGGCCGGGCGGTCACCGTTCAGGCCGATGTCGCCGACGAGCAGCAGGTGGCCGCACTCTTCGCCACCGCTGATGCCGAGTTCGGCAGCGTCGACGTAGTCGTCCACGCGGCCGGCCGGCTGTAACTGGCCCCCGTCGCCGACCTGAACCTGACGGAGCTGGACGCGGTCCACCGCACCAACATCCACGGGAGCTTCGTCGTCGCCCAGCAGTCCGCACGGAAGATCCGCAGCGGCGGGGCAATGGTCACCTTCTCAACTTCCGTAGTGGGCCTGGCCTTTCCCGGCTACGGCGCCTACAGCGCCAGCAAGGGAGCCATCGAGGCGCTCACGATGATCCTCGCCCGCGAGCTGCGCGGCCGGGACATCACCGTCAACGCCGTCGCCCCCGGTCCCACGGCCACCGAACTGTTCCTCGAAGGCAAGGACGAGCAGACCATCGCCCGCCTGGCCGCCCAGCCCCCGCTGGAACGGCTCGGCACCCCCGCCGACATCGCCGAAGTCGTCGCCTTCCTCGCCTCACCGGCCGGCCACTGGGCCAACGGCCAGGTCATCCGCGCCAACGGCGGCATCATCTGAACCGACCACGGCACCTTGGCCGTTCCCGTTCCCGTTCCCGTTCCGCACCCGCACTGCTCGCAAGGAGACGAGCGCTACGCGGCCCCGCTCACCGACTCCATGAGAGGCTCGCCGCGCTCATCCCGCCGGACGCGGACGTTGCCCGGATCGCCGACGCCGTCATGCGCCTGGTGGCCATGCCGTCCGGGACCCGGCCGCTGCGCACCCACATAGACCCCAGCCGTGACGGCAGCGAAGTCGTCTCCGCAGTCGCCGACCACGTCCGTGCCGACTTCGTCCGCCGCGTCGGGCTGGACGACCTGCTCACCGCAGGCAGCACCCTGTAACCCCATCCCAGAAAAGAGAACCACCATGCCGTTCGCCAACTTCAAGGTCCCCGCCGGCACCCTCGACGAGAAACAGAAAGAGAAGATCGTCACGCGCACCACCGAGCTCTACGTCGAGATCTACGGGGAACGGGCCCGCGCCAACACCATGGTCCTGGTCGAGGAGGTCGCCGACGGCGGCTGGGGCATCGGCGGCAACGTCCTGACGCTCGCCATGCTCGAGGAGTAGTGCACGATGGCTGACGCCTGCCACGGCAGGGCTCGGCCGGCATAGGGCGCGGCGATGCCGGCATCCGCCACCGGATTCCGGCATCGCTGCCGCACCCGTCCGCCCCAGCGGCTCCCCTCAGAAGCCGGGGGAACACCATCGGCCCCCGCACCGCTCTCCTGCCCAATCATTCCTGTCCCACATCAAAACGCACCTGCCCTGGTCGTCGAGGGTGACCCAGACGACAGAGAGCCACGTTCGGCAGGCTCGTCCTCCGCTCCACGGCCGGCTCACCCTGCGCGGTCCCGGGCGGTCCGGGCCGCCGTCACTGCCAGGTTCCACCCTGCCGCCGGAACCCTGCGCGTGCACGACCACGGGGCACCGGCCGATCAGCGTTCCTTCGTCCATGTGCTCAGGAGACATTCATGCGCGTCATCACCCAGCACACCGTCGGTGACCCGTCCGTGCTCAAGATGGTCGAGGCCGCCCGCCCGGAGCCGAGCCACGGGCAGGTGTTGATCAGGACCGGTGCGATCGGCGTCAACCCGGTGGACGCACAAGTGCGTTCGGGCGCCTTCCCGATGCTCGGCGAGCCGCCGTTCACGGTCGGCTGGGACATCGCCGGCGCCGTCGAGACCGTTGGCTCCGGCGTGTCCGCCTTCGCTTCCGGTGACGAGATCCTCGGCATGCTCGCCCTTCCGGGAGCGGGCAACACCTACGCCGAGTACGTCCTCGCCTCGGTCAACGAGATCATCCACAAACCCACTGAACTCACCGTCGAACAGGCGGCGGGCCTTCCGATGGCCGGTCTCACCGCCTGGCAGAGCCTCGTCGGTCTCGCCCGAGTCCAGCCAGGACAACGGGTACTCGTGCACCGGGCGGCAGGCGGCGTCGGCCACCTCGCCGTGCAGATCGCCAAGGCCCGCGGCGCCCACGTGATCGGCACGGCGAGCGCGGGCAAGCACGACCTGCTGCGCCGCCTCGGCGTGGACCAGCCGGTCGACTACCGCACCCAGGACTTCACCGAACTCGGTCAGGTTGACGTGGCGTTCGACCTCGTCGGAGGAGAGTACGGCGAACGCTCTGCCCGCATGGTCACTCCCGGCGGCATCCTGGTCAGCGCGTATCCCCAGGACACCGGCGTCACGCAGGACCGAGTCGCCGAGCTCGGCATACGACATGCCATCCCCGTCGTCAGCCCGTCCGCGCCCGACCTCGCCCAACTGGCGGCTCTTGTACGGGCCGGACAGCTCACCGTCCACATCGGCCAGGTGCTGCCGCTGGCGGAGGCCGCCAGGGCCCACGAGAACATCGCCACGGGCAGCGCCACCGGCAAGCTCGTGCTGATGCCCTGATGCCCGCTTCAGAAAAACGACAGCGACAGCGACATCGACAACAAGGAATGGTCATGAGACGACGGTCAGCCCTCTTCCTCGGTACAGTCCTGGCGGCGGCTCCGACGGGGCAGGCGCAAGCACACCCGGGCCACACGACATCCCCTCCGGCGGAGAAGCCTGTGGCGGTTCGAACCGGCGCACGCCGAGGATGGCGGACGCTGGCGCCGATCGCGAGCGGGCCCCGGCAGGAACACAGCGTCGCCGCGGTCGGCGACGACGTCTACGTCATCGGCGGCGTCGTCGTCGCCGACCCGGCCAACGGTTTCACCACCACCGGGCGGGTGGAGGTCTACAACACGCGACATGACACATGGTCGGACGCGGCACCGTTACCCGTCGCGATGAACCACCCCAACGTGGCGGCGGTCGACGGCAGGATCTACCTCCTCGGCGGCCTGTCCGGCGGCGCCTCTTGGCAGGCCCTGCGCGACAGCTTCGTCTACGAGCCACGCGCGGACCGATGGACGCGGCTGCCGTCGATGCCCGCGGGCATCGAGCGAGGCAGCGCAGCGACAGGCGTGCGGGGAACCCGCGTGTATCTCGCGGGTGGCATGCGCACTCTGGTACCGGGTCCCGGCGGCCTCCAGGACACCGTGGACACGGTGTCGTCGTATGACGTCGTGACCGGCCGGTGGAAGGCGTTGCCGAGCCTGCCGCAGGCCCGCGACCACGTCGGCGGAGCCGTCGTCGGCACGACGTTCTATGTGCTCGGCGGCCGGGACCGTGGGCAGGTGAACGTGCGGGACACCGTCTATGCCTACGACCTGAACTCCCGCCGCTGGTCAGAGCGAGCCCCCATGCCGACCGCCCGCGGCGGCGTCGCCACCGCGGTCGTGGGCACGAGGATCTATACCTTCGGAGGGGAGGGGAAACACGACGGCACCGGCCCGGATGCCGTCTTCTCCGAGACCGAGGCGTATGACACCGTCCGCGATCGGTGGCGACGGCTTGCCCCGATGCCGGTGCCCCGCCACGGCACGGCCGCCGTCACCGTATGCGGCACGATCCACCTGCCCGGTGGCGGCATCGCCGGCGGCGGCAGCCCGGTGGACGTCAACGACGCCTATCGGCCCGAGCACCGGTGAGCCCGCGACCACCCGCACCTGGGATTGGCCGCTCCTGAGAACCTGCTCGACGTCCTGGCTCGAGGGAGTGGGGACGGCACTGCGGCCAGAAAGAGTCGCGCCGGCTGGGGCCCCTTGTTCGCTGAACCGTACCGGCATCTCGGCCGTTTGAACCTGTGCCGGCCAACCCGGCACGGGCTCAGGCCCGGCGGTCCGGTGCCGGGCCCTGGCGGCGTCCCCCGACGCTGCAGCCCGGCACCGCTGCCATCGGCCGGTACGGGACGGCCTTCAGCGCAGTGTCGCCTCGATCACCGAGAAAGGCGACGGCGTGGGCAGGATTCGGTCGAGGGTGAAGCCCGCTTCGTCGAGCAGGTGGTGGTACTCCTTCGCGGTGCGCTCACGGCCTGTCAGCATGGCCAGCATCGTCAGGTCGACCATCTTGGCGAAATGCGGTTCATCGCCCTCCGGCAGGGCCGCCTCGATCATGACGATCCGGGCTCCGGGGTTCGCGGCCTGCGCGATCGAACCGAGTATCTTGCCGCATGTCCTTCTCGATCGCGGCCTGGGCGAGTCCCTCGGTGAAGTGGCTCTTGCCGGTGCCACTCGGGCGGGCGATCACCAGGTTCTCGGCGCGGCCGATCCATTCCAGGGTGGTCAGGGAGTTCTGGGTGGGTTCGGGGACCCGGCGGCCGCTGGGAGCCCATCCTCCCCCTGCTCGAGCAGACCCTCGTCCAGGTCAGGGTGGCGCCGTTCTGGGGTCGTCATGCCGCCGTCATCGACCGCGCGGACGGCGACGGACAGGTTCCCTGGACCCTGCCGCTGTTCGCGACAGACGTGAGAAAGCTGGTCGGAGTCGTCCGCACCGCTTGCATGATCGCTATTTCGGCGCTGAGCGGCATGCGGCACAGCGAGCTGCCCGAGGACTGCCAGCAGCCGCCCCGGCAGATTGGGCCCGGCCGCGTCCGGCACCGGCTCAAGAGCAAGCTGATCAAGGGGCAAGAGCTCGGCGGTCTCTGGGACGAATGGGTCGTTGCCGTCGAGGCATACGAGGCGGCCGGAGTCGCCCGGGATCTCGCCGGGCCCCACGCGGCCCACCTATTTCCTCAGACCCTCAACTCACGTTCATGGTTGGGCACCTGCGGCGGTACCCAACGCACCATCTCGGAGCAGGGGAAGGGCCGTCGTCAACTGTCGTCATCTGTCGTCGTCGGCCGCCCTCGGACGGCCCACAGACGGCCCGGCCCCGGGGCCCGAAGAGCCGCTAAGCAGACTCGGTGAAGTCGACTCCCCATGGGGGTACGACCCTTGGCGGGATGTGGTACTGACCCCAAGATCTTGACGGTGGAGTTGACGCCTGCCCTTATGTGAAGGAGTTGTGGTCGCTACGCTTCCGCCATGAGCGACCGGGGCAGGGCCCTCCGTCGTTGGCCTTGGGGTGTTCACCCTCCGCCATCACCCCCTGAGGGCTTGGACGCGAGCGGGGTGGCATTGCACTACGTTGCCCACTACGAAAGAGTCTACGATCAAGCCCGAGAGCAGGCCAAACAGCTCTCTGGGCTGGTGATTCTATGGATTGCGCTGTCCAACGTCCTGATCGCAGTTCTTGGCGCAGCAGTAGCGGTGTGGCGATTCCCGTGGCTTGGTCTGATCAGTACTGGAGTCGCAGGATTAGCAGCAGCTGTTTCCGCCCTGGACGGTCTCTACCGGCAACGGGACGCCTGGCTCATGCGGACTGTGGTTCTGGTGGAGGTGCAACGCACGAAGCGACGACTGGAGGTGCGTCTGGCCGCAGGCGAAGAAGCATCCGTCGTCGCACTCGAAGCGATGGACCAGCTCGACGCCGCGCTCAGCGAAGACGTTGACAATTGGGCTGAACTTAGACGGTCACAAATAGCCGAGAGCTCTTAGCGCTAGCGGCAGGGGTCGCTAACGTTAGCGACCCCACTAGCGACCAAAACCACAGGTGACCAGCACGTTAGCGGATAGCGACTGATCTGCGCAGACCCTGGAGTCTGCCCGATACGAGCCCCTGAGGGTGGTGGCCCGTGCTGCTATCGCTGGGAGCTCCCGCGCTGGGGGGTGAAGAGCAAGAGGGACCGGCCTACGGCCGTGCGTCCCTTGGCAGCTCGCTACGCTCGCGCGGCGACCGCCGTCGGGGTGAAGGCCGTGGATGCCCCTCAGGGCGCCTGGACCCCCTTGCGTGGGGGATAGACCTCCGAGGTCACGAACGGCCGCCCGTGACCTCACGGAGACGCTGTGCGACGGCAGTTTCCGCCCCATCCTACGCGCGCGTGCGCGTAGGAGCCCCTCCCCGGAAACCCCGGCAACTTGGAAACTCGCAGGTCAGGGGCAGTTGCGGGGGGTCAACCGGCGCCGTCGATGCAACCGATGGCATCAACCGCCGTAAATCGGGCGGGATGGCGACCCGTCATAACGACCGCCCGTACAAGCAAGAGGAGCACGCCGTGCCCCGTGGTGCTCCTCTTGCTTGTACGGGCGTGACGGCTTTTACCTCCGGGGGCAAGGACGGCCGCCCCGCCGGCAAAAGCCGTCCTGGGCGCCTTCCAAGTGGCAGGCGGCAGACGGGGGCGGGCGCCGTCGGGCCTCTCCCGCCTGGGAAGGCCCCGAGGGCTCAACTTCGGTGGTCGTGATGGCCGTTATGCCCGGTTCAGGGAGTGGGTCAACAGCGAGGAAGGGGCTCGTCTCGGCCTTGCCCCGATCCCGCCTGATCCGCTCAACCTGCGAGTCCTGCGACGCACCCTCGCCATGGAGATCGCCTGCGTGAGCGGCCATGCCGCTCGTGCCATCGTGCGGTGAAGGCGGTCCCGTTGTGCGTCGGACACCGTGTCTTCGGCGGCTACCGACCGAGCATCGGCGCAAGTGCCTCGCGTAGCTGCTCGAGTTGACGGTAGTGGAGGCCGGCCATGCCTGCTTCGCGGGCTGCGGTGACGTTGGCTTCGGTGTCGTCGACGAACAGGCAACGGTCGGGCCCGGTGCCGACGCGTTCGGCGGCAATGCGGTAGACCCGGGGGTCGGGTTTCGCAATACCGATGCGAGCGGTGTTGACCACCGTGTGGGCGAGGCCGTCCAGTCCCTGGCGGGCGAGGTCCTGCTCCAGCCGTGTGGTTCCGTTGGAGACCAGGGCTACGGAGGCGACGGCGCGTACTCGGGTGAGCAGGGCTACCAGTTCGAGGTCCACGAGCGGGACGAGCTCGGTCCAGGCGGCGACGGCAGCACGGGCCTGCTTCTGTGATCCGTAGGCTTCGGCGAGGTCGGCCGCCACGGCGGACCGCCACTGCTCATCGGTGATTGCCCCGGTGACGGCGGGGTGGACGCGGGCCGGGGCGAAGGCCGCGGCCGCGAGGGCGCCGCGGGGCAGTCCGTGCGCGTGCTCGATTTCGTGGTCAGCGGGCCAGTGCCGTAGTACGCCGTCGATGTCGCAGAGTACGGCGGCGTACGGCAGCGACGGGTGGGGCGGGCGATCCTCAGTCATGCTCGCAGTCTGATCCCCCGGACCGCTCGGGGAAGGATCATCCGGCCAGGACGACGGGGCGCCTGGGTGCACCGTGTTCGAGGACGCCGGTGACCAGGTCGGCGAGACCGTGCGGGTAGACCGTTTCGGTCGTGGCCTGCAGGTCGGCGAGGGTCCACCAGCGGTGCTCGCGGATGTTGTCGGGCTGCGATGCGCGAGCCGGGTCGATGGCGGCTGCGGGGATGTGGGTGAGGAAGTACTTCTCCACCTGGCGGACTTCGCGTCCGCCGACGAGGTGGTCCTTGCTGCGTTCCGCGAGCTGCACTCCCAGTTCGACCGCCCTCTCGTCGACACCGAGTTCCTCGCGCAGCTCGCGGAGCGTCGCCGTGGGGTGGTCCTCCCCGTCCTCCAGGGAGCCGCCGGGCGCCCAGAAGCCGCCGTTCTCGTCGTAGCGCAGCAGCTCCACGGCGATCAGTTCGCCCGCACCCGCGCTCTTTACCAGGCCGATGTCGCCATCCAACATGCGGTGAGGGGACGTCCGGAGCCCGAGGCAGCCGCCGAGGCCGCCGGGCGCGTCCTCGCGTACCTTCCCGAGGTGCGCACCGACCGACTGCTGCAGCAGCAGCACAACGTCGAGAGTGCGCTCCAGCGGCACTCGCGGGTCCCCGCGGTCGCCGACTGGCTGGAGGAGTACCGCACCGCCATCTCCAGCATGGCCGCGGCTGCCATCCGTCTCCCCCAGCTCACCGGCCTCAAGGCGATCATCGCCCGGCTGGGATCAGGGTTTCCAGGTGCGCAGGAAGGAGGCGATCCGGGCGGCGCTGCAGCGGGGGTTGTTCAGCTCGTGGGCGAGTGCGGTGAGCTGTTCGCGGGTGGGGTTGACGGGGATGTTGCTGGCCTCGAGATACATGACGGCGACGGCGCAGGCGACGGTGAGGTTGGAGCGCTCCAGCCATCGGTAGCGTCCCAGGGTGTGCACCAGGGCGGCGGCGCGGGCGAAGACGCCGTCGTAGACGGGGGTGTCGAGGAATTCGCCGCGGTGGCGGGCGACCGCGGCGATGGGCACGCCGTAGTCGTCGGCGGCCGGATCGCGGTGCCCGGCCCGCTCCGCTACTTCGAGGATCCAGGATTCGTCGACGTGCAGGATCACGCGGCGGCGCCCGGCTGCTGCTGGGTGTATGGGGCCTCGAGCTGCTGCTCCAGGTCGTCGAGGAACGTGCCCTGCTCATCGATGAGCCGCTGGGCGGCCGCCATACCGGCGGCACGGGCGCCGGTGGTGTCCTCGATGATGAGCCGCTCCACGTACTTGTTGAAGTCGAGCCGGCGGGAGCGCGCGGCAGCTTTGCCGGCCTCCAATACGCCCTCGTCCAGCCGGATCTGCGTCTGCCTATTGGTAGCCACACCTGATGGTAGCAGGGTGGTAGCAGGCGTGGGCCAGGTAAGGAAGTGGCCGTCGTTTGCTGGTGCCGCTCGGAGCGGTCCCCTTCGAGTGAGCGCCCCGGAGAACGGCGTCCCGTGGTGCCCGGGCGGTTCTACGATGACGCCGATGGCTTCCTACGCGAAGGATCCGCGCTGTATCTGCATGGCTGCGGCCTTGGTTCCGCTGCTGCGCAGCGCCTGCCCTGAGGGGGCCGGCGGCTACGGCGGCTCCTACCAGGTGAATCTGGACGACGAGGAGGCCGTCGGGCTCGGCGGAGTCGAACTGATCAGGGCCGCGATGCGTAGAGCAGCCCGGCAGCTTGTTTCAGCCCCTCGAGCCGATGGTCAGAAAACCGCGACCGCCACTTCCTCACCGTGTCGGCGGTCACCTTGAGATCCGCCGCCACACGCGTATTCGGCGCCCCGGCCGCACACGCCAAAATGATGCGGGCCCGCCCGGCGATACGGGGGTGCTACCGCCCCGTCCGCCCAGCGTGACAACTCGGCGAACTCCGCATCGGACAGCCTGACTTCAACAGCACGGGGTCCCCGGCGACATGAAAATAGGCTACAGACTCAAGCGCGAGATATCTGGCGCATCACACCAGCTCAGACGGGAAGTTCGGTGATGCTGAGGGCGAAGTCCAAGTTCCCCACCCCATGGTTGGCGAGGCCCACCGTGACCACGCCCGCTCCTTCCAGCCAGTGCGCCATTTTCAGGCCGCCGACGTCCAGCGGGCGCAGCCCGAGGCTCTCGATGAACGCCTCCACACTTGCCTTGGCCTGCGCATTATCGCCAGCGATGAAGACGTCGGGCCGACCCTTCTCCAGGACATGACGGAAGACGGTGTTGAACGCCTTCACCACGCTGGCGCCGACCGGGGCGACCTTGGCGACTTCCTGCGCGATCGAGGTCTCCTCGCGGTGAGCTAGCCCGTCGAACGTGGAATTGAAGGGATTGCTGATGTCGACGATGACCTTGCCTGCGAGAGCGTCTCCGTACTCGGCGACGACCGGCACGACACCGTCGTACAGCAGGGCCACGATGACGATGTCCCCGGCCGGAGCGGTACCCCATTCTCCGGTCGTGGTGCCGCCGCCGAGAGCCTTGGCCAGGTCAGCGGCCTTGGACTGATCACGGCCCATGACCTCGACGGTGTTGCCGCCCGCCACCGCCCGCGCACCGATGGTGCGGGCCATGTTGCCGGCGCCGATGATGCTGATGTTGCTCATGAGATGTCCCGCCCTGGTTGTGTGTCGTTCGGTTTAGATGGCGGTGGTGCCGCCGTCGGCGACGAGTTCCATGCCGTTGACGTAGCTGGAGTCGTCGGAGGCGAGGAAGAGGGCGGCGGTGGCGAGCTCGTCGGGGCGGCCCATCTGGCCGCGGGGGATCAGGGACTCGAACTGGCGCTTGGTCGCCTCATTGAAGAGTTCTTCCTGCTTGGCGGTGGCGACCTGGCCGGGGGTCAGGACGTTGACGCGGATGCGGCGGTCCTTGAGTTCATTGAGCCAGATTCGGGCCCAGGCCTGCTGGACGGCCTTGCTGCCGGCGTAGACGCTCCAGCCGGGGAAGGCGCCGAGGGAGGCGTTGGAGCCGGTCATGAGGATGGAGCCGCCGTCATTGAAGAGCGGGAGGGCCTTCTGGACAGTGAACAGGGTGCCGCGGGCGTTGAGCCCGAACCAGGTGTCGAACTGGGCCTCGGTGATCTCGCCGAGCGGGGCGGGCTCGCCACCGTCGGCGCTGGCCCACAGCACGTCGAGGCTGCCCTTCTCCCGCTTGACGGTGCCGTACAGGCGGTCCAGGTCGTCCAGGTCTGCGGCGTCGCCCTGGACGCCGGTGACGTTGCGGCCGATCTGCTTCACGGCCTCGTCCAGGGCCTCCTGGCGGCGGCCGGTGATGAAGACGTGCGCTCCCTCGTCGACGAACAGCTTCGCGCCGGCCAGCGCAACGGCCCGGACATGGCATCAGTATCCGTGCACCTTCCCCGTCGAGCCCCGCACATCGGGCAGCGAAAGGGAACATCCCGAGTCCGGGCCAAGACCCGGATCACCTCGCCGTCGTCCGCCACATCCTCGATGACCAGCGCCGCAAGCCCTGAAAACACCATTGCCACAAGGGAGTTGATATCTCGCACACAACGTCAACGACGCCCATTACCAGCCGTCACCACCGACTACGGAACAGAGCCTGATTCCTGATAGACCCGGGCCACGTTCTGGTACCAGCCCGGCGAGTCATGCATCCATGCCGCAAGAGCCTCAAGGAAACCGTCGAGGCTCCGGTTCTCCCATTCGTGTCCCCGACGGAGGTAGTCCTGACGCAGTTCTCGAACGAAGGAGACCAGGTCGTCGCGGCTGCGGACTTCGCCGTCGAGGGTCAGCGACATGCAACGAAAGTACCTTGCGCCTCGTGCCTCAGAACGCTTGACGAGCAATAGGAGCATCAGTCCCGCCGCAGAAGCGGGAGCAGCCGCTCCTCACGGAGCGCCGGCATCCGATGACACCGGCGTTGTCAGTGGTGGGAGGCAGGATGGCGGGCATGACGACACCAGCTGCAGTGATCATGGATGCCGCCGCCTACGCACAGGCGGTAGAGGACGCGGTGAAGGCGTCGGCCGGCTACTACACGGGCGGCACCTCGCCGCTGGACGACGACGCCTACGACCGGCTGGTGCGCGGCATCGCGGCATACGAGGCCGCCCATCCCGACCAGGTGCTACCCGACTCGCCGACCGGGAAGGTCGCCGGCGGCGCCGTGGAAGGCGATATGCCGCACACGGTGGCGATGCTGAGCCTGGACAACGTGTTCTCCCCCGAGGAGTTCACCGCCTGGACCGCGTCGCTGGCCCGCCGGATCGGCCACGAGGTGGAGCGGTTCAGTGTCGAGCCGAAGCTGGACGGCCTGGCGATCGCCGCCCGCTACACCCGCGGCCGTCTCACCCGGCTGATCACCCGGGGCGACGGGACGGCCGGGGAGGACGTCTCGCACGCGATGGGCACCATCGAGGGCCTGCCGGAAGTGCTGGCCGAGCCGGTCACGGTGGAGGTGCGCGGTGAAGTCCTGATGACCACCGCCCAGTTCGAACACGCCAACGAGATACGCACCGCACACGGCGGGCAGCCCTTCGCGAACCCGCGCGGCGCCGCGGCCGGCAGCCTGCGCGCCAAAGAGCGTGCCTACACCGTGCCGATGACGTTCTTCGGCTACGGCCTGCTCCCCCAGCCCGGCACCGAGCCGACGCTTGCCGGACAGCTGAGCGAACTCGCGCACAGCGACCTCATGGGGCGAGCCCGGGCGCTCGGGGTGAACACCACCGTCACCACCGCTGTGCCTGGCATCACCGCGGAGACGGCCGAGCAGGTGCTGGCGCGGGTGCAGGAGATCGCCACGCTGCGCGCGACGCTGCCGTTCGGGATCGACGGGATCGTCATCAAGGCCGATTTGGCCGCCGACCAGCAGGCGGCCGGATCCGGCACCCGCGCCCCGCGCTGGGCGATCGCCTACAAACTGCCCGCCGTCGAGAAGATCACCCGGCTGCTCGAGGTGGAATGGAACGTGGGCCGCACCGGCATCATCGCCCCGCGCGCAGTGCTGGAACCGGTCGTCATCGACGGCGCCACCATCACGTACGCCACTCTGCACAACCCGGCCGACATCACCCGCCGCGACCTGCGCCTGGGCGACCACGTCATGGTCCACCGGGCCGGCGACGTCATCCCCCGCATCGAAGCCCCCGTCGCCCACCTGCGCACCGGCGACGAGCAGCCCATCGCCTTCCCCGGGGTGTGCCCGCGGTGCGGGTCGGCGATCGACACCAGCGAGCAGCGCTGGCGCTGCACCAACGGCCGCAACTGCCACCTGGTCGCCGCCCTGTCCTACGCCGCCGGCCGCGACCAGCTCGACATCGAAGGCCTCGGCACAACCCGCGTCGTCCAGCTCGTCGAAACGGGCCTGGTCGCCGACCTCGCCGACCTGTTCACCCTCACCCGCGACCAGCTGCTGAGCCTGGAGCGGATGGGCGAGACCAGCACCGACAACCTTCTGGCCGCGCTCATCGCGGCGAAGAATCAGCCGCTGTCGCGGGTACTGTGCGCGCTCGGGGTCCGCGGCACCGGCCGGTCCATGTCCCGCCGCATTGCCCGCTATTTCGCCACCATGGACCACATCCGCGCCGCCGACGCGGAAACGATGCAGCAGGTCGAGGGCATCGGCACCGAGAAGGCACCGTCCATCGTGGCCGAACTGGCCGAACTCGCCCCGCTCATCGACAAACTCGCCGCGGCCGGGGTGAACATGACCGAACCCGGCGCCACTTCACCGAGTGCGGCCGACACCGATGGTTCCGACGGCAGCTCGCAGAGCGCGGAGGCGGTGGGCGGTCCGCTGGCCGGGATGACGGTGGTCGTGACCGGCGCGATGAGCGGGCCGCTGGAGAAACTCAGCCGCAACCAGATGAACGAACTCATCGAACGCGCCGGCGGCCGCGCCTCCTCCAGCGTCTCCAAGAAGACCACCCTGGTCGTCGCCGGCGAGAACGCCGGATCCAAACGCGCCAAGGCCGAAACCCTCGCCATCCGCCTGGCCACCCCCGACGAATTCGCCACCCTCATCGCCGACTTCCTCGACTGACCCCCTGGAGGCGTGCCCCAGTTCACGCCGTGCACGGCCCCAACTGCGGGACACGTAGGGGCAGTTGACCGTTCATCTGTATGTGGCTGCGGAGGGGACAGTGTCCCCGGGCTTCACCTCAAGCCCATGGGGAAGATCGTTCGGCTGAAGCCCCATGGTGCCTGCCGCCGAGAGGCGACCGCCCTCCGCGAGCCACCGCCTGCAGCCCCGTCCAGCCGGGGCTTTCGCGTGTGCAGTCGCGGCCGACGAACACGACGGCCCGGTGCTGGAACGCGGCGCGCGGTGATCGCGATCACTTGGCCGGGGTCGTCCCTTTCCTCAAGGGGCGCCCGCTGATGAGGAGCGACTTCACGCCGCACCGTAGTCCGACCACCAGCGGCCGCCGGACAGCCGGCAGCCGGGGTCGGCTTCCGGGCCGCCGGCAGGTGGGCGGTCCGCGGCCTCCGGCGGCCTCCCTGCGTTCAGGGGGCCGCCGGCGGCGCTACGTTCTCAGCGGTTGGTCCACAGGTTCCAGCGCAACGGCCAGGTGCCATCGGCGCACTGGTAGACGTCCCAGTGTCCGCGCTCGATACCCTGCTGGCCGGCCGTCTGGCAGCCGCTCAGGGTGAAGTACTTGCCCCGGTGGACGTTGAGGCCGTCGGCCGCCTGGACTGCGGTCACGTGCGAGGAGGCTGAGGCAGGCGCCGCGACTGCGGGCGCCGCTGCGCTCAGGCCGAGCCCAGTCACGGCGATCGCCGCAAGGGTGCAGAACATGGTGCGTACACGCATGGTGAAGCTTCCTTTCGGTGGGGGATTCACAGTCGGCTCATGCGGCTTGTGCCGGCACGGCCATGACCACCGGCCCGCTCACCCTCAGGGGTGATCTGCGCAGCCGGTACGCCGAGTTTGCGGTGGTAGATCGCTCTTCGCCAGCAGGTCCCGTTTGCTTCACTGATGTCGGGATCAATACATTCCTGACCTGCTGGGACGTATCCGTCCCGGGACATGAAGCAGCCGACGGGACACGGCTGCGGCACCTGCAGGGAGACCCTTGTCGATGAGTGGCCAACGTCCGGAGGACGCAGCGGCAGCACGGAGGCTGGGCGAGGCGCTGCGGGGACTGCAGCGACGCTCGGGCAGCACGCTTCGCGCCCTGGAAACCCAGGTCCGCATCAGCGACTCGTCCCTCTCCCGCTACTTCCGCGGCGAGACCGTGCCTCCGTGGCCCGTTGTCCGGGACCTGTGCCGGGCGCTGGGAGCAGACCCCAGCGTGTACCGGGCTTTGTGGGAGGCCGCTGACCGCAGGCGGTCCGAGGAACCAGCCCCTGCCGCCCCGTCACCAAAACCCTCCCTCACCTGGCGGCGCCGTCTGCGCAAGCACCTGTCCGGTCCATGGGGCTTCGCCGCGGCCGGCACCGCCATCGGCCTTGCGGCCGGGCTGACGCTGTTCGGCCTCCAGCACTCACCCGCAGCGACCCCTGCACAGGACGTCACCGCAGCGAAGGACGCGAAGACCGGCTATGGCGATGCCGGCGTGCTCGTCCACAACGTCGAAGAGAAATGCCAGAAACCCCGTACGCACGAATGCGCGCTGCATCTGGCCTGGGACCCCTACCGCCCCTACACGACGGCCAACTCTGCCGACCGTGTCTGGCACCAGGACCTGCTGCACGCGCGTTGCCGGATCGCCGACGGCGTCACCGTCACCGACGAGGAGGAGAAACACAGCAGCATCTGGATCCAGGTCGCACGGAAAGGGCAGCACCTATGGCTCCCCGGGATCCGCGTCGATCCCGACAGGCTGCTCCAGCTGAGCACCGTACTGCCCAGGTGCCCGACATAACGGAACAGCGCTAGAACCCAAGTCTCCCCCGTCCAGCCGGGGCTTCACGCTCTCCGCGCCGTTACGCGGCGAGCTCGTACCTCACGGCTCGAGCGGACAGCCGCCGGCAACGTCCCGCAGGGCCGCCAGTTCGGCCGCATCGGCGGCCAGGACCCAGCGCAGTTTCGTGCCCACCCACTCCGCGGCGTACTGGCAGCGGACCGCGTCGTCAGCAGAACATCAGGCCGAGACGCCGTGGCAGAGCCTGCTCGCCCGGCTGGTGGAGGTAGTACAGGAGGTGAGGGCCTGGGCCGCTCGCGCGGCGGGTTCACCACCAAGCTCCACCTGAGCGCTGACGGGTTCTGTCGGCCGCTGAGCCTGCTCGTCACCGGCGGACACCGGGCGGACTGCACCCAGTTCGAGGCCGTCCTGGAGAAGATTCGTGTCCCCCGTTACGGGCCGGGCAGGCCCCGCGCCAAGCCCGACAGCCTCGCCGCGGACAAGGCATGCAGCAACAGCCCGTGCCGCCGGTACCTGCGCCGCAGGGGCATCCGGCACACCATCCCGGAACAGACCGACAGTCAGGCCGCCCGCCGACGCATGGGCTCGCGCGGCGGTCGGCCACCCGGCTTCGACGCAGAGCGGTACAAGATGCGCAACACGGTCGAGCGGACGATCAACAGCCTCAAGCAGGCCAGGGCCGTGGCGACTCGCTACGACAAACGCGGCTGCGTCTTCCTCGGCACCGCCACCGTCGCAGCCCTCGTGATCTGACGAGGCGAGCCGTGGAGGAGCGGCCTGATGCCTATGTCACCGCCCTGATGGACACGCTGGGCTGAGCCCAGGCGGTCCGGGGCGCGGGCATGGCGGCGAGCGCCGAAACCGCCTTCCACCTCCGGCAGCGGAGCCGACCGCACCCTCGTACCGGGGCACCCCGAGTGCGGACTGGCTCCCGGCCGACCGTTCGGGCGGGGCAGCTGACCGGTCCGGCACACCAACACCGCCGCTCGCTCACACAGTTTCGCGCCTCGTGGCTTGCTGACTTGTGACTTGTGGCTGATGCACAGGACCCCCGGTATCCGCGGGTCGAACCGTGCGTGGCTCATCCTCTCAAGGAGGGCCTCGGCGTGCGCCCCGCCATCAGGCCCGCCAGAGCTGCCCGCGATGAGACTCCCGTCTTGCGGTAGACCCGGGAGATGTGGGTCTCGACCGTGCGGCGGCTCAGGCAGAGTCGTTCGGCGATCGCCGGGCTGGTGAGGCCGTCGGCGACGAGGTCGGCGATCTCCCGTTCGCGGGCGGTCAGTTCGGCGAGGCGGCGCTCGGGCCCGTCAGCGGCGGCGGCCACCGCCGGGCCAACCGCCTCGGCAAGACCGGTCAGCATCCCGCAGCCCCCGGCCACGGCGAGCCGCCGCCCCCGGTGCCAGGCCGCCTCCCCGCGCCGCGAGCCGCCCGGGTCCGCCGCCGACAGGGAGGCGCCGAAGAGCAGGGAGAACGCCTCCCAGAACACCCCTCCGCTGCGGGCGCTCTCGTCGGCCGCCGCCACGAACAGGTCCGCCGCCGCCTTGTCGTCACCGAGACCGAGGCGTATCTGCGCGGCGCTGCGCATGGCAGAGGCGCGCTGCACGGGCAGATCGAGCCGCTCGGCCTCCTCGCGGGCCCGCTCGGCCCATTCCTTCGCCGTGTCCAGGTCACCCATGGTGACGGCGGCGGTCACCAGGACCTCCAGGAACAGCGGACGCATGGAGGGCTGCATTCGCCGCAGGCCGGGGCCGCCGGCACGCAGGACCGCCTCCCGGGCACGAGCCGGGTCGCCGGCGGTGAGCGCCGCGTAGCCGAGTACACACCAAGCGATGGACGCCCACCAGTTGACGCCCAATCCGGCCGCGGCCACCGCCTCCCCGGCGGTGGCCAGTGGCCGCGGATCGCCGGGTGGGCACGCGTCGACCAGGGCGTGGGCCCTGGTGGCGAGGACGAAGGCGAGCAGTTCGTCACTGCCGATGCCGCGGGCGATGTCCTCGGCCTCCTCGGACAGTTCCACCGCCGACGCGAGCCGGCAGGTCTGGGTGCGCACGTGTGTCTTGCACAGGAGAAGGTGGGGCAGGAGGTAGATCTGGCCGGTGCGGCGGGCAATGGCCAGGCCGCGATCGGCGTGCCGCTCGGCGTCGGCGAAGCGCTCCAGGAACGCCTCCGCCCAGGCCAGCCGTACCAGCGGCTCGCACAGGCCGGTCAGATCGCCGTCCGGCAGCGAGTCCACGAGGGCCGCCGCCCGGCGGGTGAAGTCGTCCGCCGCGGCCGTCTCCCCCTCGTACGCCTCCCCCAGCGCCGCGACGCTCAGCGCACCCGCCACCCCCGTCTCGTCCCCGAGGAAGCGGGCCACCTCCAGGGTGTGTGCCACCTCGGAGCGCACTGCCTGGTACGACGTGTCGTGCGGGGCCGAGGAGCCCAGCTCCAGGCCCAGCGCCACCTGGTCGGCGAGCGACGGCGCGGGATCAGTGCGGTGCAACTCGCGGCGGAGCAGGGCGACCGCCTCCGAGTAACGCCCCAGGTGGCGCTCCATGACGGCGCACAGCACGACAGCAGACGCCCGCGACCCCGTCCCGTCGCCCGGGTCGGGCAGGGCGATCACCTGGTGCAACAGGTCCCGGCTCTCCCGGAGCCGACCGCCGACGCCCAGCGCCCGGGCCCGCCGCAGCATCAACTCGCGCCGTCTGGCCGCGTGTTCCGGCGTGTGCGGAAGATGCCGCAGCACCACCTCAAGCCAGTGCGCGCTGCTCGCGGGCGCCGTCTGCGCGGCCTGCTCGGCGGCCTCGTCCAGCACCGCCGCCGCCCGCGCGTCCCAGCCGGACAGCGACTGCTCGGCGTGGTGCGCCCGCTCGGCCAACGGGGCGCCGGTCCGGGCGAGTTCGGCGCCGACGAGCCGGTGGGTCTCCGTGCGCTGCCAGGGGTCGGTGCCGTCGCGGACGAGGCTGCGCAGCACGGGGTGACGCAGCGCGATCCGCCCGTGCGTGCCGGTGCGCAGCAGGTCGCGCCGGGTCAGTACGGCGAGATCGTCGGCCAGTTGCCCCGGCTCGTGGCCGGTCACCGGGCCGAGCAGCGCGGGCGTGGCGTGGTCGCCCAGAGCTGCAACCACTTGGACGAGCCGGCCTTGCGACGGCGTCAGTGGGGTCAGCTCGTCGAGCAGCAGCGCCCCGAGGCCGGTCGTGGACAGTCGGCTCACCGACGCGCCCTCGCGGTGCGCCTGGAGCAGGGTCAGCAGGTACAGCGGGTTGCCCTCGCTCGCGGTGAAGAGCCGTACGGCCTGGTCGGGGGCCAGGTCAGGGGTGAGCAGTTCGACGCAGTCCCGCTCGCCGAGCGGGCCGAGGACCGTCCGCCGTACCGTGCCGGTCTCCGTGCCGCGCGTGAGGGTCACGGCAAGCGGCGCGGGGCTCTGCCGATCGCGGCGGGCGAGGACCAGCAGGACGCGGGCGCGCACGGGGTGCCGTACGAGATGGTCGAGGAGTTCCAGCGACGCGGCGTCCGCCCAGTGCATGTCATCCAGGACCACGACCAGCCCAGACGCCGCGGCGTGGGTCAACAGGGCGGCGGCAGCCCGGTGCAGGTGGAAGCGGTCCGTGCTGCGGGGAGCGCCGCTCAGCACCGGGGCGACCTCGGCAGCCTCCGCGAAGGATTCGACGACCTCCGGGGCGAGGTCGGAGAAGGCGTCGGTGAACGGCTGGAACGGGATGTGCCGTTCGTACTCCGTCGCCCGGCCGCGCAGCACCGCCGCCCCGCGCCGCGTCGCGGCCAGGCACAGCTCGTGGACCAGCCGGCTCTTGCCGATGCCCGCCTCACCGCCGACGTCCAGCACCGCCGGGCGGCCGGGCACGTCCCCCACCAGTTCCGCCAGCAGCCGGTCGAGCCGCGCGAGTTCCGCCTCTCTGCCGACCAGCGGTGTCCGTTCCGTCGTCATACCCCCACGCCCCCACGACAGTTGATGCCCCGCCCATCCTGTCGTACGCCACGACGACCTGTGGCTTTGTGTCCTCGATCTCACACCGTGTCGACGGCTACGCGTCGACGGCGAGCCGCCGGCCCGAGCGGGTGGGCGTCGATCAGCGCGGGACGGGCAACCCTCGTCCGGGTGGGACGGGTGGGCCGGCCGGATGCGGGAAACTACGTAACCGATCTACGTGGGTGGTCCGGCAATCGGACGGCCCGTACCAGTTGCGGCCGTCGTTCGAGGCGGCCTGCGAGGTCACGGTCGGCGGCCGGAGACTCGTGGCGTACTCCGGGCACCGCAAGGTGATCCGCCTCGCGGACCCGGCCACGCGCGAGGACACGGCGGTCCTCACGGACTCGCGCAGCTGGATCCGTACGCTGTGCGAGGTCGACGTCGACTGCAGGCCCCTGCTGGCGTCCGGCGGCCGGGCGGGGCCGTCCGGCTCTGGGATCTGGAGAACCGAGGCGCGCGGACGGCCTCCCTCACCGGTCGCCGCGGCTGGGAGTACGGACTGTGCGCGGTGCGGAGCTCGGGGCGCGACCTGCTGGCCTCGGCGGGCCGGGACGGCGCGATACAAATCTGGAACCCGCGCGACGGCCGGCTGGTGCGCACGATCGACGGCTGTCGACCAAGACGCTGCCCGGCGTCGGCCGGCTTACCAGGCCCGGCCCGGTGCGCTCCAGCAGCTGGACGCACGGTCACAGCCATGGTGGGCCAGGACCGCGCAAATCATTTATCTCGCCAGGGGGTCGCGCTAACTGGGCGGCCACCGGAGAGCGTGCGCACCGAACGAGATCAGCGGCGAGCCGGGCCCGCGCACCCCGTCCTCGTACCGCCAGTAGCTCAGGCCGACGGTCCCGGAAAGGAACCCGGCGAGGAAGCCCAGCGCCAGCGGCCCCACCGGGTTGGAGGCCCCCTCCTCGACCACTTGCCCGCCGACTTCGAAGATCGCCACCCCGAACCCGAGCGCCGCCGCTACCCCGGCCAGGCCCAGCACCAGCCACGCCCACCGGCGGCTCCTGGTCGCCGCGACACTGAGCACCTTGAACTTCAGCGGCTTCTGGCAGCTCCCGCATTCCAGCGCCTCCACCCGCCGGCCCTTCTCCGGCCGCTCGATGTCGATCGGATGGAGAGCAAACTGGCGGACGACATGGCTGCTGTGGATGTCCTTGGACACCATGTGCGCATATCTCAGACTTGGATACGGCCCCAATTCCCGCTTACCCATTAACAGCCTCCCTATATCGGATACCTGTCGGACCGTCCCGATAACCGGTCAGTCCTTCCCCCACCAGCTATTTCGTGAATCCACGGCCCCGTTGGTCGCCGGGTCCCCACATGCTCAATCTCCGTAACTCGGAGAGCGCAGGACGTCGTCCACGTCGAAGCTGAACGTCGGCGTCGGGTACAGCGGGTCGGGCACACCCGTGGTGTCGGGCACGTCGTACGGGTCGGCGGTGGGCTTGCCCTCGGGGCTGCAGACGTGCGGCGCCGCTGGAGGCGACAGCTCGTACTCGGCCACCCGCTCGGTCCTGAATTTCACGTCCCCGCCGGCGATGCTGAGGCTTCCGGATCCGGTGCTGATGTGCTCGGGCAGTTCCTCGCTCTTGAGGGGCCTGCCGACGTACACCGCGACCAGGGCACCCACGCAGACGCTGCGGTCGCCGGCGTAGAGCCTCTGCGGCGGTTTCACGAGGTGCTCCTTGCGTCCGTCGACGCGCAGCTCGGTCCGCTTCACGGAGTCCATGTCGAAGTAGTAGTCCGGCGGGGCCCCCGTGGCGCTGGTCGTGTTTTCTCCGGCGCCCGCCGAGCCGTAGGTGAGTTTCCAGAACTCCACCTGAACGGTGACCGTTTCGCACAGCGGGCCGTAGCCCTCCACGCTCTCGTCGATCGTGACCGGGTCCTTGGAGGTGTCGACGCCTGCGGCGGGGACATCGGCCCCTATTCGCACCCAGCTCACAACCTGTTCCGTCGTCCACTCCCCGTTGGGGTGGCAGCCCTTGGCGTTGGTCGGGTAAGGCGGGGAGGGCGTGGCCGAAGCGGTGGTCGGGGCAGCGGTGGCAGTGCCGGTCACGGAGGGCGTGGCGGCCGATGCCTCGGTGCCGTCTCCGTCGCCCGAGCAGCCGGCCGTCAGCAGCGCGACGGCCGCCAGCAAGGCGGTGACCGGAGCGGCGGCATACCGAGCCGGCCGGTTACGTCCCGTCGGGGTAACGGCGCGGGCCAGCCACCGTACCCGGTCTCCTGCAGACTCCAGCAACGTCATCATCCCGACCTGTGCTCAGTGGCTCTACCCGTCACGCACGGTTCACCCTCGATCAAGACCCTTCCCTAAGCGGACACTGAAGAGATCAGTAGAACTACGCAATCGGCTACGTATGTTCGCCGGCTGCGGAGTTGCGGCAGTGGCATCCGAGTTGCGGGAGTGGCACCTTCTCCACGGTTCAAGCTTTGTGCCCCGAGGGCTGTTACGCGTCGATGACGGGAGCGCGGCGTTCTTGACTTGCACCTCGGGCTGAAGCCCGAGGATTCTGGCCTTCTCGATCGTTGCTGTGCCGCTACGCGGCACAGGGTTCGGTCGGGAATCCGTGGCTTCCTGCTTCTTCGCGCTGTGCCAGAACGAGTTCTGGTCTTACCGGCGCTCCGCAGGCCGATACCGCCAGTCCGGCGGCCGTCTTCACGTTGATCGCGGCGTTGGTGTCCCGGTCGTGGACGGTGCCGCAGGCTGTACAGGTCCATTCCCGGACGTTCAGGGGTTTGGGCCGTCTTTGACGCCGCAGGTGGAGCAGACCCGACTCGTCGGCTCGTACCGCCCGATCTTGATCAAAGTCCGTCCGTACCGTTGTGCTTTGTACTCCAGCATGTGCACGAATGAAGCCCAGCCGGCGTCGTGGACGGACTTGGCCGGCCTGGTGCGTGCCAGTCCCGTCACCGACAGGTCCTCCACGGCGATCCCTTGGTTCTCGGAGATCAGCTTTGTGGAGAGCTGGTGGTGGAACTCATGGCGGGCGTCGGTCAGGGCCTTTGCGTGATCGCCTTCTGTCCGGGTTCGTCAGGCGTGTCCGGTCGGTCACGAGAAGAGTCAGGGCACACCCGATGAGTTTTGTCTTCGGTGCCAGTCTGTCTGATGCAGTGTTGACTGGAAGGAGACGAGATGAGTGGCGGCTCGACGCCTCATGGCCGACAGCAGCAGGTGTTCGCGTTCTTGTTCTGTTCCCTCGACGGCTATCACGAGGGACCCGGTGGGGAATTGGACTGGGGCGTCTACGACGAGGAGTTCTTCGACTGGAACTTGCGCCAGACCCGCGAAGTGGGAGCCCTGCTGCTGGGCCGGCGCACCTACGAGCACTTCGCCGAGGTCTGGACCTCGGCCGATGCAGCGGAGCGGTTGCCCGAGGTCGCGGCCTTCATGAACGCCGTGCCCAAGACGGTGGTGACGGGCAGTGGCCCGGTCACGCCCTGGGAGAACACCCGGATCACCGACGGCAGTGATCTGGCCGCCGAGGTTGCGCGGCTGCGGGCCGAGTCCGCCGGTGACGTCGCGATCTTCGGGAGTTCGGGACTTACCGTGGCCCTGCTGGAGCAGGGATTGGTGGATGAGCTGCGGATCTTGCTGCATCCGGTGCTGCTGGGCCGTGGTCGGACCCTGTACGCCGGTCTGAAGGACCGCATTGACCTGACAGCCGGGGCGGTGACCGTGTTCCGTTCGGGCAACATCCTTTTGCGGTATCAGCCACCCGGCCGTGGCGAAGCTATGGCTGGATGAGGCCGAGGGCTGACAGGGGCCGGTGGTAGTCGCGGGCTGCGTGGCGGAGGGCGGCGGCGATGCTGGTGCCGCCGCCCTGGCGGTGCACGCCGATGGCGAGGTTGTGCAGGCTGGCCATCACGCGGGGCAGGTGGGCGGTGCGGATCGTGGAGTCGTCCTCGCGGAAGGTGCGGTCGCGGACGTGGTGCAGGAGATTCTCGATGTGCCAGTGGCCTCTGATCCAGGCAGCGAGCTGCTCGCCGGTGGCCTCGCCCGGCGGCAGGCTGGTGATCAGGTAGACGCAACCCGTATATCTCCTCTCTGTGGGCTGCCCCTACTTGAATGGAGCGACCTCGTGTCGCACCGAAGGAGGCGAAGTACCGCCCGGCGGAATCCTTGACCACGGTGACCGAGGAGGGCCGTGCGGGCAGGGTGCGGGACCACTTCACCTTCACCGCGCCGACCTTGGGAAGGTTCAGCTTTCCGGAGTCGGTCACCGACCAGCGGGCATTGGCGGTGAAGCGGATTGACTGCCGGTTGTCCCTGCGGGACTTGAACCGGGGTGCACCGGTCTTTGCGCCCTTGCGTCTCGGCGCGGGCGGTGGCCCGGTCGGGCCAGATGCGGGTGCCGATCTCCTCCTTGAGCAGGGCCCCGAAACTCTCCGCGGCCGCGTTGTCGAAGCAAGATCCGGTGCGTCCGCAGCTGTTCCGCAGTCCCAACTCCCTTACTGGTCGCTGAATTGGATCGAGGTGTATTCGCTGCCGCGGTCGCTGTGGATCACGCAGCCGGGCTCCAGGTTCCCTCGGCCGTGGGCCATGCCGAGAGCGTCGACGACGAGCTCGGCGCGGTGGTGGCCGGCCATGGCGTAGCCGACGACCTCGCAGGTGGCCAGGTCCAGCCAGCAGGCGAGGTAGAGCCAGCCCTCGGTGGTGGGCAGGTAGGTGATGTCGCCGACCAGCTTGGTCCCGGGGCGCTCGGCATGGAAGTCGCGGCCGATCAGATCCGGGGCCGGCTTCGCCTCGCATCCGGCCGGGTCAACGAACGCCGCCTGCGCCGGGTGACGCCACGGATGTCGCGCTCACGCATCACGCGGGCGACGCGCTTGCGGTTCACCCGCCGCCCCAGACGCCGCAGTTCGGCGTGGATGCGCGGGACACCGTACGTGCGGCGGGAGGCGACGTGCAGCACCGTGATCTCGTGCGCGAGCACGTCGTCGGCGGCCTGCCTGGCATGGCGGGCGGCCTCACCCTCGCGCCACGCGTAGTAGGAGGAGCGGGCGACTTTCAGTACCCCGCACAGCAAAACGATCGGGTAAGTCGCCTTCTCCGCATGGATCAACCGGTACAACTCGCTCACCGGTCGTGCTCCTTCACGAAGAAGGCCGTCTTTTTTCAGGATCTCGATCGTCTGCTGCTGTTCGCGGACCTCCTTGCGCAGCCGCTTCAGCTCCTCGCGCTCGGCGCTGGTCAGCTCACCGGACTCGCCCTCTCCCCGGTCTGCCTTCGCCCGGCGATAGCAGCCGCGCAGGGACTCAGAGCTGATGCCGAGTTCCGGGGCGAGGCGGTGACCGTCTTGCCCGAGGAATTGAAGCTTCCCCGTGATCTTGGACGCTCAAGGGAGTTGGAGGCTTGCCCGATCCGCGGTGGCGGATGCGCAGCCTGCCCAGTCAGCGGCGCTGGGACCTTCCGATGAGCGCGTGACACTGCGGGGTGTCCGAGGTGTGGGCCATACCCAGCAGCTCATGCATCAGGTCAAGTCCGGTGCTCCCCTGAAGAGTGGCGGCGTCGGCGGACCGCGTACGCCGCCACCAGCCCGAGGGAGCCGACGGCCAGGCCCGCGCCCACAGCCTGTTCGACGCCGGAGGGTCCCGTACTGCCGCCGGTGCCGCCCTGGACGCCGCGTGTCGGAGCAACGGAGACCGCGGGTGTCGGAGTTGCGGAGACCGCGGGTGTCGGAGTTGCGGGAACGGGCGTGCCGGTGACGCCCCTGCGGGGCAGTACTTCACAGGCGATACCGTCGTCCGGCCCCTGATCCTCGTCCAGGTCATGCGGGTCGCTGGGGTCGCGGTTCAGTTCCGCCTGCGCGTCTTCCTGGAAGTCGAAGTCCCTGCAGTCCAGGTCGGGTGGTTGCGCGTACGCGAGGCCCGTCATGGGGCCGGCGGCGGCGAGAACCATCGCTGTCGCGGTGAGCATGGAGCGGATGCCCATGTGCCGTCCCTTCCAGTCCGGTTGCCGCTGTGATCGTCACTGCGACCGTATGGACCCGGCCCGCCCCGGGCATCCGCTGTTGAGCCATACGAAGTAGTCCGGCCCGTGCACGAACAGCGGTCCAGACGGCCCGGTCGCCCACGACCTCCGGTCACCGCCGAACAGGGCCCACCAGCCGCTCCCAGCTCGCTGACCTCGAGGTATAGCCATCACCAGTGGAGTCGTTCATGGCTGAGCGGATGATCGAGGAGTACCCGAGATCACTGACGAGATGCGCCAGGCCACGGACACGGCCCGGCGGCAGGGCCTGCAGAAAGACCTGCGCACCCTCGCCGCCAACATCCGAGCCGACGCAGAAAGCCAGCATGTCGGCGCGGAGCCAGGATGGCAGACCGGAGTGGAACGGACTCTGCCCTGGATCGAGAACACCGCCAGCCAGCTCACCGAAGGCAAGCCATGGCGAGACGGTGGTGGTCGGCGAGTCGGCACGCTCACCCGCCGTGGTCTGGCCCGAGGAGGACGGCTTGGACGAGGCCCCCGTATCCGGGTCGTCGAGCAGCGGAGCTTGCGGAGGAGTCGCCAGGACTTGAGGGTGGCGATGGCTTGCTCGACCAGCGCCCGGACCTTCGCCTGGGACCGGTTGACTGACCGGCGGAAAGGCTGTCTCATCGGCCGCGGTAAGGGAGACGGATCGTGTTGCCTGCGCCCTGGTAGCCATTGTCCGCCCAGCAGGTGATGCCGGCCTCGGCGAGAGCGTCGATGAAGCGGTGTTCGCGTGCGGCCCGGACGTGATGGACGGCACCGGCCAGGGCAGGTGAAGCCCACAAGAGACGGCCCTTCGGGTCGGCTATGACCTGCACGTTCATGCCATGCCTTTTGTGTTTGCCCGAGTGGAAGGGACGGTCGGCGGCGATCCGGTCGATCGGCGGCGTCTCGTCCAGGATCAGATACGCCTTCGTGGACGCGGCCCGTACTGCTTGGGCAAGCGTGGGGGCGAGGGCGGCCAGGAGCTCGACGGCCTCGATGACGTATCGGTAGACGGTGGCGGTGCCGACCCCGAAACCGGCCGCGGGCTGGGCATAGGGGTGGCCGTTGCGGAGGTGGGTGAGGATGAGCAGAGCCTGTCGCCCCGCGCTCAGGCGCCGCCATCGGGTGCCGAGAGCGCGGCGGTGTTCTCTCAGGCGGGCGGCGAGGAAGCGGGGGGCAGAGCTGGACACATCGACGCCGGACGAGTAGACAAGCACGCGAAGCCTCTGGTGGAGACGGTTCTCTTGGTCGAAAACCCATCTACCAGGGGCTTCACCCGTATGTCAGCCCAAGTGCCCAGCTTCTGAAGTACGTTGAGAAGCGCCCGGTGGCAACATGGTCGCCATGTCCAACTCCTACGCGCAGCCCATCCTGAGAACGAGCGATGTCTCGGAGGGGTTGTGCATTGTTGAGCGGTTGCTCGGTATCGCCGATCTCAGGGACCTCGAAGTCGATTTCGAGGTGCGGATCTCCTCGAGGCACATCCTTTCAGCGTTGCTGGTTGTGTTGCCGGATACCCAATGGTGGGCGGAAGGGGACAGGGACGGCTCGTCGGAGAAGGGGGACGATCCGTCGGCACACCTGCCCATCCGGCTGCGGGGCTGGGCCATGCCATTGGAGACCGTACAGCCGTTCCTCAAGGCGGTGGGCGACAGCCCGGCCACGGTGCGGTGGGACTTCGCGGGCTGGCCCGAGGCCCCTGAAGTCGGCCTGGGTATGGGTGGTACCAGGGGCGCGTTCCTGACGCTGTGCATGAATGTCCGCGACCTGGACCTGGAGGAGCCCGCGACCGATCACACGGTTTTTGTCCACGTCAAGCAGATCGAGGCCGAACGCGCACCATGGCTGGCGGCCCAGGTCGGGTTGCGGGTGATTGGCGATCTGGTGATGGCGCCGTACTGAGAAGGTCATGAACAGCGTGGCGGCTGGATGTGCGGTGACGTCCGTTCCGACCGCTGGAGGCGTGAGTGGCCGAGCCTGTGGGGGCTGGCGGTGTATGCCACCGGTGGGTAAGTACCATGCCCAGCCATGGACTATCACCAGCAATTCCATCGCGCGGCGATCGAACGGGGCATCCCGGAGGAAGAGGTCAGCAAGTTCGCCGAGTTCCTGCGATTCGCGATCTGGGCAAGCGGGCGCCCCAACGACGTTCCGGTCGGGCGTAGCGGCGGGTTACCCCGGCTGCCGGTGGGCATGGAGTGGCCGTCCTCCGAGCACGGGCCGCTGCCGTTCGTCGCCTCCTTCGACTGTGCGGCGCTTCCCAGAGTGGACGGCCTCGCCCTGCCGGCGGACGGCTCACTGCTCCTCTTCTTGCACCACGAGTGGGCCCACGACACCTATTCCGTTGCCGACGAGCAGAAGTTCGCGCGGATTGTGTACGTACCGGCCGGCACCGACACCGCAACAGCGGAGGAGCCCGACCACGACGAGGACATGTTCTGCAACATGACGCTCGACTTCGTCGGCCCGCAGTACGACCTCTTCGCCACGGTCAACGCGGAACTGCCCAGCTGGTTCGAGGACGACGACGAGGCTTCGCAGTCCGACGACCAGGAGCACCTGGCTCGCAACCTGGCACATTTAAAGGAACTCTGCGCTCTGGCCAGAGAGCTCTGGCCAGAAAGCAACGGCGCCGCCGTCTATCTCGGCGGGTACTCCATGGGCATCGGCGAGCTTTCCACCGACAACATGTACACCACTCCGGAGACCAGGATGGCGGAGGACATCCTTGAGGCACGCGAAAAGGCCGGCGAACTCGTCGTCCCGCCGGACGAGTGGAATCTGCGCCTGGAGGAGGAAGCTCTTCGGGTGATGCGCGAGTGGGTGCCGCTTGCCCAGTTCGATCCGGAAGAGGTCTACCGAGCGCGTTTCCTGATCCGCCACGACGACCTCGCCGCCGGTCGATTCGACAAGGCACTCTCCTTCACCGCATTCACCGAATAGGCGCGCGTCGTCGTACGTCCCGCGACGCACGCCGATTGCCACACCCCGGCCGTCGAAGCTTCGGCGAACGTACAGCCACCTCCTCAAGGACCACGCCGGCCCACACGGGGCGGTAGCCGCCGGCCTGACGGCGAGGCCGAAGCTGTCCATCGTTCGCGACGCCGCCTAACAACCGCACCCCCGCGCCCCTGCCCTCAGAGGGGGCAGGGCGAACCTCAGCGGGGCTGAGACCGACACCGGCCTCAGCCCCGCTCCCGTTTTCAGTCCCCTGCTATCGGAGAGGAACAAGCCCGTGCCACCAGCGCAGCACACCCGGTGGTCAGCAGCAGCTTCCCATAGCTGATGCGGCCGCCGTCAGCGAGCGCCACCTCGTGTCCGGCAGGGTCGACCGCGGTGGCGGTGGTGCCCAGGCGCAGGTCGACGTCGTGCTCGGCGTACCACTGGGGGGATGGACGTAGACGGTGTCACGCTCGCCCTGGCCCAGCAGATAGCCCTTCGACAGCGGCGGCCGTTCGTAGGGGCGCTCGTTTTCCTCTCCGAGCAGGACTACGGGGCCGTCGAAGCCCTCTTCCCGGAGGGTCTGTGCTGCCTTCGCACCGGCCAGGCTGGCTCCGACGATCACGAATGCTGTGTTCGCGGCCATGTTCTCTCCTCTGCTGCGTTGACTCGGCCCGCACGCGAATGGCGATCCACTACCCGCCGGGCGTCGCCCGTGGCCAGGCCATCGTCGTCGATAGCCGTGCCCTGTCAGCGGTTGATCTGTCTCCCGTTGTGTCTGCCGACCGGTCGTCGCCGGAGACGGTGGCGCTGGGACCGTTCGTCGGCAACGGGCGGCCGGCAGGCGGCTGCGTCAGGCGGCGGTGCGCCTGGTGTGCAGTTCGGCCTCCAGTTGCTCGAACAGCTCGTTGCCGGAAGCGGTGAACTTGGCGATGCCCTCGTCCTCCGCTGGCGTCGTACACCGGCCGCAGCACGTCGCAGGCCCACCGCACGTCGAACGCGGTCAGCAGCCTGACGGCCTCCTCCACCCGTACTCCGCGCCGGGCCAGATCACCGACCTGCGCGTCGTAGCGGGCACCCGAACGGATCGCCTTGGCGAAGATCGTCGGATTGCTGGTGATACCCACCACCTGCTGCTCACGCACCAAGTCGGCCAGCCCGCCACCGGTGAGCCGGTCCCGGCTCAGATCATCGAGCCAGACCGCTACGCCTTCGGCGGCCAGCCGGTCCAATTTCTCACTCATGATCTTCTCCCATGCGTCGTCGCGGGATGCCGTCTCTAGGTTCCGTCTGGATCCTCGGCGGGCCGGGCGAGAACTCTTTCGCACACCCCGGTGGCAGGGCCGGGCACGTTCGCTCCGTCGGCTGCGGCGCGTTGGTTCCACACACCACCGTCCCCTGTGAGAGGCGCGGACCGCATCGATCCCAGATGCCTGCAGGCCGGTGAGGAAGCCGCCGAGGAAGGCCGCACGATGACGATCGGTTCTGGGAATAGTCCCCACGGCTTCACCATCTCACCGGGCCTGCGCTATCGCTCTCGCACCCGGCTGACCAGGATTCTGGGCGATCAGAGGAGGGCGGCACGGGCGGGTGGATCCGTGAGGCTCCACCCGCCGGGGTGCATTCAGTGCGCTCCGCGGCTGTTCACCGCTGGCGCTTGGCGTGGTAGCGCTGGGCGAGCCGTGCGAGCGCGACGGCGCCGAGGAGCAGTCCGAAGTCGCGCAGTGCGACATCGTAGTGGCCTGGGATGGTCAGCAGGTTGACGATGATGCCCGCCAGCCAGCCGGCGACGAGCCAGCCCCCGAAGCGCGGAGCCAGCGCCACGGCGATGCCGGCCACGATCTCGATCGCCCCCACCGCATACATGGCCGCCTGGGCGCTGCCCGGGACGATGTCGTCGATCCACGGCGCGAGGTAGGTGGGCCAGTCCACGAGCAGGTTGGCGAACTTGTCCAGCCCGAACAGGATCGGCGCCACCGTGAATCCGGTACGCAGGATCACGAACGCCTGGTAGCCGGGATCGGTGAGCACCGCCCGCCGCGGGGCGGCGGAGGTGGTGCTGGTGGTTGTGGAGGACATGGCCCTCTCCTTCTATCGACAAGGTTCATTAACAATAGAAGCTCCGGTCCGCTCTTTAGTCAATGACTGTGGGTTTTACACTGGTGTTTGTGGACACCTCGAAGGAAGTACGCGACCCCAACGTCTCCGCCATCGCCGCCCTCGATGAGCCGACCCGCAGGAGGCTGTACGACCACGTGGTGCGCCAGCCGAGCCCTGTCAGCCGCGACGAGGCGGCCGCCGCCCTCGGCCTGGCCCGACAGACCGCCGCGTTCCACCTGGACCGGCTCGCCGACGAATCCCTGCTCGACGTCGTCTACGAGCGCCGCAGCGGACGCTCCGGACCGGGCGCGGGAAGGCCGGCCAAGCTCTACCGCCGCTCGGCGAAACAGGTCACCGTCAACCTGCCGGACCGCCGCTACGAACTGGCCGGCCGGCTGCTCGCCCAAGCCGTGGAGGAATCCGACGCGACCGGTAAGCCGGTGCGCGAGGTCCTGCACCGCAAGGCCGAAGAACTCGGCACGCACCTGGGCGAACAGAACAAGACGGAGGTCTTCGACCTTCTGGACGGGTACGGCTTCGAGCCACGCCGCGAGGGCGATGCCATCGTTCTGGCCAACTGCCCCTTCCACGCGCTGGCCCGGGAGCACACCGAGACGGTGTGCGGCATGAACCTCCACCTGCTAGGCGGTGTCCTCAATGGCCTGGACGAGGCCGGACTCGAGGCACGCCTGGCGCCCAGCCCGGGGCGATGCTGCGTCCGACTGCAGCCGGCCGCCTGACCAGTTCGGAGCCCGATGGAACGGGGGCGTCGCTAACGAACGAGACCAACCGGCATGTAGCTGTGAAGCACAGACGGTGGGTTCGGGACTGCCGTCCTCGGCGAGTGCCCAGTAGGGCTTGGTCAGGTCGGCTGGGGTGGTGCGTGTCCTCGAAAACAGACACGTCGACGAACCTCCGCAACGCGCCCGGCGCCAGGGGGACCTGAGAGGCGAGGCGGTCAGGTGGCTTGGAGTCGGAAATGCAACAGGTCGGTGCCATCAGCAGAGGTTGGCTTGCCGTCCGAATCGGTGACCGCGGTCACGGCCAGGCCGACGGTCGTGGCCAGCTGCTCGAACTGCTCCGGGGTGTACCAATGCATGATCCACGGGCGCTCTTCGATGGTGGTGTCTGAGCCGTGGTGCCGTTCGTAGCGCAGAAGCGTCGTCTGTGTCCGCGCTGTCTCGTCGCGTTGCTCGGCGGCGACGGATACCCGGAGCTCGGCGCCGTCGGGTGTGGCGGTTGTGCGCACTCGGCCGATCTGTTCGGTGGGGGCCTGTGTGATGTTGCGATCAAGCAGTGTGACTGAGCGCCCGAGTTGACCACTGAGTGCTTCATCTGGCCGTGCTCGCGACCGGTTCTGCGCCGGTCGTGGCGTAGCGGCCTTCTTGCTCTCTCGGGACGGGTCTCGGAAGTCTGTCGGCGCTAACCGTGATCTGTCGGCGGTTTGTCGGTGGAGATTGGGAGTTTGGTCGGGTCGGTGCCCCCCCATGAGCACGCTGCCCGAGAGCACAAGGAGCCTGTCATCGTGTCTTCCGCATCCCAGAGCCGAGCGTGGGACGTTCACCGGCTGCCGTCTGCCGAGGGAAGGATTTTCCTGGTCACCGGGGGTAACGCCGGGATCGGCTACTTTGTCGCGGAGCAGCTCGCCGCCACCGGCGCGGTTGTCGTACTCGGCAGCCGGGACGCCGCGAAGGCCGACGCCGCCATGGCCTCGATCCGCTCGCGTGTCTCTGGTGCGCATGTGCGGCATCTTCAACTGGACCTTGCCGACCTGTCGTCCCTGAAGACCGCCGTGGACATGCTGGATCTCGATCATCTCGACGCGGTGGTCTACAACGCAGGGGTCGCTCTCGACGACCCGCCGCGACGAGAGACCAGGGACGGCCACGAGCTGATGTTCGGTACCAACCACCTCGGCCACTTCGCGCTTACCCGGTGGCTGGCCCCCCTGCTGTCCGCGGCGTCGGCGGGTCGCATCGTGACGGTGGGAAGCTTTGCGGCGCGGTCCGAGCGACTGGACCTGGGCGACCTGCAGTCGGTCCAGGACTACCGGTCCAAGCGCACCTACGGCCGATCGAAGCTGGCGCAGATGTGCTTTGGATTCGAACTCGATCGCCGCCTGCGTGCCGTGGACAGCACGGTTCTCAGTGTGGTGGCCCACCCCGGAGGCGCACTGGACTCCCTCACCCCGTCCCGCCCGCCGTTCGGCGTGACAACCCCCGGCGAGCGGCTGCGCGCCTTGCCCGCCGGTCTCTTGGTGCAGGGCAAGGATGCCGGAGCATGGCCCGTCGTCCGTGCCGTCCTCGACTCGGAGGTGCAGGGAGGGCAGCTGTGGGGGCCGAGGGTCTTCGGTTTGCGTGGCATACCGCGGCGTGAGCCCGTCCCCTCGCATATGTCCGACCCGGCCGTCGCCGCTCGCCTGTGGGCCGTCAGCGGTGACCTGGTCGGCACGGATCCGCACCTCGGTTTTCGGTAGGCGCGGAGCCGCGCCCGCCCAGGCCCGGGTGACCGCCAGTTCGTCCGGCTGCAGCCGGCTCGTGGCCAAGCGCACGTGCCGGTTGTCGAACCTCCGGCCACAGTACGACGCTGGCCGGCACGGCGACTTCCGGACCTGGTGCCAAGCCCTATGGGTTGAAGTCGCCCACGTACGCGATCCGCCGGCCCTTGAGGGTGCGGTCCCGCTCCAGGACGACCCCTGTACTGGCGTACGCGCACAGGGCCTTGCTCAGGGCGCCGGAATCGGAAAGGTCCGCAACGTCGAGCAGTCCCTCCACGATGGCCAGGGCCAGGGCCTGGCAGCGGTCTCCCAGCCGGTCGGTCAGCCGCAGTTGCTCCCGGATGAACCTGCGCAGCGGTCCAGGATCCCGCTGGGTGTAGGCGGCGTACGCGTCCTGCGCCCAGCGCACCAGTCGTAGCGCCTTCGACTCGTCGGCGGCAATCACCGCCTACTTCAGGGCACCGCGCATCGTCGACGGGAACGCCATGCACGACGGACACGGCGCGCGTGAGCACCGCTTGATGCAGTTCAGCGCCAAGCGGGTCGGCTGGTCCCGGTCAGGCTGCCGGGGCGGTCAGGACGGCCTTGGCAGCCAGCCGGAGATTCCTGATCATCGGATTCGGGTCGCCCTTGCGGCTGACCAGGACGACCTGGCTGGGGGGAGCGTCCTCGATCGGGACGGTGATGAGGTTGGGACGCAGTGAGCTACGCCGATCGCCGACCGGTAGCACGGCGATCGCCCTGCCACTCGCGACGAGTTCGAGCTTGTCCTCGTAGCTCTCGATCGGCGGCACGCCGGCCCCGAGGATCCGGTAGGAAGTCCAGTCCGCGGTCTCGAACGCGCACGGCGCCGCCTCCTCGCCGGCCAGTTCGTCCGCGGTCACCGACGCGCGGTCGGCCAAGGGATGGCCGCGCGGGACCGCGAGCATCCGGGGCTCCTCGTACAGCGGGGTGGTGAACACGTCGTCGGCGGCGAACGGCAGCGGGGCCCGCGCGATCAGGGCGTCGACGCGCTTGTCGGACAGCGCCCCGACGTCGCGGCAGCTCAGGTACCGGGTGGCGATCTCGGCGTCCGGGTAACGGCGGCGCAGTTCCCGTACGGCGGCAGTGATCACCAGGTCTTCGACGTAGCCGATGGCGATTCGTTCGGTCTCGGCTTGTTCACGGACGGCCAGCTCGGCCTGGTGGGCGGCCTGCAGCAGGGCTTGGGCCCGAGGGAGGAAGCTCTGGCCGGCCGGAGTGAGCCGGGTGCCCTGGGGTGTGCGGTCCAGCAGTCGTGCGCCGAGATACTTCTCGAGCCGTTGGATCTGGCGGCTCAGCGCCGGCTGGGCCACGTGCAGGTCGGCGGCGGCCCGGCCGAAGTGCTGGTGCGCCGCCACCACGGTGAAGTAACGCACCAGCCGCAGTTCCAGGTCCTGCCCGAGATCGTTCACCCTTCCAGCGTACGCGTCATGCCGTTTCGGAATGATCAGGTTGCCGAACCGGTCTTGGACGGCCATGCCGTCCTGGGCCTTGACTGAGGGAGCAACGATTCCCCAGGAAAGCGACAGGCGCGATGAAGGCGATCCAGTTCCACGAAGCGGGCGGGCCGGAAGTTTTGCAGTATGACGAGGTGCCGGTTCCCGAGATCGGCCCGGGCGAGGTGCTCGTCCGGGTGCACGCGGCCGGCATCAACCCGCCGGACTGGTACCTGCGTGAGGGGATGAAGGTCATGCCGGCCGAGATGAGGCCGGCGCTGGAGTTCCCCCTGATCCCCGGAACGGACATGTCGGGCGTGGTCCAGGCGGTCGCTCCGGACGTGCTGGGGTTCGCCGTCGGTGACGAGGTCTTCGGCATGCTGCGGTTCCCCGGATTCGACGGCCGGACCTACGCCGAGTACGTGGCCGCGCGGGCATCGGACCTGGCTCACAAGCCGGCCGGCATCGACCACGTGCAGGCGGCTGGGGCACCGATGGCCGTGCTTACGGCCTGGCAGTACCTGGTTGATCTCGGCCACGACGTGCCGTCTCCCTTCACCGGCCAGGTGCACCAGCCGGTGCCGATCACGCCAGGGATGACCGTGCTGGTCAACGGGGCCGCCGGTGGAGTGGGCCACTTCGCGGTGCAGCTGGCGAAATGGAAGGGGGCACACGTAATCGCGGTGGCCTCGGGCCGGCACGAGCAGTTCCTGCGCAAGCTCGGCGCCGATGAGTTCATCGACTACACCAGGACGCAGGCCGCGGACGTGGTCAGCGGTGTGGACCTGGTGATCGACACCGTCGGTGGCCCGGACAGCTCACGCTTTCTGACCGTGCTCAAGCGCGGCGGCACCATGCTTCCGGTGTTCTTCGCCGAGTACGACCCGGAAGAGACGGCGAGTCTGGCCATCACAGTCTCGAACATTCAGGTGCGTTCCAACGGCCCGCAGCTCGCCGAGATCGGGCGCCTGTTCGACGAGGGCAAGCTCCAGGTCGGGGTGGACAGCACCTACCCGCTGCCCGAGGCGGGCAGCGCACATACGCGAGCCGCGCAGGGGCACATCCAAGGCAAGATCGTGCTGACGGTGGTCTCGTGATCGCCGAACTCCAGCAGACGGTGGCGAACTACGCACATGCCTTGGACGAGCTGAATATGCCCCAGCTGGAAGCGGTCCTGACCGAGGACACCACCTGGACCTTCACGATGCCCGGACAAGGAGTGCTCGGCCCGGTCGCCGGACGCACGGCGGTGCTCGACTTCATCCGTGACGGTCACACGGCCCAGACCGGAAGGGTGCGGCACCACCTGGGCAATGTCGTGGTCACGACGACGGACGCCGCCACCGCTGAGGTGCGGGCCTATCTGGTGCAGACGAGGAACACCGGCGAGAGCATCCAGATGATCTCGACCGGCGTCTACACGTTCGGCCTGCGCCGGTCCGACGGTGGATGGCGGATCGCCGAGCTCACCCTGACACTGGACAACGCCCTTTTCGATTGGGCCAACGACGAACAGCAATAAAGGCCCTCTGCAGGGAGATGCTCAGCCGGTCGACGCGTTGTTGAACGCCAGCAGGTGCGGCTGTCCCCTGGCAGGTCGAGCAGGCAGTCGGGGTAGCCAGAGTGGTAATGGCCGTTCCGGCGGTCGCGGGGGCCAGATCCTCGACGTGGAGAGCAAGTAGGCGGCGAGTCCCGCCACGTGTGCCGCGGCCTGCGAGGTGCCGACGACCGTTGTGCTCGCCCTATGGTCCCTCGGCTCCGGGATCGCGTGCTTGACCCGATAGCCGCATGGGGTGTCTTGTCACCGCTGACGCGACTGGGCCGGGTGCGGGGCTGCTCGCACTCCGGGCGAATACTGCAACTCTCGATTCCGACACTCCACCAGGGTGAGCGCTACCGGGTGGGCCGGTGCCCGCGATGCCGGCGGGACGATCTGCCGCTGCACATGGAGGAGGGCATGTGTCGCGCCGGCCTGACCTACGTGCGCGAAGTCGGCGCCGAGTCGGCGGCGGCGTCCTTCACGCAACTCGCCTTCGCCGGACCGCTCGCGCACCAGCTCAAGCAACGGGCCGGGGAGCTGGGCTTCGTCGTGCACAACCGGTCCGGCCCGGCCTCGCGTGCCCGGTCCCGCACGACACCTTCCCCGGACGAGCAGGCGGTGACCTGACCGGGGCCTTTCCCGAGATCCTTCTCGAACCGCCGGATGCGACCACTTGCCATCTACCAACGACCCCCGTATGGTCGTACGAACGTAAGGCATACGACCATACTGCAAAACCAAGGGAGCTCGTGATGGCGACAACTCGGCCGGTGGCACTCGTGACAGGCGCGTCCACCGGTATTGGAAAGGCGGCCGCCCTCGCGCTCGCCGCAGCGGGTTTCGAGACGGTGGGAACGAGCCGGAAGACGTCGGGAGCCGACCGTCGCGACGGCGTGACGTTCCTCGCCCTCGACGTGGGCAGCGACGATTCGGTCGCTGCCGCGGTCGAGCAGGTGATCGGGCGGTTCGGGCGGATCGACGTTCTCGTCAACAACGCGGGCATCGGCTCCTCGG
>NZ_JBQQCG010000090.1:0-47078 GCF_052245575.1 Streptomyces sp. 2A115 | reverse complement strand
TCCCCCGCCCCCCTTACGGGGCGCGGGGCTCTGACATGTGCGGCCCCGCCGCGGGGCGCGCCCAGCCCCCACTACCCGCAGTCAACATCGCACTCACCCCACCGCAGCCGTCCCACCGGCCCCACTCCGCCCCGCCCAGCGGAGCGAACCCGACAGAAACTCCGACCGAACCCCCTGAACACGGAGAACAGACCGGCCGTACTACACGGCACGCCCCGGCAAGAGGGGTCAGACGCACCGCACCTGGAGGGTCGTCCGTTGTTCAGCATCACCGTCCGCGATCACCTGATGATCGCCCACAGCTTCCGCGGCGAGGTCTTCGGACCCGCGCAGCGACTGCACGGAGCGACGTTCCTCGTGGACGCCACGTTCCGCCGCGCCGAGCTGGACGACGACAACATCGTCGTCGACATCGGACTGGCCACTCGGGAACTGGGGGAGCTGGTGAGCGAGTTGAACTACCGCAACCTCGACAACGAGCCCGCCTTCGCCGACACCAACACCTCGACGGAGTTCCTGGCCAAGGTCATCGCCGACCGCCTCGCCGAGCGCGTGCACAAGGGCGCACTGGGCGAGGGCGCCCGCGGACTGGCCGGCATCACCGTCACCCTGCACGAGTCGCACATCGCCTGGGCGAGTTACGAGCGTGCCCTGTGAACAAGCACGCCGACATCATCCCCATGTCCCTGCGCGCCATGCACTTCGTGATGCCCGGCGGAGTGGACGACCTGACCAGGCCCAGCGGCGGCAACACGTACGACGCCCGGGTGAGCCTCGACCTGCCGAGCTTCGGCTGGCAGGTCCACAAGCACGCCATCTCCGGCAGCTGGCCCACGCCCGGAGCCCCGGCCCGCGCCGAACTGGCCCGCACCCTCGCCGAACTGGCCGACGACACCGTCGTACTCCTCGACGGAATCGTCGCCTGCGCAGTCCCCGAGATCATCATCCCGGAGGCCGAACGGCTGCGCCTGGTGGTCCTCGTGCACCTGCCGCTCGGCGACGAGACCGGACTCACGCCCGCGCTGGCCGCCGACCTGGACGCCCGCGAGCGCCGCACGCTGCGGGCCGTGCCCGCCGTCGTGGCCACCAGCGAGTGGGCGGCCCGCAGACTCGTGGCCCACCACGGGCTCGCGCCCGACCGGGTCCATGTCGCCGCGCCCGGCGCCGACATCGCGCCCCTCGCCCCCGGCACCGACGGCGTCTCGCGCCTGCTGTGCGTCGCCGCGGTCACCCCGCGCAAGGGACAGCACCGCCTCGTCGAGGCCCTCGCCACCGTCACCGAGCTGCCCTGGACCTGCGTCCTTGTCGGCGGCCTCACCCATGACCCCGAATATGTGACCGGGCTCCGGGCGCTGATCGACCAGCACGGCCTCGGTGACCGGCTGCACCTCGCGGGTCCCCAGTCCGGTGCCGCACTTGACGCGAGCTACGCGTCCGCCGACCTCATGGTCCTCACCTCGTACGCGGAGACGTACGGGATGGCCGTCACCGAGGCGTTGGCTCGTGGCATCCCCGTCCTCGCCACGGATGTCGGCGGGCTCCCCGAGGCGGTCGGGCGCGCGCCCGACGGCGGGGTGCCCGGCCTCCTCGTACCACCGGAGAACCCCGCCGCTCTCGCCGCCGAACTGCGCGGCTGGTTCGGCGAGGTCGACGTACGCCGTCGGCTGAAGGCCGCCGCGCGCGCCCGCCGGGCCTCGCTGGACGGCTGGGCCACGACGGCCCGGAGCCTGGCGGGTGTGCTGGGGCGACTGAAGGGCGAGGCGAGGAGGGGAGCGGCATGAGCAGGACGAGCATGACGCCGCCGGGGGGTCCGGGGCGCGGGGCGACGACCGCTGAATTCGCCCCTGGGCTCGACGAGGAGACGACCACGGCCTCTCTGGGACGTGGTGAGGGGACGAACCCGGCAGTGTGGCGCGACGAGAAGACGACGACCGGAGCCGTGGTGCAGGTACAGGGGCGGGACAAAGGAACGATTCGGCTCGGCGACCGCACCCGTGGTGAGGCCGACGACGACACACCTCGTTACGCCCCCGAGTGGCTGGAGTTGCGTGAGGGCGCCGACGCGGCCGCGCGGTCGGTCGAGCTCCTCGACCCGTTGCGGATCCGGCTCGCGAACCTGCCGCGGCGGGCCAACGGGCTCGTCATCCACGACCTGGGCTGCGGCACCGGCTCCATGGGCCGCTGGCTCGCGCCCCGCCTCGACGGTCCCCAGCACTGGGTGCTCCACGACCGCGACCCCTATCTGCTCCACTTCGCGGCCGTCGGCTCGCCGCGCTCGGCCGCCGACGGCAGCCGTGTCACGGTGGAGACGCAGCGCGGTGACGTCGCCCGGCTGACCGCGGACGCGCTGGCCGGCGCCTCGTTGGTGACCGCCTCCGCGCTGCTGGACGTCCTCACCCCCGCCGAGATCGAAGCGCTGGCCATCGCGTGCGCCGGAGCCGGCTGCCCCGCGCTCCTGACGCTCTCGGTGGTCGGACGCGTCGAACTCACCCCGGCCCATCCGCTGGACGCCGAGATCGCCGACGCGTTCAACGCCCACCAGCGCCGTGGTGATCTGCTCGGCCCCGACGCGACCACCGTCGCGTGCGACGCCTTCGCCCGGCACGGCGCGACGGTACGGGTGCACCCCAGCGCGTGGCGCCTCGGCCCGGACGAGTCCGCGCTGACGGCGGAGTGGCTGCGCGGCTGGGTCGGTGCGGCCGTCGAGGAGCGCCCGGAACTGGCCGCGCGCGCGGACGTCTACCTTCGCGAACGCCTCGCGGCGTGCGAGAAGGGCGAACTGAGCGCGGTGATCCACCACAGCGACCTGCTCGCGCTGGCCCGGCCGACGGGGGGAGCCTGATGAGCAGCGCCCAAGCGGTGGCGGACGACGCGCAGACCCTGACTGTCCGCGACGACGTGACGTCGCGGACGGGGGGAGACGGTGTCATGTCGCGGGCGGTGCCGGCCGACGCGAACGCGCGCGTGCTCCGGGACGGCATCAAGTCGCGCGCCGTCAGGGACGGAGGCGCGGATGAGCAGGCGGTACGGGACGGCGGGAGCGCGCGAGTCGTCTACGACAGCGTGACTTCGTGGGCCGAACGAGCGGACGAGCGCCGGCAGGCGGTTCAGGCACGGACAAGTGCCGGCCCGAGTACGCCGAGCCCGGCCGCCGACCCCCGTAACCGCTGGGCGCGCTTCACCATCCGGGCCCGCCTCAACTCCCGCACCCTGCGCACCCACTTCGGCACCATCGCCGGCGTGGTCATCCTCGTCGTGCTCACCTGGCGCCTCGGTACCGGTGTCTTCCTGGACGGCCTGCGCCGGATCGACGGTCCGACGCTGCTGGCGGCGTTCGGCATCGGCGTGCTCACCACGGTGTTCAGCGCCTGGCGCTGGTGCGTGGTGGCGCGGGGGATGAAGCTCCGGCTGCCGCTGGGACCCGCCGTCGCCGACTACTACCGTGCGCTGTTCCTGAACGCGGCGCTGCCGGGCGGCGTGCTCGGCGATGTGCACCGTGCCGTACGGCACGGGCAGAGCAGCGGGGACATGGGCCGCGGCGTACGCGCGGTGGTCCTCGAACGGGTCGCGGGACAGGCGGTCCTGGCCGCGGTCGGCGTGGCCGTTCTGCTCACGCAGCCCTCGCCGGTGCTGACGGAGACCCGGCAGCTCGTCGTGCTCCTGGCCCTCGCCTCGGTGTGCGGGGTCGTCACGGTGAGCGCGGTCCGCAGCAAGGGAAGGGCGCCGCGCGCGTCGCGCAGGTACCGGGCCGTGCGTGCCGGGCTCGCCGAGGCGCGTGGGGCGCTGCTGGCGCGCGGCAGCTGGCCGGGCGTGCTGGTCTCCTCCGTGGTGGTGCTGGCGGGGCACGTCCTGATGTTCCTGCTCGCGGCCCGCGCGGCCGGATCGGCCGCACCCGCCGCGGAGTTGGTGCCCCTGGCGCTGCTGGCCCTGATCGCCATGGGGCTGCCGCTGAACGTCGGTGGCTGGGGCCCCAGGGAAGGCGTCACCGCCTGGGCCTTCGGCGCCGCGGGCCTCGGCGCGACCCAGGGGCTGACCGTGGCCGTGGTCTACGGGGTGCTCAGTTTCGCCGCGAGCCTGCCCGGCGTCGGTGTACTGGTGGTGCGGTGGTACGCGGGGCTGCGGCGCCCGCGGGAGGAGAGCGCGGCCGCCGAGCCGGGCCCGGACTCGTACACGGAGTCACCGGGAGCCCGGATCTCGGCCCGCTCGGGAGGGGACGGGGACGACAAATGCCCATCAACGACCGCCGGGAGCCCGGCCTACGAGGTCAGTGGGGTCTCCGAGGTCAGCAGGGAGAAGTACGCCCCGAAGGAGTCGGCCAGCGAGGCCAGGAGGTCCTTCCCTTTCCCGGCGGACGCCATCGAAGGACGGCCGATGACACCGGACTTGGTATAGGCCGCCATGCCGAGGGAGAGCAGATGCCGGCGGTCGTCGGCGACGAAGTCGGTTGTCTCGTAGCCCGGTTTGACCAATTCCGGGTGGGCGTGCAGCAGAATGGAGGTCTCTATTTCCCCCGCGTGCATATCGCTGAGCAGCGAGGTCTGTATCCCGGCCCTGTCCAGCGCCGTCTCCCAGTCCTCCGCGGCCGGGAAAAGAGCCATCCGGGCACCGGCGGCGGTGGATTCCTGGACGACATTGCCGAGTACGTAATTCCCGCCGTGTCCGTTGATCAGGACGAGGGTGTCCACGCCCGACCGGCGCAGCGATTCGGCTATGTCCCGTACCACCGCATGGAGTGTCACGGCGGAAATGCTCACCGTTCCCGGCCAGGCCGCGTGTTCGTGCGAGCAGGAGATCGTCACCGGAGGGAGGAGGTGAACCGGAAATGCGGCAGCGACCTGCTGGGCGATGGCGCACGCGACGAGCGTGTCGGTGGACAGCGGAAGAAACGGACCGTGCTGCTCGTAACTGCCCACCGGAAGCACGGCGATCTGCCGGGAGACGCCGGCGCCTCGTGCCCTTACATCTTCCGTGGTGTCCGCCGGCAACGGTCCCGACACTGTGATCCGTGATTCCGAACCGCCCGAATTGACCATGTTCTCGCGACCTTTCGTCTCTGCTTAGGAACCAGAATCATGACAGAAATAGATGGCGCACTCGCCGGGAAAGCCAGTCCTTCAGGTGTCGAACGGGTCGTGAATGCCCCACTGCCCACGACGTACGGTGATTTCCAGGCCGTCGGCTACCTGGACCGTACCCGCGGAGACGAACAAGTGGCCCTGGTCTTCGGTGACATCCAGGAAGAGGGAATGCTCACCCGGCTGCACTCCGAGTGCCTGACCGGCGACGCGTTCGGGTCCAGGCACTGCGAGTGCGGTCCCCAACTCTCCAACGCCCTGCGGGAGATCGCGGCGGAAGGGCGCGGCATCCTCATCTACCTCCGCGGGCACGAGGGCCGGGGCATCGGCCTGCTCGCCAAGCTCCAGGCGATGAAGCTCCAGGCGGAGGGCCTGGACACGGTCGAGGCGAACCTCGCGCTGGGGCTCCCGGTGGACGCCCGCGACTACGGGGTGGCCGCGGACATCCTGCACGACCTCGGCGTGCGGTCGGTGAGACTGCTGTCCAACAACCCGCGCAAGCGCGAGGCGTTGCTGAGCAACGGCATCAAGGTCGCCGAGCAGGTCCCGCTGTTGATCCCGCCCTGCGAGGACAACATCACCTACCTGCGCACCAAGCGGGAGCGCCTGGACCACGACCTGCCCCACCTGGACGCCGTGGTCGCCCACCGGGTCTGACCCGCAGGGCGGGCGTGAGTGTCACCCGGACGCGCCACTCGCGGTGACAGCGGCCCGGATGCGGGAAGGGAAGGGGAATGAACGACGACGTCCTCTACCTCTCCCGCGACCAGGTGACGGTCCTGCTGGACACCGACGCCGCGATCCGGTCCCAGCGGGCCGCGTTCACCGCGCTCGGTGACGGCACGGCCGAACTGCCCGGGAAGATCATGCATCCGAGCCGGTTCGACGACAGCGTCATGTTCGCGTACCTCGCGCGGCTGTCCGCGGACACCGGGGCCGTCGCCAAGTTCGGCAGCGTCAATCCGGGCAACGCGGCCGCCGGACTGCCGAGCGTGCACGCGGTGATCAACGCGCTCGACCCGGTCACCGGGCAACTCGCCGCCGTCATGGACGGCACGGCGGTGACCACGCTGCGCACGGCCGCGGGCAGCGCCGTGGCCTTCGACGCCCTGGCCACCCCCGACAGCGCCGAACTGGGCCTCATCGGCTCCGGCACCCAGGCCCTGGCGCACGCGCGGGCCGTCGCCCGAGTGCGGGACCTGAGGGCCGTACGGGTGTGGAGCCCGACCCCGGACCGGCGGACACGGGCGGCGCGGCTGCTGGCGGCCGAACTCGGCATCCCCGTCAAGGCCGTCGGCTCGGCGGAGGAAGCCGTGGCCGGACTGCCCATGGTCGCGGCCTGCACACTCAGCAGCACGCCCGTCGTGCGCGGCGAGTGGCTGGCGCCCGGCTGCACGGTCGTGAGCGTCGGGTCCTTCGAGCCGACCCGGAGCGAGGTCGACGCCGAGGTCGTACGCAGGGCCGCTGCCGTAGTCGTCGACGACCCGGCGACAGCGGCGGAGCACGCCGGGCCGTTGGTGGACGCGCTCCATTCGAAGCTGCTGGCGTACGAGGACCTGATTCCGCTCGGCGGTGTGCTCACGGGCCGGTCCGGCGGACGTACGAACGCGCAGGACATCGTCTACTACAACAGCGTCGGCCTCGGCATCCAGGACGCCGCCGCGGCCTGGGCCGTGATCGACGCCGCACGGGAACAGGGACGGGGACGGGACCAAGCTCGCGGAAGGGAGTCGCGTTCATGACCGGTGTGCCCGGGCGTGCGGGGGTCGTCGTCATAGGCGGCGGGGTGATGGGCACGAGCATCGCGTACCACCTGGCGCGGGCCGGGGTGCCCGACGTGGTGCTGGTCGAACGGGACGAACTCGCCTCCGGTTCCACCTCGCGGGCCGCGGGCGGGATACGCGCGCAGTTCTCGGACGAGCTCAACATCCAGCTGGGCGCGCGGAGTCTGGAGGCGTTCGCCCGCTTCGGCGACGAGACGGGCCACGACATCGGGCTGCACCGCGTCGGCTATCTCTTCCTGCTGTCGACGCCGGAGGAGGTCGCGGCGTTCGAGGCCGGGGTGCGGCTGCAGAACGGCCTCGGCGTGCCCAGCCGCATGATGGATCCGGCCGAGGCGCGGCGCCTCTCGCCGCTGATCACCACCGACGGGCTGCTGGCCGCCGCCTTCTCGCCCGACGACGGCCACTGCACGCCCGAGGCCGTGGTCCACGGGTACGCGGCCGCCGCTCGCCGCCACGGCGCGACCGTCGTACGGCACTGCGAGGTCACCGGCATCGAGACGCGCGGCGCCGACATCACGGCCGTCGCCACGAGCCGGGGCCGTATAGCCACCCCGGCCGTCGTCTGCGCGGCCGGCGCCTGGTCACGGGCCGTCGGCGCGATGGCCGGGGTGGACCTTCCGGTGGACCCGCTGCGCCGCCAGATCGCGGTCACCGAACCGGTCCCGGACCTCCCGCCCGGCCTCCCCATGACCATCGACTTCGCCAGCAGCCTGTACTTCCACACCGAGGGCCCCGGCCTCCTCGTCGGCATGTCCGACCCCGACGAGACCACCGGCTTCGCCACCGAGACCCACGACCGCTGGATCCCCGGCCTCTGCGAGGCCATGGAGCACCGTGCCCCCGCTCTCCTCGACCTGCGCAGGACGGGCGGCTGGGCGGGCCTCTACGAGATCACACCGGACCACAACGCGCTGATCGGCGAGGCGAGTTCGGTGTCCCGCTTCCTGTACGCGACCGGGTTCTCCGGGCACGGATTCCTGCAGGGGCCCGCGGTGGGCGAGGTCGTCCGGGACCTGTTCCTGGGGCACGTACCCTTCGTCGACATCAGCCCCCTGCGCGTCGAACGGTTCGCCGCCGACGCCCCGCGACCGGAGGTCAACCTCGTATGACCGAGCTGTACTTGTGGCTCCGCCACGAGACCCGCACCACCGAACGCCGCACCCCGATCGTGCCGTCCGACGCGCGGCGGCTCGTCGAGAGCGGAAGAGTGCGGGTGACCGTCGAGGACTCCCCGCAGCGGATCTTCCCGATCGAGGAGTACGAGGAGGCCGGGTGCCGGATCGCCGACCCGGGCGGGTGGGTGTCGGCGCCGCCGCACGCGGTGATCGTCGGCCTCAAAGAACTCCCGGACGCGCCGGCCGAACTGACCCACCGGCACATCTTCTTCGGGCACGCCTACAAGGGGCAGCCCGGTGCCGAGCCGCTGCTGCGCAGGTTCGCGGCCGGGGGAGGGGCGCTGCTGGACCTGGAGTACCTGGTCGACGACCAGGGCCGCAGACTCGCCGCGTTCGGGTTCTGGGCCGGCTACCTGGGCGCCGCCCTCGCCGTGCTCCACCACCGGGGCGGCCTCGACACCCCGCTCACGCCCACCTCCAAGGAGGAGATGGAGGCCGAACTCCGCGCCTCCACCGGCGACTTGAGCGCCCTGGTGATCGGCGCCCTGGGACGCAGCGGCCGCGGGGCGCGCGTCGCACTCGGTGAGGCGGGCGTCGATCCCACCTGCTGGGACCTGGCCGAGACCCGAGACCTGGACCGACGGGCCCTGCTCGACCACGAGCTGATGGTCAACACCGTGCTCACCACCCGCCCGATTCCGCCCTTCCTGACGGACAAGGACCTCGACGGACCGGACCGCCGCCTGCGCACCCTCGCGGACGTGACCGTGGACGTCGGCTCGCCCATGAACGTCCTGCCGGTCTACGACACGACCACCGACTGGGACCACCCCGTACGGCGACTGCGCGAGCGGCCCCCGCTCGACCTCATCGCCATCGACAACCTGCCGTCCCTGCTGCCCCGTGAGGCCAGCACCGACTTCTCGGCCGCGCTGCTGCCCCAACTGCTCGACTTCGAGACCGGCGGACCGTGGGGGCGCTGTCTGGACCGGTTCCATGACGCCAGCCGTGCACTCGGCGTCGAGGCCACCCGTGAACTCGGTACCGAAGTAAGGGAGTCCGGCGATGAGTGACGCGCTCGCGGCGAGCGGCACCGTCCACTGGATCGGCGCGGGCCTGTCCACCGGCAGCGGTCTGGCCGCGCTGTGCGACGCGGCCGACCGCGTACGCCTCTGGCACCGCACCGAGGAGCGCGCGGCGCGGAGCCTGGAGGGCCTGGGCCTCACCGGTCGCGCCGAGCCCCGCGCGTACACGCTCGCCGCCCTTACCGCCGAACTGGCCCCCGGCGACGTGGTGGTCTCCATGCTCCCGGCCCCCGAACACGCTCCGCTGCTCGCCGCCTGCGTGGCCCGCGGCGCCCACTTCGCCTGCTCCAGCTACGTCTCCGAGGCGGTCCTCGACCAGGTCCCCGAGGCCACGGCGGCCGGCGTCGTGGTCCTCACCGAGGCCGGCCTCGACCCGGGCCTCGACCACCTCTTCGCCCAGGGTCTCATCGCCCGCGCCCGCGAGGAGATCGGCTCGGAGGCGGCCGCCGAGGTCAGCCTCACCTCGTACTGCGGTGGCATCCCCGCCGTCCCCAACGACTTCAAGTACCGCTTCAGTTGGGCCCCGGCAGGCGTCCTCAACGCGCTCCGCTCACCCGCCCGCTACATCGAGGACGGCGCCGAGACGACGGCCCTCCGACCCTGGGAGGTCACGCGCCCCCACGTGGTGGACGGCGAGCCCTTCGAGGTCTACCCGAACCGCGACAGCGTCCCCTTCCTCGACCAGTACGGACTGCCTCCGGCCTGGAAGCCCCAGACCTTCATCCGCGGCACCCTGCGCCTCGCCGGCTGGCTCGACGCCTGGCAGCCGGTCTTCGAGGAACTCCGGCAGGGCGACGACCGACGCATCGCCGCACTCGCGCAGGAGTTGGCGGCTCGCTACCCGACCACGGACGCCGACCGCGACCGGGTCGTCCTGGCCGTGTCGCTGGACGTGCGCGACAGCTCGGGACGGACGTGGTCGGGGCGCTATTCGCTGGACATGGAAGGCGATGCCGAGGAGAGCGCGATGGCGCGGTGCGTGTCGCGGACGCTGGCGCTCGGTGTGCGGCGGATTCTCGGGGGAGGCTTGCCGCCCGGCCTCAACCGTGCCGCGGAGACCGCGGCACGTTCCGAGGAGTGGCTCACCGAACTGGCCGAAGACGGGATCGACTTCACGCTCCGCACCGGCGGCTGAGTTCGGTGGCGGGGGCGGCGAGCGCGCCGCCCCCTTGCGGGTGGGTCAGGCGATCCGGGACTGGCTCACGACGGTGGCTGTCGGTATGCAGGAGTCCTCAGCTGCGAGCAGGAGAGACGGTCCGCTGAGGGTTGCGACAGCAATGATTGCCAGGATGGACAGCGTGAAGGGCGCTACCCGGAGAGTGCGGTTCACTCGAGCCTCTCGAACTTGTAGTGATTCGAACGCACGTATCTGCCAAGCAAGTTCGTGCGCGTCAGTACGGCGTGAGTACTAGGCGATCACCTGCGCGTAGATCGTCGATCAGCGGCATACGCGGCCAACCGAAGCGTTACAGGTCGCAACCGATCAACTTCGATCAGCCTGGCGCGGATTCGATCGGCGCTCCCGGAGTCGAGCCCTTCGAGGAGGGTCAGGGCGTGCTGCCAGAGTGCGCGAGCCTCGGTGAATCGGCCGGGTCGGCGATTCGTTGGTAGCGGTGCCAGCCGACCGTGTCGGGCTCGGCCAACAACGTGTACGTGTGCATGCGATGCGCGATCGCCGGACGGCTCACGGAGGCGGCTCCCTACCTGGACCAGGCCATCACCGCCTGGGAGGAGACGGGCTACTTCCGGGGCACCGGCCTGGCCCGCATCGTGCTGGGCGAGATCGCTCTGGCCTCGGGCGACCCCTCGCTCGCCGTGGCGCACTTCGACCGTGCCCACACCACCCTCGCGGCCGTACCGGATCCACACGACACGGCGCGTGCGCTGGCCTTCCTGGGCCGCGCACGCGCCTGCGCGGGAGAGTACGAGTCCGGTCTGGCCCAACTCACCAGTGCCCTAAGGACGTTCGAGCACTCCGGGTCGGTCCACTGGCAGGCCCGCACCCTGGAAATGCTCGGCCAGACCGCACAGGACGGCGACCACTTGGACACCGCCCGCGACTATTACCAGCGCTCCCTCGCCCTGTGCACGCCGATCAGCATCGAGGACGCGCGCCGGCTGAGGGAACGGCTCGACGGCTTGCCGACCGGTTGAGTGCGGGAACCAGCCACCCGCTCGCTCCGCGGCCACACAGCCACCGCCGACGAGCGGAAGCAGGACCAGCACACACCCGGGGTGCGAGGCCGGCAGCCCCTCCGCCTCCGCCGTCGCCCCCGCGACGTCCCGCCGCGGACGGCGGCCGTGGAGGACGTCCGCGAGGAGGCTCCTCCCCGCGCGGCTGGACGGTGTCCTTGCCGGGCGCTTGCAGAATCCTTGCCCCCTCGGGAATCGACAGGCAATGAGCCGACCCGCACCGCTCAGCCGCCGAGTGCTTCCCGCACGAACTCCTTCAGTTCCCGGAACGACGGCCTCCCGGCGGGCCGCAGCTGTGCCATGAACTGCACGGTCAGATCGTTGCGCGGGTCGACCCAGAACGTCGTACCCGCCGCCCCGCTCCAGCCGTACGCCCCCACGCTCTCCGGAGACTCCGTGCGGCCCGCGTCGATCACGACCGAGACGCCGAGACCGAAGCCGAGGCCCGCGTTGAAGGGCTGGGCGTGGATCGGGCTGCTGCCGAAGGTGTGGAGGTCGCCGGGGAGGTGGTTGGCGGCCATGGTGTCCACCGTTCCGGGGGAGAGAAGGCGGACGCCGTCGAGTTCGCCGCGTCGGCGGAGGAACTCCATGAACCGGTGATATTCGCGGGCGGTCCCCACAAGACCGCCGTTGCAGTTCAGCAGACGGGGACGCGCGCGCACCGGAGGGTCCGGGACCGGGGCGATCCCGCCGTCCTCGTCCTCCTGGTACAGCACCGCCAGCCGGTCCGCCTTCTGGGGCGGGACCCAGAAGCCGGTGTCCGTCATCCCCAACGGCTCCAGGACCCGCTCGGCGAGGAACGCGTCGAGCGGCCGGTCCGACACCACCTCGACGATCCGCCCGACCACGTTGGTGGCGACGGAGTAGTTCCACTCCGTCCCCGGCTCGAACTGGAGCGGCAGGCTCGCGTACGCGTCGCACACCTCGGCCAGATCCGCGTCCTTCGGCGCATGCGCCGGGAGGTCGATCCCCGCGGCCCGGTAGAGCGCGTCGACGGGGTGGACGCGGTAGGCGCCCATGGTCAGGCCGGCGGTGTGGGTCAGGAGGTGCCGGATCAGGACGGGGCCCTCGGCCGTACGGGTCCTGACGTCCTGGCCGGTGCCACTCTCGTAGACCCGAAGGTCGGCGAAGGCCGGCAGGTAGCGGGCGACCGGATCGTCGAGGCCGAACAGGCCCTCCTCCTGGAGCATCAGCGCGGCGACGGACACGACAGGCTTGGTCATCGAGTAGAGCCGCCACACGGTGTCCGCCGTGACCGGAAGCCCGGCCTCCCGGTCGCGGAGACCGTACGACGTGAGATGCGCGACACGGCCGTGACGGGACACCGCAACCAGGTACCCGGGGAGCGGACCGTCGTCCACGCGGCGGGCGAAATACCGGTCCATACGGTCCAGTGCCACCGGATCCAGGCCGACCTCGGCCGGATCCACCTCTTGTTGCAACCGAGTCATCGCCTGCCTCCGGCTGTCGGTCGTGGGCGGTATGAGGGAGGTGTCCCCCCAATGAAATCTATGGCCGTGGCCGCGCACCCGCGACCACCCGCGGTGCGGCGCGCGCACCCCCCGCCGCCCCAGGACATCTGACGGGCGCGCGAGGCGTTCGTCGGGCGATGGCGTGCGCCAGTGCGCTGAACTGCGGCGCGACCCCGGATCCGTAACCCCGGGTCGTACGTCATAAGAGGCGAATGGCTGCCCCATGCACGGAGGATCGGCCGAGCCGGACCGGACCAAGAACCGGATCAAGGACCGGACCGTTCAAATGATTACGGAGCGTGAGGCAACCATTCGCCTGTTCGATTCGTATATCTCCGTGGAAGCCCAGCAGACCCGCCGGGCGGCGTGACGCCGGAGCGTCACCGTCCGCTTGGTCGGGTAAGCACCGAGCAAGGAGAACCGATGCGACCGTTCGCGCTCAACTACGCCCGTCCGGCCCAGCAGTTGGAGGTCAGCGTTCCGTATGCGTACGACCCCAGACTGCAGTTGAACGTCCTCCCTGACGGGCGGCTCGCCGCCCATGACTACGCCCTGTTGCGGGAGTTGGGGGCCACCACCTCGACCGCGGGCTCGAAGACCCACTTCGACGACTGAAGACGGACCCGCGACAATGACGGTTCTGATCCTGACGTGCGAACAGGATGTGACCGCGGACATGGTGGTGGCGGAGCTGGACCGGAGTGGCGTCCCGGTCGTCCGCCTCGACCCCGCGGATCTGCCCGGCGCGGTGGCGCTGTCGGGCGAGTACGTGCACGGCGCCTTTCGCGGGCATCTGTCCGCCGGCGGCCGGCTGGTGAGTATGAGCGGACTGCGGTCCGTCTGGGTCCGCAGGCCCGGCGTCCCCGCGACCCGCGTCGACGAGCCGTCCGACTGGCTGACCGAGGAGTCCGGGCAGGCGCTCTACGGCATGCTGCGCTCCACCGGCGCGCGCTGGATGAACCACCCCGACGCGGCCCGCCGGGCCCGCCACAAGCCCTGGCAGCTGCGCCTTGCCCAGCGCAGCCGGCTTCCCGTGCCCGCCACCCTGATCACCACGTTCCCGCAGGCCGCCCGCGACTTCGCGGACCGCTTCCCGGACCTGGTGGTCAAGCCCGTCTCGGGCGCTCACCCGCAGGAACCGCCCAGGGCGGTGCCCACCAGCAGGGTCGCACCAGAGACGGACTTCGCGGCCGTCGCCTTCGGCCCGACCCTGCTCCAACGGCGGGTGGCCAAACGGGCCGACATCCGGCTCACCTGCGTCGGCGACCGGATCCACGCCGCCCGAAAGGCGGTCGACCCGGGCGCCGACCCCGGCGAAGTGGACGTACGGTTCGCCACCTCCGACGCTCCATGGCGGCCGGTCGAGACCCCGGCATACATCGCCGCGGGCGTGCACGCCTATCTCCGGGAGGCCGAACTGGCCTACGGCGCCTTCGACTTCGCCGAGGACGCCGACGGGATGTGGTGGTTCCTGGAGTGCAACCAGTCCGGCCAGTTCGGATTCGTACAGGTGGAGACGGACCAGCCCATCGCGCGCGAAGTCGCCGACTGGCTGGCCGCCCCCGGCGCGGACAGCGGTACGCCGTCCAACGACGGCAGGGCGCGGATCGCCGGGGGGCACGGATAGGACCGGCGCCGGGTCACGTCCCGGCGCCGGACACGACGAGGACCAGCGACTCGACGAGGCCTAGCTGAGCCGTACCGACAGTCCGCGCGCCGTGAAGACCGGCTCGGCGTGGAAGCCGTCGACCGTGATGCTGCCGAACCGGCCTTGCAGCGCCCGGGTGTTGATGACCGGGAGCGTGACGCCCCGCTTGGGGGAGAGGGATTCGTCGAACCTGATGACGAGCGCGCTGCCCCGGTCGAGCAGCACGCGGCGGCTCACCGTCAGGGCCGGTTCGCCGTCGTCCGCGAGCGTCACGTCGAGGGTCGTACCGGACGACTGGGTGTACGCGCCCCGTACCCGGAGCGGGGAGGTGGTCCGCAGGGTGCCGCCCTTCACTCGTACGTCGCCGCACCCCAGCGCGTCCGTGGAGCCGGTCGCGAGCACACCCGCCTCCAGCGTGGTGCCGCCGGTGTAGTCGTTCGCGCCGGTCAGGGTCAGCGCGCCGCTGCCCCGCTTGATCAGCGCGCCCCGGCCGCCGATGTCGTTGCGCCAGGTGTCGGCCGCGCCGAAGCCTCCGGCGGCGGCGTCCAGGGCGACGTGCACGTCCGCGTCGAACGCCCCGTAGCCGTCGGCGGCGGCGAAGAGGTTCAGGCGGCCCCACTTCTCCCAGCCGTCCAGCAGGACGTACCCGGCGGGCAGCGCCGTCGTGCGCAGCACCTCACGCCGCTGGGCCGCCGAGAGGTACGGCAGGCGCGTCTCCAGGAGGACCTCGGCGCCCTTCGGCACGCTCATGCGGTCCCACGCGGGCCGCTTGGGCAGGACGTACGTCAACCGGGGCCCGACCGCTGCCGAGTTGGCGGCGCGGTCCGCGTACGGGTCGGTGCCGGGGCCCGCCGAGTGCGCGTAGGCGTACAGGGTGTCGGCGGTCGTGCCGGTCCGCTCCTGGAAGTACGCGGCGGCCTGGGCGCGGGCCGCCGCCTTGAGGTCCGCGTTCTTCGGGTCGGCGAGGGCCGCGGCGGCGAGGGCCGTGGCGAGGACGCGGCCGCCGATCACGTCGACGGTGGAGTGCATGCCCGCCACGATGCGCGTGTGGGCGAGCTCGGAGGCGCGGGCCACCAGCTCCTGGAACCGCTCGGGGACCGCGTACGCCAGTGCCAGCGCCGCGAGGTAGAAGGCGTTGGAGTGACCGCTGGGGAAGCCCCCGTCGTCGTCCGCTGTGGCGCTGCGCTGCCACAGCAGCTGCGGGGCGACCACGACGTCGGAGTCGTAGACGGGGAAGCCCAGCGCGTCCTTCTCACCGGTGTCGATGGCCTCGCTGTCCTCGTTCAGGCGCCATGGACGGGGGTACTGGTAGGAGAACTTGGAGGGGTTGCTCGACGCGAACGGGCCGCGCACGGTGTCGACCAGCTGGGCCACCTTGCCGAGGTCCGAGGCGTGGGAACCGGCGCCCAGCGCGGAGCCCGCGGGCGCGTCGGCCGGCAGCGCGTCGCTGATCCGGCCCGACGGAGTGCCGTCCGGTGCCGAGGTGATGCCGGTGACGGCTTTCGCGCCGCTCTTGTAGAGGTCGGCGAGCGGACCCAGGCCGGCGATCATCGCGTAACTCTGGTGCTGGCGGTCGTAGATGAAGGCCGTCTTGGCCTCGGCCTCCGTGCGGCGCGCGGTGACGCGCACGGAATAGCGCACGTTGGCGCGCAGGACCTCCGGCATGAGCGGGGTGCCGGTGTCCCAGGTGGCGCCCGTCTTCCAGATGCGCGCGAAGCCGTCGAGGATGTGCACGGCCGCGTTGGTCTCGGGCGTGAGGTTGGCGACGACGTTCGTGGTGTACGAGTCGACGAAGGCGGCGGGCGCGTTCGTGGCGGCCGAGGCCGTGGCCGCCGGCCAGGCCACGATCACGGGGCCCGCGACCAGCCCGGCCGAGACGCCCACGGAACCGCGCAGGAACACGCGCCGGTCGATGGCGGACCTGCCGCGAGGGGGACGGGGGTGCGCACCGGGCATGGGGTGCCTCTCCTTCTGGAGTTATGACGGGGGGTGTGACAGGAGTGGTGACAGGGGTACTGGCGGGAGATGTGGCATGAGTGGTGACAGGGGTACTGGCGGGAGATGTGGCACGAGTGGTGACAGGGGCAGTGGCAGGAGTTGTGACGGGAGTGGGAACTCGTACTGATCACGTGAGCTGAACCCGGACTTCTGAACGCGAGTTGAACTCGTGGGTTCACCCTGGAGTGGCGAACCCGACAGTCTCGGAAACAGACCGGAGCTCGCGTCGCCTCACCGCAGCGACCGGGCCAGCGCCACGGCCCCCTCCACCGGCGGCGCCCGCAACGGCCGCGGCCGTGCCGACGGCAGCGCCTCGGCCAGCGCGGCGGTGAACGCCTCGTACAGCACCGGCTGCACGAGCACCGTGCTGCCCGCCACCACCACGTCGCCCACCGGCACCCCGCGCTCGGTCAGCCGGACCACGAGCGAAGCCAGCGCCCGACCGCCCTCGGCGATCACCTGACGGGCGAGCGGCGAGCCGTCCTCGGCCGCCGCGAACACGGTCGGCGCGTGCTTCCCCCACTCGGCGGAGACATCCTTCGCGCTCTCCAACGCCGCGCCCAGGGCAGGCACTTCGGGCACACCGAAGGCGGTGGTGAGACGGCCCGCGAGGACGTCCGGCGGGTCGCCGCGGTCGTACGCCGCCCATACCGCCCGCGCCGCCTCGCGCACCAGACCGGCCGAGCCGCCCTCGTCGCCGAGCACCGCACCCCAGCCGCCCACCTGGACCCCGGCGCCGTCGGCCAGCCGGCCCACCGCGACCGAACCGGTGCCGGCGACGAGACCGACGCCCTTGTCCAGACCGGCCGCGGGTACGAGGAGTTCGGCGTCGCCCACGACGAGGCAGGGGACACCGATGAGCGCGTGCAGAGCGGAGCGGATCTCCCCGCACTGGCGTGGCGTCTCACAGGCGTGCGCGCCGACGGCCACGGCTGCCGGGCGCGCGCCTTGGGGCAACGTCTCGTCGATCAGCGCGGCCAGCCACCCGGCGGCGGCCCCGGGATCGTGCGGTCTCCAGCCACTGCTCGTACGCACATGATCGGCGACCACACTCTGTCCGGAGCCGGAGCTGCCCCCGGCCTCCGCGCGGAGGTGCGTCTTTGTGCCGCCCACGTCGATTCCGACGGCGATGGGCGTGGGGTCCTGCACGGAGCCTCTTTCGTCGTTGCGCGGAAGTGCGCATGCGAAGCGAACGGCGGGCGAACCGTGTCTATGGACAAGCGGTGGCAAGCGGTGAAAGGAGTTAGGGAAGCCCCGGGACGGGCCTCTGGCGAGCGCGGCAGGCGAGTACCGCGAGAGTTCGTTAGGAAGTTAACTAACGAAGTAGGGTGCGTCAAGAGCTACGGAATAGGCAGGGAATCCCGACGCCGTACAGCCCTTACGACCAGACAGTCGCGGCACGACCTGAGGGAGAGCATGAACCTGAGCGAGAGTGCCCGCGCGGTGTTCGCCGTACTGGCGGCCGCGGGCACCGCCACCCGCCCCCAGCTGGCGGCCGGTGCGGGCCTGTCCAAGCCGACCGTCTCCTCCGCCGTGGCGGAGCTCGAGGCCGCCGAACTCGCCACCCACTCCGGCACCGTCTCCGGCGGTACCGGCCGTTCCGCCGCCGTCTACGCTCTCGGCCCGGCCGCCGGCGCCGTGCTCGCCGTGGACCTCGGTCCCACCCACACTCAGGTGCGAGGCTGCGCCCTGGACGGCACTCTGCTCGCCCAGGGCACCGGCTCCCGGGCGGATGCCGCCGACACCGTGCGCAAGGCCCTCGATGTGCTGCCCGTCGGCGCTCCGCTGCGCGCCATCGTCGTCGCCGTGGGCGACGTCACCGCGCAGGACCAGGAGGGCACCGGTATGCGCCCCGCGACCGCCAAGGCCGGCCCTGCCTTCGACGCCATGGCCGTCGCGCTGCCGCCGGGCGTTCCCGTCCACCTCGAGAACAACGTCAACTGCGCCGCGCTCGCCGAGCTGCACGAGGGCGCGGCCCGCGGCCGCCACACCTTCGGCTATCTGCGGATCGGCGTGGGTATCGGCCTCGGCGTCGTCATCGGCGGCCAGGTGCTGCGCGGAGCGAACGGCGCCGCCGGAGAGGTGGCCCGACTGCCCTACCCGTGGGACGAGAGCAGCGAACCGCGCCACGAGGCCCTGGAGGAGCGCATCGGCTCGCGCTCCCTCCTGCGCCGGGCCGCGGCGGCCTGGCAGGACGCCGACGGCCCGTGTCCCCGCACCGCCGAGCGGCTCTTCGCCCTGGCCGAGGAGGGCCATGCCGCGGCCCGCACCGTGGTCGGCCATCATGCGGCCGACGTGGGCCGGCTCGCCGCCGCCGTGGCCGCCGTGCTGGACCCGGGACTGATCGTGCTGGGCGGCGGCACCGGCGCGTACCCGCAGCTCCTGCCCGGTGTACGGGCCGAACTGGCCCGGCTGAGCTGGCCCACCGAGGTGGTCAGCAGCACGGTCGGCGACAGCGGCACCGTGGCGGGCGCGAGCCGTTTTGCCGTGGACCGTGGAATTCAAACCGTGACCGGTGGTATGCGAGTCAAGCATTGACGGGTCAGCCGTAGGTCTGCCAATGTCCGGACAAGCGCTTTCCATGGCCGGCGGGACCCGGCCCTGGGTGAGGCGTCCCGCTGTACGTGACGTACGGCAGCCGTGCGAGGGCGCGCTCGTGCGACGGCGGCCCTCAGTGGCCGGGGATCTCCACCCGTCAGTGCGATGCGGCCGGGCGAGGCCGCGCGCCGGAAGGCATACCCCAGGGAAAAGAACCCGAGCCGCTCGACGGCCAGGGGATCCGTCACGCACATCCAGGAGGACCCGGTGGGTCACCAGATCTCGCGCAGAACCCTGCTCCGCACCACGAGCGGCATCGCCGTCGCCGGCACGCTCGGCAGCGCACTCAGCGCCTGCAGCGGAGGAACCGGCGCCGGCAGCACCAGCAGCGACCTGACCATGATTTGGTGGGGCAGCGACGACCGGCACGCGGCCTACAAGAAGGCGCTCGCCGCCTTCCAGAAGAAGAACTCGAAGATCAAGATCCGGGAGACCTACTCCGGCTACGACGGGTACTTCGACAAGTTCAACACCAACATCGCCGGCGGCAGCGCCCCGGACCTGCTCCAGATGGACACCGCGCTGGTCGCGCAGTACGCCCGCAAGGGCGTCCTCGCTCCGCTCGACTCCTACGTCGGCAAGGACCTGGACCTCACCGGATTCGCCAAGACGCTCCTCGCGGCCGGCACCGTCGACGGCAAGCTCTACGGCGTCCCGTCCGGCATCGGCGTCAACCAGCTCACCGTCAACCGCACCGGCCTGGAGAAGCTGGGCCTGAAGCTGCCCGACCGCGAGTGGACCTGGGCCGACCTGAAGAAGATCTCCCAGGACGTCTACAAGAAGAGCGGCGGCAAGATCTACGGCGTCGACGACGGCGGTGGCGGCACGCTCCAGTGCTTCGAGATCTTCGCGCGAGAGAAGGGGCAGACCTTCTTCTCCGAGGACGGCAAGAAGCTCGGCTTCACCGCCGACACCCTCCAGGAGTGGTGGGAGTACTGGGCCGACATGCGCAAGGCCAACGCCTGCCCGCCCCCGGCGATCACCTCCGCCGCGCACAACGACCTCACCAAGAACGCGGTCGTCATCGGCAAGGCCCTGTTCACGTTCGACTCCGGCGTCTACGGCGCGGGCGGCTCCATCACCGACGCGCAGCTGGACTTCCTGCCCACCCCGCAGGGCGACTGGTCCGGCGCCCGCGAGGGCAACTTCGTCAACGGCGGTGTGCTGCTGAGCGCCACCAAGGCCAGCAAGAAGGTCGCCGACTCCGTGAAGATCATGTCGTTCTTCGCGCAGGACGAGACGGCGATCAAGGACATGCAGCTGCTGCGCGGCATCCCGCCGACGGAGAAGGCCCGCAACCTGATCGTCTCGGGCCTGACCGAGACGGACAAGCTGAACATGGCGAACGCCGACTACATCTCCCAGCGCGTCGGCAAGGCGGCCAACGCGCTGGCCGCGCCGGTGCCGCCGCCGCAGGGCGCCGACCAGATCTGGGACCTGCTGTTCCAGTCCAATCTCGCCGTCGCCTTCGGCAAGAAGTCGATCAAGGGGCAGCTGGGCGAGTTCTTCGACCAGGCAGCAGGAATCCTGGGCGGGTAGCTCCGCCGGTAGCTCCGCGGGTAGTGCGGCACTTCGGCTGCGGGCCGTTCGTGGCTGGTCGCTCCCCCACTCTCGGGTTCGCTCGAGCGGGGGGAGACCTCCATCGCGGCGGAGCCGCAAATGTCACAGCCCCGCGCCCCTTACGGGGCTTCGACGGATGCGCTCAGTCTCCGCCGCGCATCAGCACAACGGGAGAGGGTCAGGGAGAGATGACTATGACCACCGCGCAGACCGACGAGGTCGTCAAGGAGCAGCCTGCTCCCGTGACCCCGTCCGACCAGCGGGAGCGCGACCGTATGCGCCGTCGCCTCGCCAGACGGCGGGGCGGGGGCTGGTGGCCGTACCTCTTCCTGGCCCCCTGGTTCATCGGCCTGTTCGGCCTGACGATCTACCCGATGCTCGACTCGCTGTACCTGTCCTTCACCAACTTCGACCTGCTGACGTCCGCGCAGTGGGTCGGCCTGGACAACTACGACCGCATGTTCACCGACGACCCGGTCTTCTGGGACTCGGTGAACGCCACGCTCTTGTACGTCGTCGTCTCCGTGCCGCTGAAGCTCGCCCTCGCCCTCGCTGTGGCGATGCTGCTCAACCGCGACCTGAGGGGCATCGGCCTCTACCGGGCCGCCTTCTACCTGCCGTCCCTGCTCGGCGGGGCGGTGGCCATCGCCATCGTGTGGCGCCAAGTGTTCGGCGGCGACGGCCTGTTCAACGACTTCCTCGCCTGGTTCGGCATCAAGGGCCAGGACTGGATCTCCAGCCCCGACACCGCGCTCTACACGCTCATCCTGCTGGCCATCTGGCAGTTCGGCACCCCGATGGTCATCTTCCTCGCCGGTCTGAAGCAGCTGCCGAAGGACGTGTACGAGGCGGCCGCGATCGACGGCGCCGGCAACGTCACCCGGTTCTTCAAGATCACCCTGCCGCTGCTCACCCCGATCGTCTTCTTCAACGTGGTCCTGCAGATCATCGACGCGTTCAAGACGTTCACCCCCGCCTTCGTGGTCAGCAACGGCTCCGGCGGCCCGCTCAACTCGACCATGCTGTACTCCCTCTACCTGTACAAGAAGGGCTTCACCGACCTGCAGATGGGATACGCCTCGGCGCTGGCCTGGGTGCTGTTCCTGGTCATCGCGGGGTTCACGGCGGTCAACTTCATCGCCAGCCGCTACTGGGTCCACTACGACGACTGAGCGAGGAGTCCTTCACCCCATGTCCGCCGTCACCACCCCGAACGGGTCGCCGCTGCAGCGGCTGCGCTCGCTCACCGGCTCCCGCCGCATCTTCATCCACACGCTGCTCATCGGCGTGGCGATCGTCATGCTGTATCCGCTGCTGTGGATGCTGAGCAGCTCGTTCAAGCCCGACACCGAGATCTTCACCAGCCCAGGGCTCATCCCGAACAAGCTGCGCCCGGAGAACTACTCCGAGGGCTGGAGCGGCTCCGGCAACTCCTTCTCCCTCTACATCACCAACTCGCTGATCGTCACGATCGGCGCCGTGATCGGCAACGTGATCTCCTGCTCGCTGGCGGCCTACGCCTTCGCGCGCTTCGAGTTCCGGGGCAAGAAGATCTGGTTCGGCCTGATGCTCGGCACGCTGATGCTGCCCACCCAGGCCGTCCTGATCCCGCAGTACACGATCTTCTACAACCTGACCTGGATCAACACGTACCTGCCGCTGATCGTGCCGAAGTTCCTCGCGGTGGACGCCTTCTTCATCTTCCTGATGGTCCAGTTCATCCGCTCCATCCCGCGCGAGCTGGACCAGGCGGCCATGATGGACGGCGCCAACCCCCTGCAGATCTACTGGAAGATCATCCTGCCGCTGATGAAGCCGGCTCTGATCACCACCACGATCTTCACGTTCATCTGGACGTACGACGACTTCCTCCACCAGCTCGTCTACCTCCAGCAGAACGACAAGTTCACCGTCCCCCTCGGCCTGACCCTGTTCCTGGACCAGACCAGCGGCTCCTCGTACGGCGCGATGTTCGCCATGTCGACGCTTGCCCTCCTGCCCACGCTCATCTGCTTCCTCATCTTCCAGAAGAGGCTGGTGGAAGGCCTGTCCACCACCGGTATGAAGGGCTGAGCACGTGTATCTCCCGCGCCAGCGCGGCCAGTTGCACCACCTTCCGGACGACTCGGCCGCGTACGACGCCGTGCTCGCCGGCGTCACCGAGACGGCCCTGGCCCGCCTCACCCGCGAGGGCAGCCTGGAGAACCCGGCCGCGGGCGACGACATCGGCGACACCTCGCTCGGCATCACCTCGCTGCTCGCGCTCGCCTGGCACCGCACCAAGGACCCACGCCTGCCGGAGGCGGTGCGGCACAGCCTCGCCTTCCACCTGGACTCACGGGTCTTCACCGAGGACAACCCGGGCTACCCGAACCTGACGGTACGCAACTCCGGTCTCCCGTACGCCCGTTACGTACTCGCTCCCGGCGCGCACCCCATCGGCGACTGGCCGAGCACGGTGTGGGCGCTGCTCCAGGCCGTGAACGTCCTCGACGCGGCGGACGGGCTCGTCGAGGACGAGCAGTACCGCGAACTCCTGGGCGTGGCGGGCGGTTACTGGCGCTGGCTGACAGAGGCCACGGTCTTCAATCCGCAGGACGCGGCGAACCAGGCCATCGGGTGCGTGGTGGGCGGGCTGATGCTGGCCCGCCATCTCCCCTCGGAGGACGGCGAGTTGGTCCGGGCGCGAGCCCTGCGCCTGTACGCGGACGAGATCCGCGCCCGGCGCGTGAGCGACCGCGGCGCCCCGCTGCCTCCCGAGCACGGCGGCGCGTACGACAACAACTACGGGCCGATCTCCCTCTCCTTCCTCGCTCAGGCCCACCGGATCAGCGGCGAGGAGGTCTTCGCGGAGGACGGCGACACGCTCGCCCGCTACATCGACGCACGGCTCTGCGGAAGCGGCTTCGACATCGGCGGGCCGCGCTACAGCGAGCAGCACTCCGGCTTCGAATCGGTCCTCGGGCTGCGCTACTTCGGCCGGCGCGTCGGCGCCGACCTCGGCCGCTACGCCGGGGACACGCGCTGGGGCCGGCACGCGGTCGGGGGTGACGGAGACCTCGACGGGCACTTCGCGTTCATGCTCGTGTGGCAGATCCAGGACACCACGCGCTGGCACCGCTCGCCCCGTACGGCACCCGCCTGCCACCAACTGCGGTCCGGCACGGTCACGGTGTCCTTCGACGACCGTATGACCCCGTCCGTGATCGAGGCGGGCGGCACGGCGCTCGTGGCGGCCGCGGTCAACCGGCAGCACGGATTCGGGCCCGTGACGGACGGCTTCCTGCTGTGCCGTCCGATGGGAGCGGTACGGGTGGCGGACCACCGGGTGGGCGGCCTCGCGGCCAAGCTCGTGAGCAAGCCCGTCGTCGGCCGGGACCATGTGCTGCGCCATGTTCAGTCGTTGTACGTCACGGACGGCACGCGACTGTGGATGACCGTCGTGGTCGAACGGCTCGGCGGGGAACGGTACTTGCTCGCCGGGATGCCGTATGTGGCCGCGGAGGGAGACCGGTTCCGTCGGGTCGGCGACTTCCCCCTCGTCGCGGCCGCCGGGGAGCTGCGTCTGACGCACCCCGCGGAAGGCGGCCCGGACTCCTTCGACGCCCGGAGCGAACTGACCCAGGAACAGGCCGCGTTCGCGCTGGCCGCCGACCCGCGCGGGTACGGCGACCCCGACGCGGGCTGGCGGCACGTGCGGACGACGACCGCCCTGGAAGCGGGGCCCGCGCCCGACGCACCGGACGGGCTCGACGTCTTCGCCGTGCGCTACGGGGAAGGGGACCAGCGGTTGAACGTGGTCTGTGAGCGTTCGGAGGAGGGGCTCGTCCTGCGGACGGAGTCCTTCACGGCGACGCTCGGCGGACCCGACGCGCACGGCGAACCGCAGCTCACTCTGCGGGACGCCGGGCGCTGACGGGGCTAGGGGGCTGCCGCGGGTGCGGTCGGCGCCGATCCGCATGTGCGGGGGCTGCTCAGGCCGATACCGTCTCCCGTCCGGGTGACTTCTGGGGCGCACGCTCGCCGAGCTGCTCCGTGGGCACCTTGTGCGTCTCGCGTGCGGTGAGCACGGCGATCACCGGCGGGACGCACAGCGCGGCGGTGAAGAGGGCCACGGCCATCCAGTCGTCGCCGTCCGGACCCGCGATCTGCGCGGCGAAGGTCACCGCGAACCCGGCGATGGCGAAGCCGATCTGCGTGCCGATGGCCATGCCCGACAGGCGGACCCGGGTGGTGAACATCTCGCCGTAGAAGGACGGCCAGATACCGTTCGCCGCGCTGTAGACGACACCGAAGGTGACGATGCCGAGGATCAGGACCAGCGGGTACGAGCCGGTGGAGATGGACCACAGGTAGGCGAACATCATCACCGCGCTGCCGGCGGCGCCGATCAGGAAGACCGGACGGCGGCCGATGCGGTCGGACAGGGTGGCCCACAGCGGGATCGCGGCGAGCGCGACGAGGTTGGCCAGCGCGCCCACCCACAGCATGGACGTACGGTCCATGCCGACCGAGTCGCTGGTCGCGTACGCCAGTGCCCACACGGTGAAGATGGTGCTGACCGAGGCCACGAGGGCGCCCGCGACGACCCGCAGTACGTCGGCCCAGTGGTCGCGCAGCAACACGGCCAGCGGCATCTTCGGAACACCCTCGGTGGCGGCCTGCTGGGTGAAGGTCGGGGTCTCGTGGAGCGTGCGGCGGATGACGTAGCCGACGACGGCGACCGCGATGCTCATCCAGAACGGGATGCGCCAGCCCCAGGAGAGCAGCTGGTCCTCGGGAAGCGCGGCGATGGGAATGAAGACCAGCGTGGCGAGGAGCTGGCCGCCCTGAGTGCCGCTGAGCGTGAAGCTGGTGAAGAAGCCGCGCCGGTCCGGCGGCGCGTGTTCCAGGGACATGGAGTTGGCGCTGGCCTGCTCGCCGGCGGCCGAGATGCCCTGCAGGACACGGCAGAGGACCAGCAGGACCGGGGCGAGCGTGCCGACCTGGTTGTGTGTCGGCAGACAGCCGATGAGGAACGTCGACAGACCCATCAGGATCAGCGTGAAGACCATGATCTTCTTGCGGCCGACCTTGTCACCGAAGTGACCGAGGAACAGCGCGCCGATCGGGCGGGCCGCGTACGCGACACCGAAGGTGGCCAGCGACAGCAGGGTCGCGGTGGCCGGGTCCGAGTCGTCGAAGAAGACATCCGGGAAGATCAGCGCGGCGGCGCTGCCGTAGATGAAGAAGTCGTAGTACTCCAGGGCGCTGCCGATCCAGGCGGCCGTGGCGGCTTTCTTCGGTTGGCCGGGGGGCGCGTCGAGGGGTGCGGCGGGGACGGACACGGCGTGCTCCTTCGAGGGACTGGAGAGTACTCCGACGGGAGCGGAGTGAGCGGAGGGGAGAGATGCCGAGACCCTGGGGTGACGGGTCGGCCGCGCCGGGTGCGTGCCCGGCTAATTAACCCACTGGATAGTTAGTAGCGGTTGGCTACGGATGTTGCGCTCACGTTTCCCGGGTGTCAAGAGGTCGCGCCTAAGGATCTGTGCGGTCCTCGGACCGCTCAGCCCGCCGAGCGGTCGGCCGTCAGGTAGGCGATGACCATGTCGCCGAGCATGGTCCGGTAGTGCTCCCGCTGGTCGGGTGCGACCAGGTCGCGGCCGAAGAGCGCGCCGAACGTGTGCCGGTTGGCGACCCGGAAGAAGCAGAACGAGCTGATCATCGCGTGCAGGTCCACCGCGTCGACGTCGGCCGTGAACAGGCCCGAGCCGCGGCCCGACTCCAGGATGCGGCGGATCACGTCGAGCGCCGGCGAACCGATCTTCCCCAGCTCCTCGGAGGCGGCGATGTGCTCGGCCTCGTGGATGTTCTCGATGCTCACCAGGCGGATGAAGTCGGGGTGCGCCTCGTGGTGGTCGAAGGTCAGCTCGGCGAGCCGCCGGATGGCCGCGACGGGGTCCAGGTGCTCGACGTCCAGCTGCTGCTCGGCCTGGCGGATCACGGTGTACGCCCGCTCCAGCACCGCAGTGAACAGCTGCTCCTTGCCGCCGAAGTAGTAGTAGATCATCCGCTTCGTGGTGCGGGTGCGGGCGGCGATCTCGTCGACCCGGGCCCCGGTGTACCCGGCCCGGGCGAACTCCCGCGTCGCCACGTCGAGGATCTCTGCCTTGGTGCGGGCGGCGTCGCGGGTGCGGCCGCCGGGTCGCGCCGGCTCTTCGACAGTGGTCATCGGATTCCTTCGGGAGAGGCCTGTGCCCGCGATTGTAGAAGCCGTTGTCCGGGGCATGGAGTCGTATCCGGTCGGGGTGCTTCCGGAGGCTTCCCGGAGGCGTCTCACCTCTTCCCAGGAGTTCCAGGGCGTGGTACGACTAACGAACCAGTTCGTACATTAGCTTCGTAGGTAAGCCAGGAGGTCCGCCGTGGCGCAGGACTCGTATCTCGTCGGGCTGATCGGTTCCGGCATCGGCCCCTCGCTCAGCCCCGCGCTGCACGAGCGGGAGGCGGACCGACAGGGCCTGCGCTACCTGTACCGGCTGATCGACATCGACACCCTCGGCGTCACGCCGGACGCGGTGGGCGACCTGGTGCGCGCCGCCCGGGACCTGGGCTTCGACGGGCTGAACATCACGCACCCCTGCAAGCAGCTCGTCATCGAGCACCTCGACGCGCTCGACCCGCAGGCCGAGGCGCTCGGCGCGGTCAACACCGTCGTCTTCGAGGACGGCCGTGCGACCGGCCACAACACGGACGTCACCGGGTTCGCCGCGTCCTTCGCGCGCGGGCTGCCCGATGTCCCGCTGGAGCGGGTCGTGCAGTTGGGCGCCGGTGGCGCGGGGGCGGCCGTCGCGCATGCCACGCTCACGCTCGGTGCGGGGCACGTCACCGTGGTCGACGCGCTCCCCGACCGGGCCGCCGACCTCGCCGCCTCCCTGAACGGGCACTTCGGTGCGGGCCGCGCGAGCGCCGCAGCCCCGGACCGGCTGGCCGCGCTGGTCGGCGGCGCCGACGGGCTCGTGCATGCCACGCCCACGGGGATGGCCGCGCACCCCGGGCTGCCGTTCGCGGCCGGGTTGCTGCATCCGGGGCTCTGGGTGGCCGAGGTGGTCTATCGGCCCCTGGAGACCGAGTTGTTGCGTACCGCCCGTGCGGTTGGCTGCGCCGCCTTGGACGGGGGTGGCATGGCCGTCTTCCAGGCTGCGGACGCCTTCCGGCTGTTCACCGGGCGGGAACCCGACAGTGCCCGCATGTTGGTGGACATCGCCGAGTTGGCCGGTGCGGGTGCTTTCAGCTGAGAGCGCCTGATGGGTGGGGTGGTCCGGGTACTGCGGCGGGTTCGGGGTGGTGGGGGTTGCTCGCGCCCCGCGGCGGAGCCGCAAATGTCACAGCCCCGCGCCCCTTACGGGGCCCCTGTCCCCAGCCGTTCGTCGTCGTGAAGCAGCACCGAAGGAGCATCAACGTGCGTACGTCCATCGCCACCGTCTCTCTCAGCGGATCCCTCACCGAGAAGCTCACGGCCGCCGCCCGGGCGGGCTTCGACGGGGTCGAGATCTTCGAGAACGATCTGCTCGCCAGCCCCCTCACACCGGAGGAGATCCGCGACCGCTGCGCCGACCTCGGTCTGAGCATCGACCTGTACCAGCCGATGCGCGACATCGAGGCCGTGCCGGCGGACGAGTTCGAGCGCAATCTGCGCCGGGCCGAGCACAAGTTCCGGCTGATGGAGCGGCTCGGTGCCGACACGGTTCTGGTGTGTTCCAGCGTCTCTCCGCTCGCCGTGGACGACGACGCGCTCGCCGCCTTCCATCTGCGCCGACTCGCCGAACTGGCCCAGGGCTTCGGCATCCGCGTGGCGTACGAGGCGCTGGCGTGGGGCCGACACGTCAGTACGTACGACCACGCCTGGCGCATCGTCGAGGCCGCCGGACACCCCGCGCTCGGCACCTGCCTGGACAGCTTCCACATCCTCGCCCGCGGCTCCGATCCCAAGGGCATCGAGGACATCCCCGGCGAGAAGATCTTCTTCCTTCAGCTGGCGGACGCCCCGCTGATGGCGATGGACGTACTGCAGTGGAGCCGTCACTACCGCTGTTTCCCCGGACAGGGCGGCTTCGACGTCGCCGGGCTCGTCGGGCATGTGATGCGCGCCGGGTATCAAGGACCGCTCTCGCTGGAAGTGTTCAACGACGTGTTCCGGCAGGCCGAGGCCGGGCCGACCGCCGTCGACGCCCTGCGCTCGCTTCTCGTGCTCCAGGAGAGCGTCGGCCTCACCGAGCCGCCCGCGCCCGTCGTGCCGACCGGGATCGCCTTCGCCGAACTGGTCACCCCCGACGTCGAACCGCTGTCGGAGATGCTCGACGCGCTCGGCTTCGCCCGCACGGCCCGGCACCGCAGCAAACCGGTGGACCTGTGGCAGCAGGGCGAGGCCCGGGTGCTGCTCAACACGGGCCCGGCCGCCCGCCGCGACGGCACCCAACTCGCCGCCATCGGCCTGGAGTCGCCGGACCCCGCGGGCGCGGCCCGACGTGCCGAGTCCCTCCTCGCCCCCGTACTGCCGCGCCGCCGCGCCCCCGAGGACGCCCCGCTCGACGCGGTCGCCGCACCCGACGGCACGGAGCTCTTCTTCTGCGCCACCGACCGGCCCGAACTGGCCGGCTGGACAGGCGACTTCGAGCCCGTCGCGCACAAGCCGCCCAAGTCGCCCACCGGCGGCGGCGTCCGCCGCATCGACCACCTGGCCCTCACCCAGCCCTGGCACCAGTTCGACGAGGCGGCCCTCTTCCACAGCAGCGTCCTCGGGCTCGGCGCCCACGAGAGCGTCGACGTCGCCGACCCGTACGGCCTGCTCCGCAGCCGTGCCGTCACCAACGCCGACGGCAGCGTACGCATCGCCCTCGGCGTCGGCCCCGCCCCCGCCGCCGACGAGGGCGGCCGCGCCCAGCACATCGCGCTCGCCACCGACGACGTCGTCACAGCGGCCCGCCGATTCCGCGACGCGGGTGGACAGTTGCTGCCGATGCCCGCGAACTACTACGACGACCTCGCGGCCAAGTACGAGTTCACCGACGCCGAGTTGGACACCTACCGCGAACTCGGCATCCTCTACGACCGGGACGCGGGCGGCGCGTTCCGCCACTGCTACACGGGGACGATCGGGCGCGTCTTCTTCGAACTGGTCCAGCGCGACACCGGCTACCGCGGCTACGGCGCACAGAACGCTCCGGTGCGACTGGCGGCCCAGCACACCCAGCGACCGGTGCGCTGAACCACGACGGCACGCGCCGGTCCTGACCTGGTCGATCGCGCTATACCACTGCTTGCGTCAGGGCCGCAAGCAGCCGGACATTACCCGCCAGTTGACATTGAAACCTCAATAACCACCGCTATCATCACCGTCTACGGAGCGACCGTCCACCGATCACCACGGCGGCTGTACGGCATCGGCCTCACCCCCCACTCACACATGACGCGGCAGGTCACGCCCGCCCGCGCTTCGTGCTGGACGGAAAGCGGCGGATCCATGAGCAACAACAGGGGCAGAGGGCTGCAGGCCAATGTCCTCGGTACGTTCGACACGGTGGTGATGGCGGTAGCCGGCAGCGCACCGGCGTACTCGCTGGCCGCGACCACCGCGGTCCTCGTCGGCGCGGTCGGCCTGGCCAGCCCCGCGGCGCTCCTGTACTGCGCGATACCCATGCTGGGCATAGCCCTGGCGTTCAGCTACCTCAGCCGGATCGACACCAACGCGGGCGCCAGCTACTCCTGGGTCGGCCGCACGCTCCACCCCTTCCTGGGCTTCCTCAGCGGCTGGGCCCTGGTGGTCTCCGCGACCATCTTCATGGTCGCCGGCTCGCTGCCCGCCGGTTCGATGACGCTCTCCCTCTTCGACGAGGGGCTCGCGGACAACACCGCGCTGTCCACCGTGGTCGGCGCGGCCTGGTTCCTGGTCATGCTGTTGGTCGTGCTCGGCGGCGCCCGGCTCACCGTCCGCGCGCAGCTAGTCATGTCCGGTGTCGAGCTCGCCATCCTGGCCGTCTTCGCGGTCGGCGCCCTCCTGCACACCGACAACGCCCGGCCCTTCGACTGGTCCTGGCTCGGCTTCAGCCACTTCGACGGGGCGAGCGGCTTCGCGTCAGGCGCCCTCATCGCCGCCTTCTACTACTGGGGCTGGGACGTCACGTCCAACCTCAGCGAGGAGACCAAGGACAGCCGCCGCACCACGGGCCTCGCGGGCCTGATCGGCCTGGGCATCGTCTTCCTCCTCTTCGAGCTCTTCACCATCGCGGTGAACGTCATCCTCTCCACGGAGCAGATCCAGGCCAACGACGCCAACGTGCTCGCGGTGCTCGGCGAGGAGATCTGGCCGGGCTGGGGCGGCAAGCTGCTGATCGTCTCCGTGATGCTGTCCACCATCGCCACCCTGGAGACCACGCTCATCCAGGTCACGCGCTCGCTGTTCGCGATGGGACGCGACCGCACCATGCCGGGCGCCCTGGGCAAGGTGCACCGAGAGTGGAACACCCCGTGGGTCGCCATCGCCGTGGTCGGCGCGGTGGCCCTGGGCATGTTCGTGGCCTCCAACGCCCTCGGCTCGGTCGGCGACATCCTCTCCGACGCCATCGCCGCCATCGGCCTGCAGATCGCCGTCTACTACGGACTGGCCGGCATCGCCGTGGTCGTCGCCTACCGCAAGACGCTGCTGAAGTCCGCGTCCAACTTCTTCTTCGGCGGACTGTGGCCGTTCCTCGGCGCCCTCTTCATGTTCTGGATCTTCGTAGAGTCGCTCGGCGAACTGAGCGGCGCCTCGATCACGATCGGCATCGGCGGGCTGGCCGTCGGCCTGATCCCCATGCTCTGGTACTGGAGGCAGGGCAGCGACTACTACCGGCCCGCGCGACTCGACGCCAGCCAGGTCGTCGAGACCGACTACATGGCCGGGACCGACCACATACCCGACGGCCACGCCGCCGCGGCGGCCGAGCGGTCCCACGTACACCAGGGTCTCCCCACCGACTTCTGAGAGGGACCCGATGGCGCGAGAGCGTTTCACCCCCGACTTCGACCCCGACTGCGGCGACGCGCCCCTCACCTCCGCCCGCCAGGACATCGTCATCGGCCGCTGGCAGGGACTGCGGGAGCTGCTGCGGGCCACCGGCGCCGACTGGGTCCCGCGAGGCCACCGGATGCGGCTGCTCGCGCTGGCCTGCGCGAACACCTCGACGGCCGAGTCCTGGCTGGCGGCCGAGCCCCACAGTCCCGACGCGCTGGTACTGCGGGCCGCGACCGAGACCGCGCGGGCCTTCTACGTGGCCATCGCCGCGGGCCGGGGCGTACCCATCCACCAGAACCGCATCGACACCGCGGTCATGGCCTGCCTCCGTGCCGCGAAGGCGCATCCCGAGGACCCCACACCGTGGATCTCCCTCATCGCCGTCGCGCGCCTCTATCCCACCGGCGTGCGCCAACAGGAACTGGGCCGCTGGTGGGACGAGTTGTACATGCGCGACCCGTACAGCGTGGAGGGCCACCTCCAGGTGCTCCACTACTACTCGGCGCGCTGGCACGGCACGCACGGGATGATGTACGACTTCGCCCGGGACGCGGCCGGCGTGGCACCGCCGGGCTCCGCGCTGCCGGTCCTGGTGCAGTTCGCCCGCGTGGAGGAGTACCGCTACCTCCTGGACGGGACGAAGGGACAGCAGAACGCCCTGGTCGGGACCGGCCAGCACTGGAACCACGACGGAGCCGTCAACGACGTACAGCGCACCTGGCGGCGCTGGATCGAGGAACGCGCCGACACGACCATCGAACCCGGGGAGGTGCAGCACCTCAACTACCTGACGCACGCCGCGTGTTACGCCGAGGTGCCCGACATCGCCGCCGCCCTGTTCCGGCTGCTGGGCACGCGCGCGACCCGGACGCCCTGGTCCTACACGGGCGATCCGGAGAAACAGATCGTCAAGTGGCAGCGACCCGAAGCACCGCGCGTGAGCCCTTGAGGAGGGCCGGGCGGAGTTCGGCCCCGGCGGTCGACGGCCCGTGGCCGTGGTGGTGTGCTCACCATCCGTCGCGCCGCTGCGATCGGGTGGAGGTCGGCGCTATCGAGGTCCGCGCGGGCTTCTACCGCAACGTTCGCGCCACCCGCCACCCGCCACCTGATCATCGAGGCGCTCGACCGGGCCCTGCGCGGCGAGTCGGTGATCCACGGCGAGGAGGGCCCCCGGGGCGACGGACTCGAGGCGCTCTACATCACCGGCCACAGCCTCGGCGGCGCGATGGCCGCGCTGATGGGAGTCGGCCACGGCCCGGGTCGCTACGTCAACGCCCTTGCTCCACCTGTGTGTTGAGCGAGTTCGGAGACGTGTTGTAACCCGGGCCGTCGCCGCTCGAGCCGCTATGTCCGTGCGTTCCACTCCGCGATGACGGGGCGCCCGTGCTCGGTCGAGAGCCGGCTCACCGTCCCCGTCGCGAGCTGGAACAGGCGCCCGTCCCCGGCGGGGAGGCCGAGCCGGCGGGCGGTCAGGACGCGCAGGAAGTGGGAGTGGGCCACCAGCACCACGTCACCCTCGCCGAGTGCCGTCTCCACGCGGGACAGCACGCGGTCGGCACGCCGCCCCACCTCGTCCGGCGACTCGCCCGGGTGCCCGTCCGGGCCGGGCGGCACACCGTCGGTCCACAGGTACCAGTCGGGACGGGTGCGGTGGATGTCGACGGTGGTGACACCTTCGTACGCGCCGTAGTCCCACTCGTGCAGATCGGGCTCGGGCACGGCCCCGGTCAGACCCGCCAGGTCCGCGGTCCGTCTGGCACGGCCGAGCGGGCTGGTGAGCGTGAGGGCGAAGGTCCGTCCGGCGAGCAGCGGGGCGAGGGACTTGGCCTCCTCCTCGCCGTGCTGGGTGAGGGGCAGGTCGGTCCAGCTGGTGTGCTGGCCCGACCGACTCCACTCGGTCTCGCCGTGGCGGACCAGCAGGAGATCACCCATGATTCCTACTTCGTGGACTCGACGGCGTGGCCGCCGAACTGGTTGCGCAGGGCCGCGATCATCTTCATCTGCGGGGAGTCGTCCTGACGGGACGCGAACCGCGCGAAGAGCGACGCCGTGATCGCCGGGAGCGGTACGGCGTTGTCGATGGCGGCCTCGATGGTCCAGCGGCCCTCGCCGGAGTCCTCCGCGTAACCGCGCAGCTTGCTCAGGTGCTCGTCCTCGTCGAGGGCGTTGACGGCCAGGTCGAGCAGCCAGGAGCGGATGACCGTGCCTTCCTGCCAGGAGCGGAAGACCTCGCGCACGTCCGTGACGGAATCCGCGGCCTGGAGGAGCTCCCAGCCCTCGGCATAGGCCTGCATCATGGCGTACTCGATGCCGTTGTGGACCATCTTCGAGAAGTGCCCGGCGCCGACCTTGCCGGCGTGGACATAGCCGTACGGGCCTTCCGGCTTGAGTGCCTCGAAGATCGGCTGGAGCCGGTCGACGTGCTCCTTGTCGCCGCCGACCATGAGGGCGTAGCCGTTCTCAAGTCCCCATACGCCGCCGGAGACGCCGGCGTCGACGAAGCCGATGCCCTTCGTGCCCAGCTCCTCGGCGTGCTTCTCGTCGTCCGTCCAGCGGGAGTTGCCGCCGTCGACGACGGTGTCGCCGGGGGAGAGCAGGTCGCCGAGTTCGTCTACGACCGACTGGGTCGCCGCCCCGGCCGGGACCATCACCCAGACCACGCGCGGGCCTTCGAGCTTGTCGACGAGTTCGGCGAGGCTGTTGACGTCGGCGAGGTCGGGGTTGCGGTCGTAGCCGATGACGGTGTGGCCCGCGCGACGGAGCCGCTCCCGCATGTTGCCGCCCATCTTGCCGAGGCCGATGAGACCGAGTTGCTTCGCTGCCATGTCAGTTCACTTCTTCCGGAGAGTGCGGTACGTGGCCACGAGGGCGGCGGTGGACGGGTCGAGGCCGGGGACTTCGGTGCCTTGGGTGAGGGCGGGTTCGACGCGCTTGGCGAGGACCTTGCCGAGTTCGACGCCCCACTGGTCGAAGGAGTCGATGTTCCAGACGGCGCCCTGGACGAACACCTTGTGCTCGTAGAGGGCGATGAGCTGGCCGAGCACGGACGGGGTCAGCTCGGCGGCCAGGATGGTGGTCGTCGGGTGGTTGCCCTTGAACGTCTTGTGCGGGACCAGTTCCTCGGGCACCCCCTCGGCACGCACCTCGTCCGGCGTCCTGCCGAAGGCGAGGGCCTGGCCCTGGGCGAACAGGTTGGCCATCAACAGGTCGTGCTGGGAGGCGAGTTCGGGGCTCAGCTCGTCGACCGGATTGGCGAATCCGATCAGGTCGGCGGGGATGGTCCTGGTGCCCTGGTGGATGAGCTGGTAGTAGGCGTGCTGGCCGTTGGTGCCGGGGGTACCCCAGACGACCGGGCCGGTCTGCCAGTCGACGGGGTGGCCGTCGCGGTCGACGGACTTGCCGTTGGACTCCATGTCCAGCTGCTGAAGGTAGGCGGTGAACTTGGACAGGTAGTGCGAGTACGGGAGCACGGCGTGCGACTGGGCGTCGAAGAAGTTGCCGTACCAGATGCCCAGCAGACCGAGCAGCAGCGGCGCGTTGGCCTCCGCCGGGGCGCTCTTGAAGTGCTCGTCGACGATCCTGAAGCCGTCGAGCATCTCGCGGAACCGGTCCGGGCCGATGGCGAGCATCAGGGAGAGGCCGATGGCGGAGTCGTAGGAGTAGCGACCGCCGACCCAGTCCCAGAACTCGAACATGTTCGCCACGTCGATGCCGAAGCCGGCGACCTTCTCGGCATTGGTGGACAGCGCGACGAAATGCCTGGCGACGGCGTCGGGGTTGCCGTCGAGCCCGGCCAGCAGCCAGGTCCGCGCAGAGGTGGCGTTGGTGATCGTCTCGATCGTGGTGAAGGTCTTCGAGGCGACGATGAACAGCGTCTCGGCCGGGTCCAGGTCCCGGACGGCCTCGTGCAGGTCGGCGCCGTCCACATTCGACACGAACCGGACGGTCAGGTCGCGGTCCGTGAAGGCGCGCAGCGCCTCGTACGCCATCGCGGGGCCCAGATCCGAGCCGCCGATGCCGATGTTGACGACGTTGCGGATGCGGCGGCCGGTGTGCCCGGTCCACTTCCCGGAGCGGACCTGCTCGGCGAAATCGGCCATTTTGTCGAGCACCGCGTGCACGGCCGGGACGATGTTCTCGCCGTCGACCTCGATCACGGCGTCGCGCGGCGCCCGGAGGGCGGTGTGCAGGACGGCCCGCTGCTCGGTGACGTTGATCTTCTCGCCGCGGAACATGGCGTCGCGCAGGCCGAACACGTCGGTGGCGGCGGCCAGTTCCTGGAGCAGGGCGAGCGTCTCGTCGGTGATCAGGTGCTTCGAGTAGTCGATGCGCAGGTCGCCGACGCGCACCGTGTAACGCTCGGCCCGCTCCGGGTCCGTGGCGAACAGCTCGCGCAGCCGCGGGTGGAGGAACGCGCCGGCGCGGTGGTCCTCCAGGGCCGTCCACTCGGGGCGGCGGGTGAGCCTGGGAGTGGTGTCAGGCACGGCTCTTCCTTTCGTCGCTGTCTCCGCGCAGGGCGACGGCGTACATCTCGTCCGCGTCGAGGCGGCGCAGCTCCTCGGCGATCAGCTCGGAGGTGCTGCGGACCTTCAGTGCCAGGGTGCGCGAGGGCTGGCCCGGCAGGGACAGGGTGGCGAGGGGGCCCTCGGGCCGGTCGATCAGGAGCTCACCGTTCTCGGCGCCGAGGCGGACGGCGGTGACGACGGGACCCGCGGTGACGACTCGCTCGACCGGGACCTGAAGGCGGGCCTCCAGCCAGCGGGCCAGCAGCTCGGCGCTCGGATTCTCGGCCTCGCTCTCGACGGCCGCCGAGACGATCTTCGCGCGGGCCTGGTCGAGGGCGGCCGCGAGCATCGAGCGCCAGGGCGTCAGCCTGGTCCAGGCCAGGTCGGTGTCGCCCGGCGCGTACGAGGCGGCGCGGGCCTCCAGGGCCGCGAGCGGAGCCTCGACCGCGTACATGTCGGTGATCCGGCGGGCCGCGAGGGCACCCAGCGGGTCCTTGGCCGGGATCTCGGGCGCGTCCACCGGCCACCAGACGACGACCGGCGCGTCCGGCAGCAGCAGCGGCAGGACCACCGAGTCGGCGTGGTCGGACACCTCGCCGTACATCCGCAGCACGACCGTCTCACCGGTGCCGGCGTCGGCGCCCACGCGGACCTCCGCGTCCAGGTGCGACTTCGTGCGGTCCTTCGGCGTGCGGGCGTGCCGCTTGATGACGACCAGGGTGCGCGAGGGGTGCTCGTGCGAGGCCTCCTCGGCCGCCTTGATCGAGTCGTACGCGTTCTCCTCGTCGGTCACGATGACCATGGTCAGAACCATGCCCACGGCGGGGGTGCCGATAGCGCGTCGCCCCGCCACAAGGGCCTTGTTGATCTTGCTTGCCGTGGTGTCGGTCAGGTCGATCTTCATGGCCTGCGCCAGCTCCGTCCGTCTCGTGCGAGCATCTCGTCGGCTTCCTCGGGACCCCAGCTGCCCGACGCGTACCGCGCGGGCTTGCCGTGCGCGTCCCAGTAGTCCTCGATCGGGTCGAGGATCTTCCAGGACTCTTCCACCTCCTGGTGACGGGGGAAGAGATTGGCGTCGCCGAGCAGGACATCCAGGATCAGCCGTTCGTACGCCTCCGGGCTCGACTCCGTGAACGACTCGCCGTACGCGAAGTCCATGGACACGTCCCGGATCTCCATCGACGTACCCGGCACCTTCGATCCGAAGCGCACCGTCATGCCTTCGTCCGGCTGGACGCGGATGACGATCGCGTTCTGGCCGAGCTCCTCGGTGGCCGTCGAGTCGAAGGGGGAGTGCGGGGCGCGCTGGAAGACGACGGCGATCTCGGTGACGCGGCGGCCGAGGCGCTTGCCGGTCCTCAGGTAGAAGGGGACGCCCGCCCAGCGGCGGTTGTCGACCTCCAGCTTGATCGCCGCGTAGGTGTCGGTGATCGACTCCGGGTTGATGCCGTCCTCTTCGAGGTAGCCGATCACCTTCTCGCCGCCCTGCCAGCCGGCCGCGTACTGGCCGCGCACGGTGTGCTCGCCCAGGTTCTCCGGCAGCTTCACGGACTTGAGGACCTTGAGCTTCTCGGTGAGCAGCGAGTCGGCGTCGAAGGCGATGGGCTCCTCCATGGCGGTCAGCGCCATGAGCTGGAGGAGGTGGTTCTGGATCACGTCGCGGGCCGAGCCGATGCCGTCGTAGTAGCCGGCGCGGCCGCCGATACCGATGTCCTCGGCCATCGTGATCTGGATGTGGTCGACGTACGACCGGTTCCAGATGGGCTCGTACATCTGGTTGGCGAAGCGGAGCGCCAGAATGTTCTGGACGGTCTCCTTGCCGAGGTAGTGGTCGATGCGGAACACCTGGTCCGGGTCGAACACCTCGTGCACGACCTGGTTCAGCTCACGGGCGCTCGCCAGGTCGCGGCCGAACGGCTTCTCGATGACCGCGCGCCGCCACGAACCCTCCGGCGCGTCCGCGAGCCCGTGCTTCTTGAGCTGCTTCACGACCTTCGGGAAGAACTTCGGCGGTACGGAGAGGTAGAAGGCGTAGTTGCCGCTGGTGCCCCGCGAGGCGTCCAACTCGTCGACGGCCACGCGGAGTTGCTTGAACGCGTCGTCGTCGTCGAAGGCGCCCGGGATGAACCGCATGCCCTCGGCGAGCTGCTGCCAGACCTCCTCGCGGAACTCCGTACGGGCGTGCTCGCGCACCGAGTCGTGGACGACCTGCGCGAAGTCCTGGTCCTCCCAGTCGCGGCGGGCGAACCCGAGGAGGGAGAAGCCCGGGGGCAGCATGCCTCGGTTGGCCAGGTCATAGACGGCCGGCATCAGCTTCTTGCGGGACAGGTCACCGGTGACGCCGAAGATGACCAGGCCCGACGGGCCGGCGATCCGGGGGAGCCGCCGGTCGCGGGGGTCACGGAGGGGGTTCTCCCAGTCGGACGTGAGGTCCAGTGCCTGGGCGAGGGACTCCGCGGTGACGTCGGCCGCGGTGGCTTCCGTCACGGTGGCGGCCGCGTCCGGCGCCGCCTCGGTGGCGTCCGGTGCCGCTCCGGCCGCCGCCTCCTGAGCGACGGCCCCCTTGGGAAGGCGCTTGCTCATTCCCCGTCAACTCCCTTGCTGCTCAGCGACTTCGCGACGGCGTCCAGCAGTTCGACCCACGCGGCGTCGAACTTCGAGACACCCTCGTCCTCCAGCTGCCGCACGACCTCGTCGTACGAGATACCCAGCTTTTCCACGGCCTCGAGATCCGCGCGGGCCTGCGCATAGCCGCCGGTCACCGTGTCGCCGCGGACGTCACCGTGGCCGGCGGTGGCGTTCAGCGTGGCCTCGGGCATCGTGTTGACCGTGCCGGGCGCGACCAGCTCGTCGACGTACAGCGTGTCCTTGTAGGACGGGTCCTTGACGCCGGTCGAGGCCCACAGGGGGCGCTGCTTGTTGGCGCGGGCCCCGCCGAGGGCGGTCCAGCGGCCGTCCGTGAAGACCTCGTCGTACGCCTCGTACGCGAGCCGCGCGTTGGCGAGCGCCGCCTTGCCCTTGAGCGCGAGTGCCTCGTCCGTGCCGATCTTCGTCAGCCGCTTGTCGATCTCGCTGTCGACGCGGGAGACGAAGAAGGAGGCGACGGAGTGGATGGTGGAGAGGTCGAGACCCGCGGTCTGCGCCTTCTCCAGGCCCGCCAGGTAGGCGTCCATGACCTCGCGGTAGCGCTCCAGCGAGAAGATCAACGTGACGTTGACGCTGATGCCGAGGCCGATGACCTCGGTGATCGCGGGCAGGCCCGCCTTCGTCGCCGGGATCTTGATCATCACGTTCGGGCGGTCGACCAGCCAGGAGAGCTGCTTGGCCTCGGCGATCGTCGCCGCCGTGTTGTGGGCGAGACGCGGGTCGACCTCGATGGAGACCCGGCCGTCCCGGCCGCCGGTCGCGTCGTACACCGGTCGCAGGATGTCGGCGGCGGCGCGGACGTCGGCGGTCGTCATCATCCGTACGGCCTCGTCGACCGTGACGCCGCGGACGGCGAGGTCGGCCAGCTGCTCCTCGTAGCCCTCGCCCGAGCCGATCGCGGCCTGGAAGATGGAGGGGTTGGTGGTGACGCCCACCACGTGCTTGGTGTCGATGAGTTGGGCGAGGTTGCCGGACGAGATGCGCTTGCGCGACAGGTCGTCGAGCCAGATGGAGACGCCCTCGTCGGAGAGGCGCTTGAGGATTTCCGCGGTTGCGATTGCTTCGGTCACAGTGATCATCTTCCTTCGTGCGATCGGGTTAACCGCGGGCGGCGGTAAGAGATTCCCGGGCGGCGGCGGCCACGTTCTCGGGGGTGAAACCGAACTCGGCGAACAGGGTCTTGGCGTCGGCGGAGGCACCGAAGTGCTCCAGCGAAACGATGCGCCCGTTGTCACCGACGTACCGGTACCAGGTCAGACCGATCCCGGCCTCGACCGCCACGCGGGCCTTCACCGACGGCGGCAGCACACTCGCGCGGTACTCGGGGGACTGCTCCTCGAACCACTCGACGGACGGCATCGACACGACACGCGTACCCACACCATCGGCTTCAAGCTGCTCACGCGCCTCGACAGCCAGACGCACCTCTGAACCGGTGGCGATCAGGATCACGTCGGGCGTCCCGGTGGAGGAGTCACGCAGGACGTAACCGCCCTTCGCCGCGTCGGAGTTGGCCTCGTAGGTCGGCACGCCCTGGCGGGTGAGGGCCAGGCCGTGCGGGGCCGGGTTGGTGGCGTGCCGCTTGAGGATCTCGGCCCAGGCGATCGCCGTCTCGTTGGCGTCGGCCGGGCGGACGATGTTCAGACCGGGGATCGCGCGCAGTGAGGCCAGGTGCTCGACCGGCTGGTGGGTGGGGCCGTCCTCGCCGAGCCCGATCGAGTCGTGCGTCCACACGTACGTCACCGGGAGCTGCATCAGCGCGGACAGCCGGACCGCGTTGCGCATGTAGTCGGAGAAGACGAGGAACGTGCCGCCGTAGATACGGGTGTTGCCGTGCAGCGCGATGCCGTTCATCTCCGCGGCCATCGAGTGCTCGCGGATACCGAAGTGGATCGTGCGGCCGTAAGGGTCGGCCTCCGGCAGCGGGTTGCCCTTCGGGAGGAACGAACTCGCCTTGTCGATGGTCGTGTTGTTCGAGCCCGCGAGGTCGGCGGAGCCGCCCCACAGCTCGGGGAGCACACCGCCCAGCGCCTGCAGCACCTTGCCGGACGCGGCGCGGGTGGCGATGGACGTGCCCGCCTCGAACGACGGCAGCGCGGACTCCCAGCCCTCGGGCAGCTGTCCGGCCACGACACGGTCGAAGAGCTTGGACCGCTCCGGGTTGGCCGTCCGCCACTCGGCGAGCTGCTTGTCCCAGGCGGCGTGCGCGTCGGCACCCCGGTCGAGGGCTTCGCGGGCGTGGCTCAGAACCTCGTCGGCGACCTCGAAGGTCTTCTCCGGGTCGAAGCCCAGCACGCGCTTGGTGGCCGCGATCTCGTCCGCGCCGAGCGCCGAACCGTGCGAGGCCTCGGTGTTCCGGGCGTTCGGCGCGGGCCAGGCGATGATCGTGCGCATGGCGATGATCGAGGGCCGCTCGGTCTCGGCCCGCGCCGCCGTGAGCGCCGCGTACAGCGCGTGGACGTCGATGTCGCCGTCGGCCGAGGGCTCGATCCGCTGCACATGCCAGCCGTACGCCTCGTACCGCCCCAGCACGTCCTCGGAGAAGGCCGTGGCGGTGTCGCCCTCGATGGAGATGTGGTTGTCGTCGTAGACGAAGACGAGGTTGCCGAGCTTCTGGTGGCCGGCGAGGGACGAGGCCTCGGCGGAGATGCCCTCCTCCAGGTCGCCGTCCGAGACGATCCCCCAGATCGTGTGGTCGAAGGGGGACTCGCCCTCGGGGGCCTCCGGGTCGAACAGGCCGCGCTCATAGCGGGCGGCCATCGCCATGCCCACCGCGTTGGCGACCCCCTGGCCGAGCGGACCGGTCGTCGTCTCGACCCCGGCCGTGTGCCCGTACTCGGGGTGGCCCGGCGTCTTCGAACCGTGTGTACGGAACGCCTTCAGATCGTCCAGCTCCAGCTCGTACCCGGAGAGGAAGAGCTGGGTGTAGAGAGTCAGCGAGGTGTGGCCGGGGGAGAGGACGAAGCGGTCGCGGCCGGTCCACTCGGGGTCCGCCGGGTCGTGACGCATCAGCTTCTGAAAGATCGTGTACGCGGCCGGGGCCAGGCTCATCGCCGTACCCGGGTGTCCGTTGCCGACCTTCTGCACGGCGTCAGCCGCAAGCAGACGGGCGGTGTCGACGGCACGCCGGTCGAGCTCGGTCCACTCAAAGCTGTCAGGTGTCTGTGTGCTCATCTTCAAGAGGTCCTCGATAGGAGCGGAGCAACTGCTCGGATGCGTTCAAACTTAAAAGTCGGACTTTTAAAGGGGAAGGTGGCCCTGTGTCAGCCTGTGGTGAAAGTGGGACAACGACTGCGGGGCCGAGCCGGCGCGAGAGGGACATGGCGGACACAAGCACCGAATACGAAGACGACCGGGCCGGGATCAGAACCTTTCCCTTCCCCGCCGACCTGAGCGTCCTGGGCGTGGGCATGCAGGTCGGACCGATGGAACCCGGCCGCACCTGGCACGCGGAAGCGGCGGCCGAGCGCGTCCACCGCATCGACTTCCACGCGGTCATGCTGATCCGGGGCGACCCCATCAGGCACATGGTCGACTTCACCGAGTACGAGGTCTCCGTCGGCGAGCTCCTGTGGATCCGCCCGGGCCAGGTCCACCGCTTCTCCAGGACGGCGGCGTACCGCGGAACGGCCCTGATCATGCAGCCCGGCTTCCTGCCGCGCGGCATCGTCGAGGCGACCGGGCTCTACCGCTACGACCTGCCGCCCCTGCTGCGGCCCGACCCGGCCCAGCTCGCCGCGCTGGAGAACTCCCTCGCCCAGCTGGAGCGCGAGTACCTCGACACCGGCACCCTGCCGCTCAGCCTGCACACCTCGGTGCTCCGGCACACCCTGACCGCGTTCCTGCTCCGCCTGGCGCACCTCGCGGCCAGCTCGGCCGACGCGGCACGCGAGCAGACCGACACCACCTTCACCCGCTTCCGCGAGGCGGTCGAGAAGGGCTTCGCCACCAACCACAGCGTCAGCGCCTACGCCGACGCGCTCGGCTACTCCCGCCGTACCCTCGTCCGCGCGGTCCGCGCCGCGACGGGAGAGACGCCGAAGGGATTCATCGACAAACGGGTCGTCCTGGAGGCGAAGCGGCTGCTGGCCCACACGGACCTGCCGATCGGCCGCGTCGGCGCGTCCGTGGGCTTTCCCGACGCGGGCAACTTCTCCAAGTTCTTCCACCAGCACACGGGTACGACGCCGGTGGCGTTCCGGACGGAGCTGAGCTGAGCTGAGCTGAGTGGGGGGGGAGTGGAGCGGAGGTGAGCGCGGACCGGGGTCGTGGAAAGGGGCGGGCCGTGTGGCCCGCCCCTTGATGCCGCCCGGTAACTCCCCTCTCAGCGACCGAAGTTGAACCAGTTCATGTTCACGAAGTCCGCGGGCTGGCCGCTCGTGAAGGTCACGTAGACGTCATGCGTCCCGGTAACGTTGCTGATGTTCGCCGGGATGGTTCTCCAGCTCTGCCAGCCGCCGGTGTTGGCGACGGAGAAGCTGCCGATCGGAGCGCTCGTACGGCTGTCCAGACGGACCTCGACCAAGCCGCCCACGCCGGTCGCGGCGCCGCTCGCGACCCGGCCGTAGAACTGACTGGCCGCCGCCGAGCCGAAGTTGACGCCCTTGTAGAGGGCCCAGTCGCCGTTGCCGAGGGAGCCGAGGTTCTGGCCGCCACCGGAGTCGGTGGTGGTCTCGGCGCTCACGCCACTCTGGCTGTCGTACGACTCGGCCTGGATGGCGGTGTACGCGTCACGGTTGCCGGTCGGGGGAGGCGTGGTGCCGCCGCCACCGGACTGGAGGACCTGGACGTAGTCGACGACGAGCGGGTGTCCGGGCACCGTGGCGCCGTCCGGGCCGCCGCCGAAGGCGTCCACGAAGGCGCCGCCCATCGCCACGTTCAGGATGATGAAGAAGCCGTGGTTGGTGGCGTTGGCCCATGTCGTCGCGTCGACCTGGTTCGCCCGGACCGTGTGGTAGTTGGTGCCGTCGACGTAGAAGCGGATCTCCTCCGGGCTCGTCGACCGGTCCCACTCCATGCCGTACGTGTGGAAGCCGGCCTGGCAGGTCGTGCCGGGGCAGGCGGTGGAGCCGCCGAGGCCGGTCGTCTCGTTGCAGGGGCCGCCCGGGTTGGTGCCGCAGTGCATGGTGGCCCACACGGTGTTGACGCCCTGGACGTTCTCCAGGATGTCCAGCTCGCCGACGCTCGGCCAGTTCTGGTAGTTGCCGCGGTAGGGCGCGCCCAGCATCCAGAACGCCGGCCAGTAGCCCCGGGCGGCGGCGCCCGTCACGTTCGGCATCTGAATCCGGGACTGGACGCGCAGCTTGCCTCCGGCGGGCGGCTGGAAGTCGGTGCGGTTGGTCTCGATACGGCCCGATGTCCAGTTGCCGGAGGCGTCGCGCCGCGGCGTGATCCGGAGGTTCCCGGAGCCGTCCAGCGCCACGTTGTTGGTGCTGGAGGTCATGGTCTCGATCTCGCCGGTGCCCCAGTTGGCGGGGCCGCCGGGATAGCTCGTGCCGGTCGCGTACTGCCAGTTGGCGGTGTTGACGCCGGTGCCTGCGGCGCCGTTGAAGTCGTCGACGAAGACCTGGGTCCAGCCGCTCGGCGGCGCGGGCGCGTCCGCCCGCGCGGCCGAGGCCCCGGCCGCCGCCAGGCTCAGGACGCTGACGAGGGCGATGAGTACGCGCCGGAGCGGGCCGCGCCTTGCTGGTGGTCTCAACGGTGGTCTCGCTGGTGTGCCGGAAGTTTCACTCATAGGTGCCTCTTCGGGTACGGAGTGGGGGTGCGCGGGTGTTTTTGAGAGCGCTCTCAACGCAGCTGCGCGGGCCAATGTGCTCTTTGGCACTCCGGTCGTCAAGAGGTGTAGCCCAGAAAGTCCTTAGGGAGGAGGGGAGTTCAGGCCCTGAACGGGGCCGCCAGCGGCCTCGGCGACTGGCGGCCGGCAGGGAACTCCTTCGCATGCTCGTCGACCGCTGAGGTGACCGATGGGCTCGTCCTTTGGATCGGGCGCGTGCCAGGCTGGGATTCCTGTGGGGAGCTCCTGATGGGCCCTGGGCCCCTCCGAGCGCGAGCCCACCCTGAGCTTGAGTTTTCCGGCGCTGGTACGCCGCAGGCAGGCGTCCTCCGGGACGGTCTGCGTGTGAGGGTCCTATGAATCCATGAGGCGTTTGAACACGCCAGGGTTCTTCTGCGTATGGAGTTGGGGGATTTCCATGCCGGGCCGGCCACGAAGCGTAGGAGAAGTGCCGTGGGACGCAACACGCGAAGACGCCCAACAGGCGGACGACGCGCGACCTTTGCAGCGGTCGCGCTGATGTTGGGCGGAGGTGGGCTGGTAGCGGCGAACGTCTACGCCACGGCCTCCGAGGGCGACTCGGCCGCGGAGTCGGCTCCGAACCGGACTGACCAGGTCCTGGCTTCGGGAGCCGCCACGATCGACTGCCCGGACGTCGGCAATCAGCTGACGGCGGTGCCGGACCAGGCGAGGGCTGAGGTGGACAGGGAACTCGCCCTCCTGGACAAGCAGATCGCCGAGGCCTATCAGCGGCTGCAGAACTCGGCGCAAGCCGTGCGCCAGGACGCCGGGTTCGCCGACAGCGCGATCATGAATCCGCTGAAGGACAAGCGGACCGCGACCATCGACCGGATCGTGATCGCCATCGACCGCGTGGGTGACGCTCCGCAGGGTCTCGACGCCTTCGCGCCCTGTATCTTGCGCGCTTCCGGCAACCAGGCCGACCAGGGCCAGGAGGGCGGGCAGAACGCCGACCAGGGCGGCGACGGCCAGGACGGGAGCGGCGACAACCAGGAGGAAGGTCAGGACCAGGGCGACGGTCAGGACCAGAACCCGGGCGATGCACAGGACGAGAATCAGGGCGACCAGCAGGGCGGTAACGGTGGTCAGGCCGGCAACGGGCCCGTGGCCGCGGACTTCGTGGACATCACCACCGTCCAGCCCAACGCGCAGAGCGCGAGCGGGAAGGGCGACGCCTCACGCGGCAGCTTCACCACCAGCTGTGGTGTGAACGCGAACGGACTGTTCAACTCCGACAACGTGATCGTGGCCCCTGGTGTCAGCAACGGTGCCCATCACTTCCACGACTACGTCGGCAACCAGTCCAACGACGCCTTCGCCAGCGACGAGGACCTGGCGGCGGCGGACACGACCTGCGAGAACGAGGGCGACAAGTCCTCGTACTTCTGGCCCGTGCTGCGCCTGCAGAACGGCGTCCAGGAGCAGGACGCCGCCTCTCCCGGCGGCGGCATCGAGGGCAACGCCGGTGAGATCGTCACGCCCAAGCAGGTCACGATGACGTTCGTGGGCAACCCGCGCGGCGAGGTCACGGCCATGCCGAGTCTGCTGCGCATCATCACCGGGGATGCCAAGGCGTTCGTCAACGGCACGGCCAACGCCAATGCCTCGTGGAGTTGCACGGGGCTCGAGGACCGGCAGCTGAAGGACAAGTACCCGCTCTGTCCCAAGGGCAGTGACGTGGTCCGCACCTTCAAGTTCCAAAGCTGCTGGGACGGTCGGAACATCGACAGTGCCAACCACCGCACTCACGTGGCGTTCGCCGCCGCGGACGGTAGTTGCGCGGCCGGCTTCCGTGCGATTCCGCAGCTGGTGCAGCGCATCGTCTACGACGTGGACGCGCCCAGCCTGAAGGACGGCGGTCGAACGACCCCGCTGTTCGCGGTCGATTCCTTCCCGGAGCAGGTGCACAAGCCGGTCACCGACCACGGCGACTTCATCAACATCTTCGACGAAGAGCTCATGCGGGAGATGGTGGACTGCATCAACGACGGCCGAAAGTGCGACGCCGCCGCTTCCGACGGCGCGGGGGGCTCCGAGGGTGAGGAGCCGGGGAACACGCCGGCGCCGACACCTGACGCTCCGTCCGGTGGGAACGGCCAGGACGACGAGCCCGCGGACGCCGGTGGCAAGGATGACGAGCCTGCGGACACCGGGGGCCAGGAGACGCCGGAGCCCTCCACCACCACGCCGGTCACCGAGCCGGCGGGCGGCTCGGACAGCGACCGCGACAACGCGGCGCCCAAGATCGAAACGTCACCACCGGCTGTTCAGAGCGATCCGTCCGCATCGGCGGGCAGCTCGGACGCCAACAACGCCGATGACACCGACAGCAGTGACAGCGTCGGCGCGGTGCCAGGCCCTGAACCGACGCCGTCCACAGGTGGGAACGATCCGTCGGCCGGTTCGCAGTCCGAACCGCAGGCGACCGGAGGTCTGGCTGACACCGGGGCTCAATTGTGGCCGGCCGCGGCCGGAGCGGTCCTCTTGATCGCCGGCTTTGTACTGCTCCGCCGTTTCGGCAACGGGTCCCGCTGACACCGTTCTCGGGCGAAAGGCGCAGGGCGATCGGGCACACA
>NZ_JBQQCG010000009.1:0-200674 GCF_052245575.1 Streptomyces sp. 2A115 | reverse complement strand
GGCGTCCGAGCGCCGCGCTTCCCGGCCAACCCGACTACCTCAGAGCGGCGCTCGGATGCCCCGGCACGTCCCCGACCCCCCACACACCCAAGGGGCGCGGGGAACTGCGCGACCAGCCCCCACCCACCCGCAGACAAAACAACCACCCGACCACCCAACCGCCGGAGGCACCCCCACCCAGCCCCCGATGCTGGAATGCTGGAGGCTGACCGTACAAGCAGGAACGACCCGGGCGAACGAAACCGGGATGGGCTGGGGGGCCGAAGATCGTGGAGGACAGAGTGCGCGTGGTCATCGCCGAGGATTCAGTGCTGCTCAGGGAGGGCCTGACCCGGTTGCTGACCGACCGCGGGCACGACGTGATCGCCGGAGTCGGCGACGGGGACGCCCTGATCAAGACCATCACGGAGTTCGCGGCCCAGGACGCGCTCCCGGACGTCGTGGTCGCCGACGTCCGAATGCCGCCGACGCACACCGACGAGGGCGTCAAAGCGGCCGTACAGCTCCGAAAGCAGCACCCGGGACTCGGTGTACTGGTGCTGTCGCAGTACGTGGAGGAGCAGTACGCCACCGAACTGCTCGCCGGTTCCAGCCACGGCGTGGGCTATCTGCTCAAGGACCGGGTAGCCGAGGTGCGTGAATTCGTGGACGCGGTGGTACGCGTGGCCAGAGGCGGTACCGCGCTCGACCCGGAGGTCGTCGCGCAGCTCCTGGGCCGCAGCCGCAAACAGGACGTCCTCGCCGGACTCACCCCACGCGAGCGGGAGGTCCTAGGACTTATGGCCGAGGGGCGGACGAACTCCGCGATCGCACGTCAGCTCGTGGTCAGCGACGGCGCGGTCGAGAAGCACGTCAGCAACATCTTCCTGAAGCTGGGCCTGTCCCAGAGCGACGGGGACCACCGGCGTGTTCTCGCGGTCCTCACCTACCTGAACTCCTGACGACCAGCAGCAAGCACGAGCAGCGGCAAGCACAAGCAGCGAGCACAAGCCAAGCACGAACAGCGAACAGCGAACAGCGAACCAAGCACAAGTAGCGAACAGCGAGCACGAGAACCAAAGGATGAGCCAGCAGCGTCTTCAAGACCAGCGCCGGGGGGCGGGTGAATCATGGCAAATCAGGGCGTCCGGCCGTCTCAAATGGGTGTCCATCATGCGAATCACCACGGGAAGGCGACCCTTACCGACGTAGGGTTGAGCGTGGGAACGTCTGCGGGAAGGCCGTCCGCAGACAGCCGCCGCGAGGGAGGTCCAGTTCAGTGACCAGCCAGGTCAGCAGTCCAGCGGAACAGGCCGACGGAACCGTCGTAGGAGAACAGCGCAAACCGGCGGGCGTGAAGGACGTACGTCGGCTCGACCGGGTGATCATCCGGTTCGCGGGGGACTCCGGTGACGGTATGCAGCTCACCGGTGATCGCTTCACCTCCGAGACGGCATCGTTCGGCAATGATCTTTCGACACTGCCGAACTTCCCCGCCGAGATCCGAGCGCCCGCAGGCACCCTGCCGGGCGTTTCATCGTTCCAGCTGCACTTCGCCGACCACGACATCCTCACGCCGGGCGACGCGCCCAACGTGCTGGTGGCGATGAACCCGGCGGCCCTGAAGGCCAACATCGCCGACGTGCCGCGCGGCGCGGAGATCATCGTCAACACCGACGAGTTCACCAAACGGGCGATGGCCAAGGTCGGCTACGCCGCAAGCCCGCTGGAGGACGGCTCCCTGGACGGCTACAACGTCCACCCGGTGCCGCTGACCACGCTGACCGTCGAGGCGCTCAAGGAGTTCGACCTCTCCCGCAAGGAGGCCGAGCGCAGCAAGAACATGTTCGCGCTGGGCCTGCTGAGCTGGATGTACCACCGGCCCACCGAGGGCACCGAGAAGTTCCTGAAATCCAAGTTCGCCAAGAAACCCGACATCGCGGCCGCCAACATCGCCGCGTTCCGCGCGGGCTGGAACTTCGGCGAGACCACCGAGGACTTCGCGGTCTCCTACGAGGTCGCCCCGGCCGCCACCGCGTTCCCCACCGGCACCTACCGCAACATCTCCGGGAACCTGGCCCTGTCCTACGGCCTGATCGCCGCCTCCCGCCAGGCCGACCTGCCGCTCTACCTGGGCTCGTACCCGATCACGCCGGCCTCCGACATCCTGCACGAACTGTCGAAGCACAAGAACTTCGGCGTGCGCACTTTCCAGGCCGAGGACGAGATCGCCGGCATCGGCGCCGCCCTCGGCGCGGCCTTCGGCGGCTCCCTCGCCGTCACCACCACCTCCGGCCCCGGCGTCGCCCTCAAGTCCGAGACCATCGGTCTTGCCGTCTCCCTGGAACTGCCGCTGCTGGTACTCGACATCCAGCGCGGCGGCCCCTCGACCGGCCTGCCGACCAAGACCGAACAGGCCGACCTGCTGCAGGCGATGTACGGGCGCAACGGCGAGGCCCCGGTGCCGATCGTGGCCCCCCGCACGCCCGCCGACTGCTTCGACGCCGCCCTCGAAGCCGCCCGCATCGCCCTCACCTACCGCACCCCGGTGCTGCTGCTGTCCGACGGCTACCTGGCCAACGGCAGCGAACCGTGGCGCATCCCCGACACCGACGAACTCCCCGACCTGCGCGTGCAGTTCGCCCAGGGCCCCAACCACACCCTGGACGACGGCACCGAGGTCTTCTGGCCCTACAAACGCGACCCGGGGACCCTCGCCCGCCCCTGGGCCATCCCCGGCACACCCGGCCTGGAACACCGCATCGGCGGCATCGAGAAGCAGGACGGCTCGGGCAACATCTCCTACGACCCGGCCAACCACGACTTCATGGTCCGCACCCGCCAGGCGAAGATCGACGGCATCGACGTACCGGACCTGGACGTCGACGACCCGCACGGCGCCACCACCCTCGTCCTGGGCTGGGGATCGACGTACGGGCCCATCACCGCGGCCGTACGCCGGCTGCGCACCGCCGGCGAGCCGATCGCCCAGGCCCATCTGCGACACCTCAACCCCTTCCCGCGGAATCTCGGCACGGTGCTGAAGCGTTACGACAAAGTGGTGATCCCCGAGATGAACCTCGGACAGCTCGCCACGCTGGTCCGGGCGAAGTACCTGGTGGACGCCCACTCGTACAACCAGGTCAATGGCATGCCGTTCAAGGCCGAACAGCTCGCCACAGCTCTCAAGGAGGCCATCGATGGCTGAGACGACCACGGAAGGCTCGGACACGATCGAGGCGCTCACTCTGGTGCCCAAGGCCGAGGCCAAGCAGTCCATGAAGGACTTCAAGTCCGATCAGGAAGTGCGCTGGTGCCCAGGCTGCGGTGACTACGCGGTTCTCGCCGCCGTGCAGGGCTTCATGCCCCAGCTCGGCCTGGCGAAGGAGAACATCGTCTTCGTCTCGGGCATCGGCTGCTCCTCCCGCTTCCCGTACTACATGAACACCTACGGGATGCACTCCATCCACGGCCGCGCCCCCGCCATCGCGACCGGCCTCGCCTCCTCGCGCCGCGACCTGTCCGTCTGGGTCGTCACGGGTGACGGCGACGCGCTGTCCATCGGCGGCAACCACCTGATCCACGCCCTGCGCCGCAACGTGAACCTGAAGATCCTTCTGTTCAACAACCGGATCTACGGGCTCACCAAGGGCCAGTACTCGCCCACCTCCGAGGTCGGCAAGATCACCAAGTCGACGCCGATGGGCTCGCTGGACGCGCCCTTCAACCCGGTGTCCCTCGCCATCGGCGCCGAGGCGTCCTTCGTGGCGCGGACCGTCGACTCCGACCGCAAGCACCTCACCGAGGTACTGCGCGAGGCGGCCGCCCACCCGGGCACGGCCCTCGTCGAGATCTACCAGAACTGCAACATCTTCAACGACGGCGCCTTCGAGGTCCTCAAGGACAGGCAGCAGGCCGAGGAGGCGGTGATCCGCCTGGAGCACGGGCAGCAGATCCGCTTCGGAACGGACGCGTCCAAGGGGGTCGTACGCGACTCGCTGACCGGCGACCTCAAGGCCGTCACCGTCACGCCGGAGAACGAGTCGCAGATCCTGGTCCACGACGCCCACGCACCCTCACCGACGACGGCGTTCGCGCTCTCCCGCCTCGCCGACCCGGACACCCTCCACCACACCCCGATCGGTGTCTTCCGCTCCGTCGACCGTCCGGTGTACGACACGCAGATGGCCGACCAGCTCGACACGGCCATCGAGCAGAACGGCAAGGGTGACCTGGCGGCACTGCTGGCGGGCGGGGACACCTGGACGGTCGTCGGCTAATCCATCTCGTGTCCCTCTCGTACGACTTGCTGAGCTCCGTCTCGTACGACTTGCTGGGCTCCCTCTCGTACGACTTGCCAGGCCCGGACCATCAGGTCCGGGCCTCGTCGTATGCCTGGCGGGCCTTCTGCACGTCGTCCATCCGCCCCTCGGTCCAGACGGCCAGGGCGCGCACCTGCTCGGCGGCCTCGCGGCCCAGGTCGGTGAGCGAGTAGTCGACGCGCGGCGGGATGACCGGCTTGGCGTCGCGGTGGACGAGGCCGTCCCGCTCAAGGGTCTGCAGGGTCTGGGTGAGCATCTTCTCGCTGACGCGGCCGATGGCGCGGCGCAGCTCGCTGAAGCGGTACGGGCGCTCCAGGAGCTGGATCAGGACGAGAACGCCCCAGCGGCTGGTGACGTGCTCCAGGACGAGGCGGTGCGGGCACATCGCCTCCCCTTCGACGTTCCACTTGGCGACTGGGCTGGTGGTCGGGGTGGTGCTGGGACTTACGGCCATGCCAGTACCTTACTTCAAAGTGGGTACTTTCGAAGAGTTAGTGCATCTCCTATGGTTAGTGCCAGACCCGCACCCCACAAGGAGTTGTTTCAGACATGAGCATCGTCGTCACCGGAGCCACCGGCCACCTCGGCCGTTTCGTCATCGAGGGACTGCTGGAGAAGGTTCCGGCCGACCAGATCACCGCCGTCGTCCGCAGCGAGGAGAAGGCCGCAGGCTTCGCGGCCCGCGGCGTGAAGATCGCGATCGCCGACTACAACGCTCCCGAGACGTTCGACAGCGTCTTCTCCGCCGGCGACAAGGTGCTCCTCATCTCGGGCAACGAGTTCGACAAGGGCCGCGTGGGCCAGCACAAGGTCGTCCTCGAAGCCGCCAAGGCCGCCGGAGTCGCGCTCCTCGCGTACACCAGCGCCCCGGGCGGCCTGACGGCCGCGCTGGCCGACGACCACAAGGGCACCGAGCAGGCGATCCTGGAGTCCGGCGTGACGTACGCCCTGCTGCGCAACGGCTGGTACAACGAGAACTACACCGAGAACCTCGCCCCGGTCCTCGAATACAGCGCCGTCACCCAGGCCGCCGGTGAGGGCAAGGTCGCCTCCGCCGCCCGCGCGGACTACGCGGCCGCCGCCGTCGCCGTACTGACCGGCGAGGGCCACGAGAACAAGACGTACGAGCTGGCCGGCGACACCGCGTGGAGCTTCGCCGAGTACGCCGCCGAGGTGGCCAAGCAGTCCGGCAAGGAGATCGGCTACAACCCCGTCTCCGTCGAGGTGTTCACCGGCATCCTGGTCGGCGCCGGGCTGCCCGAGGCCCTCGCCGCGACTCTCGCCGGCGTGGACGCGTCCATCGAGAAGGGCGAGCTGGCCGGTGTCACCGGTGACCTGTCCCGGCTGACCGGCCGCCCGACCACGCCGATCGCGGAGTCGATCGCGGCGGCGCTGAAGGGCTGAGCCGCTGAAGGACTGAGCCAGAGCCCTCGGGCCTGAGCCCCCTCCCCCCGGGGAACCCCTGCCCGTCATGACCGTATAGCGATACGGGCATGACGGGCAGGGGCGCTCGGCGCTACCTTCTTGAAGGCTGCGTGTCCGCAGCCGGAGAAGAAGGAGGGGCGCGCCGGTGCAGTCCAAGGGCGAACAGCACATAGGTGTAGGGCCGGAGTCCAAGGGCGAGCAGCGCATCGGTCTGCTGAACGGCTTCGCGGCGTACGGCATGTGGGGCCTCGTTCCCCTCTTCTGGCCACTGCTCGAACCCGCCGGAGCGGGCGAGATCCTCGCCCACCGCATGGTGTGGTCGCTCGGCGTCGTGCTGATCGCGCTCGTGGTGATGCGGCGCTGGGCCTGGGCAGGTCCGCTGCTGAGGCAGCCGCGCAGGCTGGCTCTGATCACCGTCGCGGCGACCGTCATCACGATCAACTGGGGCGTCTACATCTGGGCCGTGAACTCCGGCCACGTGGTGGAGGCGTCCCTCGGCTACTTCATCAACCCCCTCGTCACCATCGCGATGGGCGTCCTGCTCCTGAAGGAACGGCTGCGGCCCGCCCAGTGGGCAGCCGTCGGCATCGGCTTCGCCGCGGTACTCGTGCTGACCATCGGGTACGGCCGGCCGCCGTGGATCTCCCTCTGCCTCGCCTTCTCCTTCGCGACGTACGGGCTGGTGAAGAAGAAGGTCAATCTGAGCGGCCTGGATTCGCTGGCCGCCGAGACCGCGATCCAGTTCCTTCCCGCGCTGGCGTATCTGCTGTGGCTGTCGGCCCAGGGCGACGCGACGTTCGGCGGCGAGGGCGCCGGGCACGCGGCGCTGCTGGCCGCGACCGGTGTGGTGACCGCGGCGCCGCTCGTCTGCTTCGGGGCGGCGGCGATCCGGGTGCCGCTGTCGACGCTGGGGCTGCTGCAGTACCTGGCGCCCGTGCTGCAGTTCCTGCTCGGCATCCTGTACTTCCACGAGGCGATGCCCGCCGAGCGGTGGGCCGGGTTCGCGCTGGTGTGGGCGGCGCTGTCCCTGCTGACGTGGGACGCGCTGCGGACGGCTCGGCGGTTGAGGGTGGCGCTGCGGGAGAGGGCGGCCGCGGTGACCCGGTCGACACCGAGCACGAGCCCAAGTACGACTACGACTACATAGCCAGTAATCATCAGTAGCGTCAGTAATCAGCAGCGTCAGTAGTCAGCGACGTCAGTAATCCGTGTCCTTGCCCAGGTACAGCTCGGCGAAGCCGATCGCCGCGGCCGGCGAGACGAGGGTCCGTCGCAGCCGGGCCGCCGTGATGCCCGCCAGGAACGGATCGCCCGACGAGGCGCCGTGGAACACGTCGGAGAGCCACTGCGAGAACTCCTGGTACTGCCACACGCGCCGCAGACAGGCCGCCGAGTAGCCGCGCAGCCCGCTGTCGTCGTCCTTGCCGTAGTACGCGACGAACGCGTCGGCGAGCAGCAGGGCGTCGTGGATCGCGAGGTTCATGCCCTTCGCGGCGATCGGCGCGAGGAGGTGCGCCGAGTCGCCCGCGAGCAAGAGCCGCCCGTACGCCATCGGCGCCACCACATAGTTGTGCATGTCCAGGACGCGCTTCTCGATCAGCCGGCCCTCGTTGAGCGGGCGGGCCCCGTCCGCCGCGAGCCGTTCGTGGAGTTCGGCCCACACGCGCTCGTGGGACCAGTTCTCCGGGTCGTCGCCGGGCGGGCACTCGAGGTAGTAGCGGGTGACCTGTGGGCTGCGGGCCATGTGGCCGGCGAACCCGCGTGGATGGATGCCGAAGACGACGCAGTCGGAGGAGGGCGGCGCCTCGGCGAGCAGCGCCAGCCAGCCGATGCCGTAGTCGTGCCGGGCGACGGTGGTCCGCTCCGGCGGCAGGCAGGTACGGGTCACACCGCGTGCGCCGTCACAGCCCGCGACGAAGTCGCAGTCGAGGCGGATCCGTTCACCGGTCTCCGGGTCCGTGTACGCGACCGAGGGCTGGTCCGTGTCGATCCCGGCCGGCTGGACGTCGCGGACGCCGAAGCGGATGGCGCCGCCCCGCACGTCCGCGTACTCGCGCACCAGGTCCGTCACCAGCAGCGGCTGCGGGTAGACGAAGTGCCGGTGTCCCGACACGTCCGCGTACGGGAACCTGTGGCGCTCCCCCGCGAGCCGGAACTCGCACTCGGTGTGCACCTCGGTGTTCTCCAGCAGCCGGTCCGCGAGGCCCCGCCGCTCCAGGGCTCGGACCGCCCACTCCTCCAGGAAGCCCGCGCGCGGCCGCTGCTCGATGAACTCCCTGCTCTCCGTCTCCAGCACCACGCAGTCCACCGAGGCGGCCCGCAGGATGTTGGCGAGGGTGAGTCCGGACGGGCCGGCGCCCACGATGACGACCCGGCTGCGGTGGAGGGAGGAGGCGGAGCCGGCGGAGTCGGCAGCGGCGGCGTCAGCGGTCATGCGAACAGTATGGCGAACCCTCAACTCACGGTCTGCTGAGCGGTATTGGCGGCGGTCCCCGCCGTCGGCCTCATGCGTCCTCGCTCCCGCTCGCGCCCTCCCCCTCCCGCTCGTCCTCGGAGGCCGAAGGACGAGAGCAGGGCCCCCAGCGTCACCATCACCACCGGGACGATCAGTGCCGCACGGAATGCGGACAGGGTGGACTCCGGGTCGTCGGAGCCCGTGGAGGCCAGGCCGTACACCGCCGTCACCGCCGAGATGCCGATCGCCGAGCCGAACTGGGTGAACGTGTTCAACAGGCCGCCCGCCAGCCCCTGTTCGGACTCCGCCACACCCTCCGTCGCCGCGATCGTGAGCGGCCCGTAGGCCAGCGCGAAGGCGGTGCCCGCGATGATCAGGGTCGGGAACATCGCGGCGTACGACCAGTCCATGCCGACCGGCAGGAACATGCCGTACGCGACGACCGCCAGGACGAAGCCGCCGAGGATCACCCGGGCATGGCCGAAGCGCGTGACCAGGCGGGGCGTGAGCGTGGGGGCGAGGACGGCGTCGCAGCCCATCACCACCAGGGCGATCGCCGTCTGCAGGGAGGACCAGCCGCGCAGTTCCTGGAGGTAGAGCGTGAGGACGAACTGGAACCCGAAGAAGGCGCCCACGAAGAGGAGAGCGCCGAGGTCGGCGCGTACGACGGAGCCCATGCGGAAGATACCGAGGCGGACCAGCGGGTCGGGGGCACGGCGCTCGACGATGACGAATGCGGCAACCAGGAGGGCGGCCGCCGCTGCCACGCCCGCCGTCAACCGCCAGCCGTCCAGGCCGTGTTCGAGGCGGATGACGGCGTACGCGGCGAGCAGCATGGCGCCTGCGGCGGTGATGGCGCCGAGGACGTCGAAGCCTTCGGTGAGGCGGCGCCGCTTCGCGGAGGCGACGGTGTCGGTACGGGGCTGGGGGCGGCCGGGTGTTTCCGGCGCCGCGGTACCGGGCTGGGGGTCGCCCGTCTCGCCCGGCGGCGCCGGGATCAGCCGTACCGCCGCTGCGAGCAGGGCTCCCGCCAGCAGTACGGGGGCGAAGAAGACCCAACGCCAGCCCAGTTCGGTCAGCAGGCCGCCGATGACCAGGCCGAGGGAGAAGCCGCCGGCCGCTGTGCCCGCGAAGACCAGCAGGGCCTTGTTGCGCTGCTCGCCCTCCGCGTACGACGTCGTGATGAGGGACAGCGCGGCCGGAGTCATGAACGCGGCCGAGACACCGGTGACGAACCGCGCGACGATCAGCATCCAGCCCTCCGTGGCGAAGCCGCCCAGCCCCGAGAAGGCGAGGAAGACCGTCAGCCAGGTGAGGAACATGCGGCGGCGGCCCAGGAGATCGGCCGCGCGGCCTCCCAGCAGGGTGAAGCCCGCGTAGCCGAGTACGTACGAGCTCATCACCCACGCCGCCGTGTCCGTGGGCAGGCCGAGATCCGATCTGATCGAGGGGATCGCCACGGCCAGCATGGCGACGTCGATGCCCTCCAGGAAGATCGTTCCGCAGAGAACGAGCAGTAGGGCCCAGGCACGGGTGCCCATCGCAACTCCTCAGGTAGGGGTCCCCGGACAGGGGTGGTTACCCAAGTGAGGGTCGGTTCCCTCTTGTAACCGATGCCAGCCTGCGGCAGCATCGACAGGTATGGAAGAAGGCACTTTGAAGTCACCGAGTAACTGCGCGGGCACCGTGGGCGCGGACTACGGCGATCCGGATCCCTTCCAGTGGGACACCCGGGAGGACTGCCAGGTCCGGCAGATCCTCGATCGGGTCGCCGACAAGTGGTCGCTGCTCGTGATCGCACTCCTCGACAACCGGCGGCTGCGCTTCACCGAGCTCCGACGGGAGATCGACGGCGTCAGCCAGCGCATGCTGACGGTTACCTTGCGGCAGTTGGAGCGGGACGGGCTGGTCGAGCGGACCGTCCATCCCGTGGTGCCGCCCCGGGTCGAGTACGAGCTCACTCCGCTCGGAGGGACGTTGCATGCCACGATCCGGTCGCTGGTGACGTGGACGGAGGCGCACCAGGGGGAGATCGCGGCGGCTCGGTCGGATTATGACGAGCGGGAGAGGGAGCGGGAGCGGGAGCGGGAGAGTGCGGGGGTTCCTAAAAGTTCGTGAGGTTTGTTGAGGATTTATGAGGGTTCGTGAGGGGTCTGCCTCCTGTGCTCCGAATCTTCAACGCCGGAGAGGTGGAATTTTCGCGACCCGGGGCCGGCATCTTCAGCCCGGGGGCGGCGGGGGCGAAACCCCATCGGCCTCAACCCAACCGCCCCTCCGCCTCGTCCATCACCGCCGCCCAGTGCCCCCGCTGAACCTCCCGCTCCTCCGCACTCGACATACGCTCCTGATGGAAGTTGATGACCGTCCGCCCGTGCGGTGCGGATGAGACGGTGACCTGGACCGTCGTACGACCGTAGGTGACACGGATGCGGGTACCGGGGTGATAGCCGCGAACCTCGCCCCCTACGCCCGTCTTCGTTTCGTAGGTGTCGCCCTTCTTGGGAGCCCGCGGCAGAACCGCACCCTCCCCGAGCCAGAGGGCAACACCCTCGGGGCTCGCGATGAACTCCCAAACGGCTTCCGGGGGTTGAGGAAGGGTGCGGGACACACCGATGTTCCAGCCCGCGTCCTGGGTGAGTCCGGTAGGCATCAGACGTCTCCTTCGGCTTCGGCCACGCGGGCACGATGCGCCCGCACTTTGTGAAGGTTTCCGCAGTGCTCCATGGCACACCAACGACGACGCCCGGGACGCGAGGTGTCGACGAAGAGCAGGGTGCAGTTGTGAGACCCGCACTCGCGGATGCGATGGGCGTACGGACCGGTGAACAGCTCGACCGCGTCACGGGCGACCGTGGCCAGCAGCCGCGCCCCGGTGGCCCCCGGCGCCCACGCACGCGTGCCGTCCGCCTCGATGCGGGCGGTCAGGGGAGCCTCGGCAGCGGCGGCGTTGACGACAGCGCGGTGGCGGGCCTGGAGCGGCCGGCCGTGGGCACGGTCGGCAGCGAGGAGGAAGATCGCGTCGCGGAGGGCTCGCACCTCCGCCAACTCCTCTTCCGTGACAGTGAGTTCAAGCCCGTCGGCCAAGCGGCTCCGCTCCACCCAGCGCACCAGATCCGCGGGCTCGTGCAACACCTCGTACCGCGCGAACTCCCCCGGCCCACCCGTGGTCACCAGCTCCATGCAGAGCGCCCCGGGATCGAAGCGGAAGGCCTTGCCGCCGTACGACACGAGGGTCAGTCCGGGCGTCTTCGTTGCACGCTCGCTCACGTAACCATTATAAGTGGTTACCATGACGCTCACACCCCAGCCCCAGCCCCTGCACTGGAAGCTCGTCATCGACTCCGCCGACCCACACGCCCAGGCCGACTTCTGGGCCGCCGCTCTCCATTACCTCGTCGAGGACCACAGCGCCCTGATCGAGCGCCTGCTCGGCTTCGGCGCCGTACCGCCCGAGATCACCGTCGAGTCGCACGGGCACCGCGCCTGGCGGGATCTGGCGGCCGTACGGCACCCCGATGATCCGTACGAGGAAGAGAGCGAGACCGGGCTCGGTCGGCGGCTGCTCTTCCAGCGCGTGCCGGAGCCGAAGACCGTGAAGAACCGGCTGCACATCGACCTGCACACAGCGGACGGGCAGCGGGAGGCGGAGGTCGCACGGCTGGCCGAGCTGGGAGCGGTGGTGTTGCGGGAGGTGAAGGAGCACGGGGGCGAGTGGGTGGTGATGGCGGATCCGGAGGGAAACGAGTTCTGCGTGCACTAACCAGCAACCCGCAACCCGCAACCCTGCAACCCGCCATCAGCGATCAGCAATGAGCCACCAGCAACCCGGAGCGCCCCCACAGCGCCGCCAGCATCCGGCTCGCGTGAACTCCCGGGATCCGCTATACGAACATCCTTGACCGGATTGCGCTCTTGACGGAACGTCAGCCACGGCTTCACCATCAGGCACCCATTCCCGCAAGGAATTCGGAGCCCCCCACATGAAGCTCTCCGTTCCCGGACGCGCCACGGGTGCCGCGGTCATAGCGGTCACCGCGCTGTTCACCACAAGCGCGATAGCCGACGCGGCGCCCGTACGCGTGGCCGCCGCGCCCGACATACCCGTGGCCAACGTCAAGGCGCATCTCACCGAGCTGCAGTCCATCGCCACCGCCAACGGCGGCAACCGGGCGCACGGCCGCACCGGCTACAAGGCGTCCCTCGACTACGTGAAGGCGAAGCTGGACGCCGCCGGATTCACCACGTCCATCCAGCAGTTCACCTCCTCCGGCCGTACCGGCTACAACCTGATCGCCGACTGGCCGGGCGGCAACACCGACCAGGTCGTCATGGCGGGCTCGCACCTCGACAGCGTCACGTCAGGGGCCGGCATCAACGACAACGGCTCCGGATCGGCGGCCGTACTGGAGGCCGCGCTCGCCGTGTCGCGTACGCAGTACCAGCCCACCAAGCACCTGCGGTTCGCGTGGTGGGGAGCGGAGGAGCTCGGCCTGGTCGGCTCGCGCTACTACGTCAACAGCCTCTCCACCGCCAACCGCGCGAAGATCAGCGGTTATCTGAACGTCGACATGATCGGGTCGCCCAACCCCGGCTACTTCGTCTACGACGACGACCCGGCCATCGAGAAGACCTTCAAGGACTTCTACACCGGCCTCGGCGTCGCCACCGAGATCGAGACCGAGGGCGACGGCCGCTCCGACCACGCCCCCTTCAAGAGCGCGGGCGTCCCCGTGGGCGGCATCTTCACCGGTGCCAGCAGCACCAAGTCCCCGGCCCAGGCCACCAAGTGGGGCGGCACGGCGGGCCAGCCCTTCGACCGCTGCTACCACTCTTCGTGCGACACGACGTCGAACATCAACGACACGGCACTGGACCGGAACAGCGACGCGCTGGCGTACGCGGTGTGGGAGTTGTCGGAGTAGGTCCACTCCCAGCCTCGCAAGGCTCATGCCTCGCACTCGCGGGTCTCGCATACCTCTCACGCCTACGCCTCGCCGGTCTGGCAGGCCACGCAGGCCACGCCGGTCTGGCACGGAGAGTCGACCACGGGGAGTCGGCCGCATGACGCCGGGGCACCCAGGCAGAGCCCTGCCTCGGGGTAGCCGCCAACTACGTGCGCATGCATATACTGCAGGCGCACGTAGCTGTCGTACGCCCCATATCCTGGAGCCGTCATGACCCGCCACTTCCTCTTCCTCCTGGGCAGCAGCCGCGGCAACGGCAACACCGAGCTGCTGACCCGCAAGGCAGCGGAACAGTTGCCGTCCGATGTCACGCAGCGCTGGCTGAGCCTTGCCGAGCACCCGATGCCCGACTTCGAGGACCTGCGCCACGACAGCGACCACGTCCGGCCGTCCGGCGACACCCCGGCACTGTTCCTCGACGCCACGCTCGCGGCGACGGACATCGTCATCGCCTCGCCGCTGTACTGGTACTCCGTGTCCGCGCACACCAAGCTCTACCTCGACCACTGGTCGGGCTGGCTGCGCACCCCCGGCGTCGACTTCAAGAAGACGATGGCCGGGCGCACCCTGTGGGGCGTCACCGCCCTCGCGCACGAGGAGGAAGAGGTCGCCGAACCTCTCGTCGGCACGCTCAACCACACGGCCGCGTACATGGGGATGCGCTTCGGCGGAGTCCTCCTCGGCAACGGCAGCAAGCCCGGTGACGTACTGAACGACTCCGCCGCTCTGGCCCGAGCCAAGACCTTCTTCGCCCAGGACCCCCCACTCGCCCGCTTCCCCTACGAGAGCTGAAGCCGACCGAGCCTCAGGCAGCACTGCCCGGGCCGTACTGCCGCAGGCGGTGCTGCCCCAAGGGGTGCTGCCCGGGCGGTGCTGCCCCAAGCGGTGCTGCCCGGGCGGTGCTGCCCCAAGCGGTGCTGCCTAAGCGGTGATGTCCTTGTTCGTGAACCGCGCCCACGCCGCCGTGCCGAACACCGCCGCGTACAGCGCCTGGAGCTCCAGGTTGCGGACCACGTCGTCCCAGTACAGGGGATCGCGCATGAGGTCGGCGAAGGACAGCCAGTAGTGCGAGAAGAAGTACGGCTGGATCGCGTGGAGTTGAGGTATCTGGTCGAGAATCTGCACGGTGATGAGCAGGCCGACGGTCGTGGCCATCGCCGCGATCCCGCTGTTCGTCACCGTCGAGACGAACAGGCCCAGCGCCGCGACTCCGATCAGTGACGCGGCGACGAGCAGTGCGATCAACAACGCCCGCCCCAGCCCCTCGCCGAAACTGATCCGCGTGCCGGATATCGTCGTCAACTCGCCCAAGGGGAACAGGAACGCGCCCACGATGAGCGCAGACGTAGCCACGACGAGCGTCGCGATGACGCAGAACGCAAGCGTGGTCGCGTACTTGGTGATCAGCAGTCGCGTACGCCCAGCCGGTGCGACCAGCAGATAGCGCAGTGTCCCCGCGTTGGCCTCGCCCGCTATCGCGTCCCCCGCGATGACACCGACCGCCATCGGCAGGAAGAACGGCAGGGTGGCGGCCAGCGCCGTGAACACCAGGAACAGCCCGTTGTTGGTGATCTGCGCGATGAAGGCCGGCCCCTGGCCACCGCCGCCTCCGGCCGACGATCCGTCACTCGTCTCGATCTTCACGGCGATCCCGACCAGCACCGGCACCCCGGCCAGCACCCCGAGCAGCGCGATCGTCCTCCACCGCCGAAGCGTGGTCCCCAGCTCATTACGCAGCAGGCCGAAGGTCCAGAGCGGGCTCGGCGTCCGTACGCCGACGACCTCCGCGGACTCGGCCGACGGCTCCACGATCTCAGCCTCAGCCCGCGACATCGAATCCCTCCCCCGTGAGCGCCACGAACGCGTCCTCCAGCGAGGCCCGTTCGAGCCCGAAGCCCCGGACACGGACGCCCGCCGTCACCAGTGCCGCGTTCACCTCAGCGAGATCGCGGTCCGGCGGCTCGCCGGTCACCTGGTCCTCGGCGACCACGACGTCGGCCACGCCCTGCTCCTTCAGCACCCGGGCCGCGTCGCCCGGGTCCGGCGTCGTCACGACGAGCCGGCCACGCGCGCCCGCCGCGAGTTCGGCCACCGAGCCCTGGGTGATCAGCCGGCCCCGCGCCATAACCGCGACGTGTGTGCACACCTGCTCGATCTCGTCGAGCAGATGCGAGGAGAGGAACACGGTCGTGCCGTCCGACGCCAACTCCCTTACGAGCGAACGTATTTCACGCATCCCCTGCGGATCGAGCCCGTTGGTGGGCTCGTCCAGGACCAGCAGTCGGCGGGGCTGCAACAGCGCGGCCGCGAGCCCGAGCCGCTGCTTCATCCCCAACGAGTACGCCTTCGCCTTCTTGCCCCCGGCGGCCGTCAGCCCGACACGGTCGAGCGCCGCCGCGACGCGCGTACGCCGGGTGCGCGGGTCGGCTGTCGGGTCGGCGGAGTCGTACCTCAGGAGATTGTCGCGTCCGGAGAGGAAGCCGTACAACGCGGGACCCTCGATGAGCGCGCCCACGTGCGGCAGAACGGCGCGGGTGGCGCGGGGCATGGGCTGCCCCAGCACGCGCGCCGTGCCTGAAGTCGGCTCGATGAGCCCCATCAGCATTCTGATGGTGGTCGTCTTGCCCGAGCCGTTCGGCCCGAGGAAGCCGAAGACGCTGCCCGCCGGGACGGTCAGATCGAGGCCGTCGACGGCGAGCTGTCCGCCGCGGTAGCGCTTGGTGAGCGCGCGGGTGGCGATCACGGTGTCACCCGCGTCCACGGTGGCATCCGCGTTCGCGGTACCACCCGCGTCCACAGCGTTCTCCATGTTCGCCGTTCCACCGGTACCGGTGTTCGCCGTGCCGTCCGCGCTCGCCATGTCCCCGTCCGCGGTGGACAGTTCCGCCATCGACTACCTCAATTCGTCTTACCCTCGGGGGACTACGGGGTTGCCCATTGGGAACCCGGGCTACCCGGTGACCTACTCCGCCGCGTTGGCCGCCTTCACCAGTGCGTCCTTGGTGACCGCGCCCGCGTACACCTTGCCGTCGTCCGTGATGAGCGCGTTGACCAGGCGGGTCGAGAAGACCGTGCCCGAGCCGAACTTGCCCGTGACTTGGTCGCCCAGCGAGTCGAGGAAACGGCCCGCGTCGCCGGCGCCGGAGTCCTCCGACGGCATGCCTTCGCCGCCGGTGTCGAACTGGGCTATGGAGCTCCAGCCCTCACCGATGACGTTCAGCCCCTCGAGCTCCTTGCCGAGGTCTTCGCCGCCCTTGGGCCTCGCCTCGCCCTTGTCCTGGGCCGTCAGCTCGTCGCCCTCGGTGACCTTCGTTCCCTTCGGCGGGCTGAACTCGAAGGTGGACGCGGCCGGCTGGGAGAAGTCGACCTTGGTGAAGCCCGCGTCCACGACGGCCGCGCCGCCGCTCGCCGGGGTCAGCGTGAACTTCAACGGCAGACCGGTCTTCGCGTCCACAGCGATCGAGATGGCGCCGACCGTCGAGCCGGACCCCTTCGGCTTGATCAGGAGCTTGTACGCGTCGCGGCCCGCGACCTGCGCCGTGCCGTCGACGGTCACGGACGTCGTGTCGTCGGCCGCCTTCAGCGCCTCGTCAGCCAGCTCCTTGGGAGTGGCCGGCATGTCCTCGGACTTGTCCTTCCCGCCCTTCCCGCCCTTCTCGGCGGAGCCGGCGGAGGCGTCCTTCATGTGGTACGCCTCGTTCGAGGCGCTGTCGTACGCCCACACCTCGTCGCCGTTGTGGATGACGCTGTACTCGGAGGCCTTGTCGAGCAGCGACAGCTTCTGCTTGCCCTCGCCGTCGGCCGCGACCCGCACCGTGTGCGTACCGGACGCCAGTTCCATCAGCTTCGACGACGGGTCGGCGGACGAGCCCGAGTCGTCACCCCCGCCCATTCCGCCGCCCAGGCTGCTCTCCAGACCGCCGAGGTTCGGCAGACCCAGGTCCGTACTGATCTTCACCGTGCCGGACAGCTGCTGTACGTCGGATGCGGCGATCTTCTCGATGAGTCGCTGTGCGGTGACCTCCGGAAGGTCGGGGTCGCCGGAGCCCGCGAACGCCGGGACCAGCCCGATGGTCGCCGCCGCCACCCCCAGCACCGCGACCGGGACGACGTACCGAGCGGCTTTTCGTCGGCCGGTGCGCAGGTCCTCGTTCGTGTTGTCGTCGGATTCGTACGGTGCCATGTGTGCCCTACCTCCGTTGTCGGCGGCGGCTGACCGTCCTCGCACTCGTCCACCCCTGGCCGCCATTGTCACCCGAACTCCTGTGAAGTGGTGTTTCCAATCTGACCAAATCGGCCACCGGAAAGCGTCAGACCTCGGAGCCAACTCCACGTACTGCTGCGGTATGACATGGGCGGACGGCGCCTCCCCCGACCCGTAGGGGTCACGCGGGGAAGACGCCGTCCGAGAAAGTACTGGAGAGGTCCTGGATGGATGCCGGAAGCTCCCCGAAGCTTCCAGAAGATCCTGGAAGCCGGTCAACTCCGGTGGCTCACCGGTTCACGAACACGTAGTCCGCCTGGTACGGAATCCCCACGATCGACCCGACGTCGCAAGCCCCGGCCGGAGCCACCCCACCCACGGTGTTCAGCCGCAGGATCTCCGCGGTGCCCGCGAGCAGCCCCCGGTGTTTGCCGGACTGCGTGGCCCTGAGGTCCAGTTCGGGGATGTTCTTGTCGCCGTTCGGGGTCCTGGAGATCACGGATCCGGTGACCGCACTGCGGTCGGGTGCGATCCACTGCGGTGTACCGGAGTTGGGCTTCACGAACGAGTGCGCGATGCCGCCGCCGAGCACGGCGCGCACGTCACGCTGCGCGAAGGCCGTGGAGCCGTCGTCCGCCTTCTTGCACTCGTAGATCTGCTTGCCCTTGAGGACCGAGGCCTGGAAGTTGTTCAGCGCATGCCGGAAGTCAAAGCTCGTGGTGACCTTGTGGAGTTGGCCGCGGACGGCTCCGCCCGGGAACTCGGCGCTGTGCAGGTTGGCGTAGAAGCTGCCCGGGTCGGCCTTCAACTGGCCGAGCAGCGCGGCGTCCTGGACCTTGACCGTGCCGGTGACCGTGCGGCCCTTGGCGTTCTCCAGCAGCTTGGTGAAGTCGACCTTGACGCCGCCGTTGGAGCCCTTGGCGCCCTGGTGGATGTGGAGCAGGGTCGGTTTGCCGGTGCCACGCCACTTGACCGCGACGGACACCGTGTCCCCCTCGACCTTCACGAACTCGAGCGCCGCGCCGTCCTGGTCGCCGACAGCCGGGCCGCCCGCCACCGGCACCTCGTTCGCGCCCTTCAGGCTCGCGGCGAGGATGGTGCCGCCGCTACCCTCGGCGGACCCGCCGCTCTGCACCTCGATGGACTGGTCCCCGTGACCCTCACCCGTGTGGCTCGCGCTCGCGCTCTTGCCGTCGTTGCTGCCGCCGCTGTCGGCGGCCGCCGGGATGACGGCGGCCGCGACTCCGGCTGCGGCTGCCACCGCGACACCGGTCATGACCAGGCTCTTACGACGCTGCGTGAACGTACCGATCATCCCCATGATTCCGTTTTCTCCCCGTAATTCCGCCGACACCCCCTGCGTCGGCTTCCGCGCAGAGATACGGAACGAATCCGAGGCTGAGCTCAATCCAGCAGTGTGACCTGCATCACAATATGAGGTCGCCCGGGGTCTGGGTACTACAGGGTCCCGGGGACTACAGGGCTCCCGGGAGATCTTGGGGACACAGGGATCCGGAACACGGAGATGCGCGGGTCGTCAGCCCGCCCGGTGCACCACCGCGTCGCACAGCTCCACCAGCGCCGCCTTCGCGTCGCACTCCGGGAGCGGTACCAGCGTGGCGCGGGCGTCCTCCACGTACCGCACGGTGTCGCGGCGGGCCTGCTCCAGCGCTGGATGGGCGCGCAGCCTGGCCAGCGCCTCCGCATGCCGGGCGTCGTCCGTGAGGTCCGAGTCGAGCAGCTCGGACAGCGCGATGTCCTCGGCGAGACCGAGCCGCTCCACGCGCTCGCGCAGCCGCAGCACGGGCATCGTGGGAATGCCCTCGCGCAGGTCGGTGCCCGGCGTCTTGCCCGACTCATGCGAGTCGCTCGCGATGTCCAGCACGTCGTCCGCGAGCTGGAAGGCGACGCCGAGCCGCTCGCCGTACTGCGTGAGCACGTCGACGACCGTCTCGTCAGCGCCCGACATCATCGCGCCGAATCGACCCGCCACAGCGATCAGCGAGCCGGTCTTGCCGCCGAGCACGTCCATGTAGTGGTCGATCGGGTCGCGGCCGTCGCGCGGCCCGGCCGTCTCGAGAATCTGGCCCGTGACCAGTCGCTCGAAGGCCTCCGCCTGGATGCGTACGGCCTCGGGCCCGAGGTCGGCCAGGATGTGCGAGGCACGCGCGAAGAGGAAGTCGCCCGTGAGGACCGCGACCGAGTTGCCCCACCGCGTGTTGGCGCTGGGCACTCCGCGGCGTACGTCCGCCTCGTCCATCACGTCGTCGTGGTACAGCGTGGCCAGGTGGGTCAGCTCGACGACCACGGCCGAAGGCACGACGCCCGGCGCGTACGGGTCGCCGAACTGCGCGGCGAGCATCACGAGCAGCGGCCGGAACCGCTTCCCGCCCGCACGTACGAGGTGCTGCGCGGCCTCCGTGATGAACGGGACCTCGCTCTTGGTGGCCTCGAGCAGGCCCTCCTCGACAGCCGCCAATCCGGCCTGGACATCGGCTTCGAGAGCCTGGTCCCGCACGCTCAGCCCGAACGGCCCGACGACGGTCACGAGGGTCTCCTGTCTGCTGACGCTCTCAACGGCGGTCTCTGGATGCTCTGGGTGCGCTGTGTGCTGGAAGTGTTTGTCGATGTGTCGCTGCTGGCACTCAAGTCAGCGTATCCGGTCGCCTTTCGATCACGGTGAGCGCCCACCGGTCCCAGCCGGGCAGTATCGGATCACGGAAGGTATGTTCTTGATCTTCTGATACCACCCGAAAGACGTAGACATTTCATGAAGTGATGTTTTTACCTCTTGAAGTGATCGAAACCGATCCAATCCGGATGCCGAGGGCCGGCCGCCGAGTGCGCCGCCTCGCGGACGGCGGCGACAACGCCGACACTCGGCTCGCGCTCGTGTCGCACTCGCCGACCCCCGGCGCACGGATCCACTTCCGCGCGACCGGCCACGCCTCGGGGCCGGGCAGTATCCGGTGGGCAGGCCACTCGCGCAGGGTGACCGTCCAGCCGCCCCGCGACCACGAGGCATCGACCAACGGACTCTGGACCACGGGGCGTCGCCCGCGGCACCAACCCGGTTGGCGAGAGCGGGGGTTCACCCCCGCATCCCGATCCCATGGGCCACACGTACGGGAACTCGGCCGCCTTGACTCCCGGAACGTTATGCCCGAGTTGCCCCCATTGCCGCTTTGTTGGCACTTGTTCACGTGAAATGAGTCACGTGCGGACGGAGCGGGCGATACGCCGCACTCGACCACTTCCCCTTTGCATAAAGCAAGTTGAATATTGTGTTCCGGAGTAATCGGGCGATTTCCCCCTCCCCAATACGAGGTCAGACACATCGCATCGCCGATTCAGGCCTTGTTCCCTCCATGTGCTCTCGCATACGTTCTCGTCGATCCGGACGGACCGCCGAATCCTGCCGCCGCCCGGAACCCACCCATCACCCACGCCACGGCAGGAGCGGGGGACCCAGGTAAGTCGCCGATCCGGATGCCGGAACGGCTCGGGGTGAAGTCGCACTCAGCGTGCGGCCGGGCATCTCCCGCCCGAACCCGACAGCTCACCTCGCAGGCGCCGGAGAGGAAATCACCATGGCCGCACGAGGTAAACACCGCCGCCCGAAAGCCCGCTCCCTCACCCGCGGCGTCGTCGCCGCCGGAACGGGCGGAGCCGCGCTCGCGCTTCCGATCGTGGGGGCGACCGGCGCGCACGCCGCCGCACAGCCGGCGCAGACCGCACAGGTCGCGCAAGCCGCAGTCCCGCAGGTCGAGCTCGTTACGTACAAGGTGGCCGCGGGCGACACCCTGTCCAAGATCGCGCGAAAGCACGCCACGAGCGGGAGCTGGAAGACGCTGTACCAGGCCAACCGCGCGGTCATCGGCGACAACCCGTCGATGATTCACCCGGGCCTCACTCTGACGGTCGGCACGAAAAAATCCCAAAAGTCAGCAAATAAGACGAAGCCGACCACGGCCACCACGCAGACCACCAAGTCCGCGGCGTCCACTGTCACCCCCGCCTCCGCGAAGACGTACACGAACGACCTCGACGGCTGGATCAAGGAGTCACTGGACGTCATGGCCCAGAACGGCATCCCGGGCAGCTACGACGGCATCTACCGCAACGTCATGCGCGAGTCGTCCGGAAACCCGCTGGCCATCAACAACTGGGACTCCAACGCCGCGGCCGGGACGCCGTCCAAGGGCCTCCTGCAGGTCATCGCTCCGACCTTCAGCACCTACCACGTGCCCGGTACAGCACTGGACGCCTTCGACCCGGTCGCGAACATCACGGCAGCCTGCAACTACGCCGCCGCGAGGTACGGCTCGATCGACAACGTCAACGGGCCTTACTGAGCAGGCCCGTAAGCAGCCTGTGGGAGAGGCTGCTTACGGTGCTGCGGACGGGGCCGCGGGCGGGAGAACAGCTTCTCCAGCACTACCGCGACCCCGTCCTCCTCGTTCGACAGCGTCTCCTCTTGGGCCACCGCCTTGAGTTCGGGGTGGGCGTTGGCCATCGCGACGCCGTGGGCCGCCCACCTGAACATCGGAATGTCATTGGGCATGTCCCCGAAGGCGATCGTGGCGAAGCGGGTGAGACCAAGGTGTTCGGCGGCCAGGGCGAGCCCCGTCGCCTTGGTCACGCCGCATGGCTGGAGTTCGACGGTGCCGGGGCCGGACATTGTGACGGTGGCGAGGGAACCGACCGCTCCGCGCGCCGCGGACGCCAACTCGTCGTCGGACAGCAGCGGGTGGCGCAGCAGCACCTTGCTGATGGCGTCCGCCCAGAGGTCGTCGCGCCGGATGACGCGTACCGCCGGGAGCGTCGGGTGCGGCATCTCGTAACCCGGCTCGATCAGAGTCAGGCCGTCGACCCCGTCCTGGTCCACGGCCGCGTACACCTCCCCGACCTCCGCCTCGATCTTCCCGAGCGCCGTCTCGGCCAACTCCCGGTCCAGGGTGACCGACCACACCATCCGGTCGGTCCCGGCGTCGTACAACTGCGCCCCCTGCGCGCACACCGCCAGTCCCTGGCCACCCAGTTCGTCCAGCAACGGCCGTACGCGCGGCGCCGGGCGCCCCGTCACCACGAGGTGCCGGGCGCCCGCCTCGACCGCCATCGCCAACGCGGCTCGTGACCGATCGGAAAGGGTGTCGTCGCCGCGCAGCAGCGTTCCGTCCAGGTCAGTGGCGATAAGTGCATATTCAGTCGGTGCGGCCATGATCAGAGAATACGGACCGAACGGCGCATCGACCCGACGGGAACCGGACGACGTCCGGTATCTCGTCAACTGCCCTGGCCACCGCACGAACCCAGCCCACACCGCCCCCATCTCAGCCGCACACCCCTGAGTTGAAACCCCGCCTGTCCACACCTGCCAGACCGACGGTCCGACGGTCCGCCAGTTGGTCGATCGGTCGTGCGGTCGTGCGGTCGTGCGGTCGTGCGGTCGGCCGATCGACCGATCGACCGATCGACCGATCGGCCGCACGACTCCGAGAAGGCGGCCGCCCGGCTGGGTATGCCCTGCTCCACGCTGAGTTCGCGCGGGCCCTGCTTCCTGGCGAAGCGGCGCGGAAGCCCAGCATCCTCCCTCGGGAACAGCAATCTTCCCGCGAGTTCCACCTGACGCTCGGCGATCAGCACCACGACCTTTTCGTCGGTCGGGATCAGCACGGCGGCGGAGAGGCCGATCCGGCACCGATGCGCAACAGCCCCTCGACGGGCCGCTCCAGTCTCTCCGTCCTGCCGTCGGCCAGACGAACGCGCACCGCAAGATGCCTTGAGACCGCGGCGAGCGTGTGTCGGTCCCGTAACGTGTGCCTCACCCACCCGGAAAGCGAGGCAGCACCCCATGCCCCCCTTCGATGTCCCCGAGGGCGATCTCTTCGGCCCGCACAATCTTCCGTACGGCGTGTTCTCCCTGGGCGATTCCGACCGGCGGAGCGTCGGCGTCCGGCTGGGGGGCCACGTTCTGGACGCGGGTGCCGCAGCCGTGGAACTCGGCTCCCCGTACGCCGCCCTCCTCGCCCGCCCCTCACTGAACCCGTTGCTCGCGGCAGGCCGTAGGACGTGGTCGGACGTGCGGCGCGCGCTCACCGCCTGGGTGACGGTGCCGGCCCACCGCGAAACCGTCGCGCCCCTGCTGCACCCGCTTTCCGAAGTGACGCTCCACCTCCCCTTCGACGTCGCGGACTACGTCGACTTCTACGCCTCCGAGAACCACGCCCGTAATGTCGGCCAGATCTTCCGTCCCGACGCCGCCGATTCCCTCACCCCCAACTGGAAACATCTGCCCATCGGTTACCACGGCCGGTCGGGCACCGTCGTGGTCTCCGGGACCGAGGTCGTACGCCCCTCAGGCCAGCGCAAGGCCCCGACGGACCCGGCGCCGATCTTCGGCCCGTCCGTCCGGCTGGACATCGAGGCGGAGGTCGGTTTCGTGGTCGGTGCGCCCTCCGCGATGGGCATGCCCGTACCGCTGAGCGACTTCCGCGACCATGTCTTCGGCCTCTGCCTCCTCAACGACTGGTCCGCGCGCGACCTCCAGGCGTGGGAGTACGTCCCCCTCGGCCCCTTCCTCGGCAAGTCCTTCGCCACATCGGTGTCGGCGTGGATCACACCCCTTGACGCCCTGGACGACGCCCGGATCGCTCCGCCGTCGCGCACCCACCCCCTCCTCCCCTACCTGGACGACTCCTCGGAGGACCCCGGCGGCTACGACCTGCGCATCTCTGTCGCCGTCAACGGCCACGTCGTCTCCGAGCCCCCCTTCTCCACCATGTACTGGACGGCCGCCCAGCAGCTGGCCCACATGACGGTGAACGGGGCGTCACTGCGCACGGGCGATCTTTACGGCTCGGGAACGGTGAGCGGTGCCTCGGAACGCGAACGCGGCTCCCTCCTCGAACTGACCTGGAACGGCCGGGACGTCCTCGAACTCCCCGACGGCAAGCGGACCTTCCTGGAGGACGGCGATGTCGTGACGTTGACGGCCTGGGCACCGGGGCCCGACGGGACGAGGGTGGGTCTGGGCGAGGTGACGGGGCGAATCGCCGCGGGATCCTGACCTCTCAGGCCCCCGCCCACGTGGCCCGCGGGGCGCGGCCCACAGCTCGCGCCAAGCGTGTGGCCGCTGGTCGAACTCCAGGTCGTCCATGCTCAATCCGAACCGCCGCCCCCCTCTTGCGTCAGCCGCGGCCGCCTATATCCAGTCGTCCGGCTCCGGCTCCGCATCCATCTCGGACCAGTCCAGTGCTGACTCGTTGTCATTCCGGGGAGCCGGGACCGACCCGTCGTCGCTGTGGACCTCCGCCACTCCCCCGGAAGGCCGCTCCAGGGCCGCAAGCACCCCGATCACGCCCTCTCCGTAGGTCACGAGTTTCTTCTCGCCGACTCCGCTGATGCCGCCCAGCTCCGCCACCGACGTGGGCCACGCCGTGGCGATCTCCCGCAGTGTGGCGTCGTGGAAGATGACGTACGCCGGGACGCCCTGCTCCTTGGCCTGTCCCGCACGCCAGGCGCGCAGGGCCTCGAAGGCGGGCAGGAGCTCCGGGGGAAGCTCGGCCGCGGCGGCCTTGGCCTTGCGCTCGCCCCGGCCGGAACCGGAGGAGGAACGAGAGGCCACCGGCTTCGGCGGCTCCTTGCGCAGCGGCACCTCCCGCTCTCGCCGCAGCACCGTCCCGCTCTCCTCGGTCAGCACCAGCGTCCCGTACTCGCCCTCGACCGCGAGGAGCCCCTGAGCCAGCAACTGCCGTACGACACCGCGCCATTCGCCCTCGGTCAGCTCCTCGCCGATACCGAACACGGACAGCTGGTCGTGGTCGAACTGTATGACCTTGGCGCTCCTGCGTCCGAGCAGGATGTCGACGATCTGGACCGCCCCGAACTTCTGCCCGCGCTCACGCTGCAGCCGCACCACCGTGGACAGCACCTTCTGTGCCGCTACCGTGCCGTCCCATGTCTCGGGCGGGACAAGACACGTGTCACAGTTCCCACAAGCCGCGGTTTCGGCGTCCTGGCCGAAGTAGGCCAGCAGCTGACCGCGTCGGCACCGAACGGTCTCGCAGAGCGCGAGCATCGCCTCGAGATGCGCCGCCGCCCGGCGCCGGAACGCCTCGTCGCCCTCGCTCGACTGGATCATCTTGCGCTGCTGTATGACGTCGTTCAGGCCGTAGGCCATCCATGCCGTGGACGGCAGTCCGTCACGGCCCGCTCGGCCCGTCTCCTGGTAGTAGCCTTCGACGGACTTCGGCAGATCGAGGTGGGCGACGAACCGTACGTCCGGCTTGTCGATGCCCATCCCGAAGGCGATGGTCGCGCACACGACCAGGCCGTCCTCGCGCAGGAACCGTGACTGGTGGGCGGCGCGCGTGCCCGCGTCCAGGCCCGCGTGGTACGGCACCGCCGCGATGCCGTTGCGGGAGAGGAACTCGGCTGTCTTCTCTACCGAGTTGCGCGAGAGGCAGTAGACGATGCCCGCGTCGCCCGCGTGCTCCTCCTTGAGGAAGGACAGCAACTGCTTCTTGGGGTCTGCCTTCGGCACGATCCGGTACTGGATGTTGGGCCGGTCGAAGCTCGCCACGAAGTGGCGGGCGTCCGGCATGCCCAGGCGCTGGGTGATCTCCTGATGCGTGGCGTGCGTGGCCGTCGCGGTCAGCGCGATCCGCGGTACGTCGGGCCAGCGCTGGCCCAGCAGGGAGAGCGCCAGATAGTCGGGGCGGAAGTCGTGGCCCCACTGGGACACGCAGTGCGCCTCGTCGATGGCGAAGACGGAGATCTTGCCGCGCGAGAGCAGGTCGAGGGTTGACTCCAGGCGCAGCCGCTCCGGCGCGAGATAGATCAGGTCGAGCTCGCCGGCAAGGAACTCGGCCTCGACCACGCGGCGCTCGTCGAAGTCCTGCGTGGAGTTCATGAAGCCGGCGCGCACTCCGAGCGCTCGCAGCGCGTCCACCTGGTCCTGCATCAGCGCGATGAGAGGTGAGACCACCACGCCCGTACCGGGTCTGACCATCGCCGGGATCTGGTAGCAGAGCGACTTGCCCGCGCCGGTCGGCATGAGGACGACGGCGTCTCCGCCGGCCACCACATGCTCGATGACGGCTCCCTGTTCGCCACGGAAGGCCTCGTATCCGAAGACCCGGTGCAGCGTGGCCAGGGCCTCGCTGTCCGCGAACCCTGCGGGCCCGCCCCCCTCGCCCGGCCCCACAGCCTGCTCGGCAAGCCCTGCGACCCTGTCCACTTCGGTCATCACACCCGTCCCGCCTGTCCCGCCCAACCCGCTCATTGCCCTGTCCCCCGTACGTCGTGCCTCGACCACTGCGTCCACGATAGGGGTCCGCACCGACAGCCTCAGAGTTATCCACAGGCTGAGCCGCACGGCCTCCGAAGTCGGCCACGATCGGCCGCAGTCCCCGGGCGGGAAACCGCGCCAAGGCACGACACTCGTTCACACGTACGCGGGAGACCTGCACGTTTCCGGCCGATAGTCTGAATGGACCGGCGAGACTCCGTCCCATGGGAGCACTGATGAGCGTCGCACCGAAGGCCTCCACGCCCAGCTGGCCGATCCCGCCGGAGGGCGGCTGGACCGCCGACGACCTGGACCGGCTTCCGAACCTGCCTCCGCATACGGAACTGATCGACGGGAGCCTGGTCTTCGTGAGTCCGCAGACCCTCTTTCACTCACGCGCTGTGAGCTTCTTCGAATGGCAGCTCCAGTCCGTGGCCCCGCCAGACCTGGAGGTCATCCGCGAGTTCACCATCGACATCGACCGGCAGAACAGGCCTGAGCCGGACGTGGTCGTGGTGCAAGGGGACGTGGTGGAGGACTCGGAGCAGACCCGGTTCCCGGCGGCAGCGGTCGTGCTGGCCATCGAGGTCGTCTCGCCGGACTCCGTGGCCCGGGACCGTGAGACCAAGCCGCTGAAGTACGCGCGGGCGAAGATCCCCCACTACTGGCGGGTCGAGAACGAGAAGGGCCTCGCCGCGGTCCACGCCTTCGAGCTGGAGCCCACCACCGGCACCTATACCAGCGTGGGCATCTTCCGTGAGCGGATGAAGGTGTCCGTCCCCTTCCCGGTGGACCTGGACCTCACGGGCATCAGGGCACGCCGCGAAGAAGGCCAGTAGCCCGGCGCCGCGCGGACAAGCAATGGCCCGGGCTTCCCTGTCGACAGGGAAGCCCGGGCCATTGCTTTTGCCTCAGTGGAGGTCAGCGGACGAAGACCCCCGCCTGCCCCGCCAGGTCCAGGAAGTACTGCGGCGCCACACCGAGCACGAGCGTGACCGCCACTCCCATCGCGATCGCCGTCATCGTGAGCGGTGAGGGCACGGCCACCGTCGGCCCCTCCGGGCGCGGCTCGCTGAAGAACATGAGCACGATCACGCGGATGTAGAAGAACGCCGCGATGGCCGACGAGATCACACCGACCACGACCAGTGCCCCGGCACCCCCCTCGGCCGCAGCCTTGAACACCGCGAACTTCCCGGCGAAGCCGGAGGTCAGCGGGATGCCGGCGAAGGCCAGCAGGAAGACCGCGAACACGGCCGCCACCAGTGGCGAACGCCTTCCCAGTCCGGCCCACTTGGACAGATGCGTGGCCTCGCCACCCGCGTCCCGCACCAGGGTCACGACCGCGAAGGCACCGATGGTGACGAAGGAGTACGCGCCCAGGTAGAAGAGCACGGACGAGACACCGTCCGGCGTCGTCGCGATGACACCGGCGAGGATGAAGCCCGCGTGCGCGATCGACGAGTAGGCCAGCAGCCGCTTGATGTCGGTCTGGGTGATCGCGACGATCGCGCCGCCCAGCATGGTGACGATCGCGACGGCCATCATCACCGGCCGCCAGTCCCAGCGCAGGCCCGGCAGCACGACGTACAGCAGACGCAGCAGCGCGCCGAAGGCGGCCACCTTGGTCGCGGCGGCCATGAAGCCGGTCACCGGAGTCGGCGCCCCCTGGTACACATCCGGGGTCCACATGTGGAACGGCACCGCGCCGACCTTGAACAGCAGGCCCATCACGACCATTGCGGCGCCGATGAGCAGCAGCGCGTCGTTGCCCATGGTGCCCGCGAGTGCCGGGTTCACCGTCTCGATCGTCCCGTCGACGACCTGCGCGATCGTCGCGTACGACACCGAGCCGGCGTAGCCGTACAGCAGGGCGATGCCGAAGAGCGTGAACGCGGAGGCGAAGGCGCCGAGCAGGAAGTACTTGACCGCGGCCTCCTGCGACATGATCCGCTTGCGGCGGGCCAGGGCGCAGAGGAGATAGAGCGGCAGCGAGAGGACTTCCAGGGCGATGAACAGCGTCAACAGGTCGTTGGCCGCCGGGAAGATCAGCATGCCGCCGATCGCGAAGAGCAGCAGCGGGAACACCTCGGTCGTGGTGAACCCGGCCTTGACCGCGGCCTTCTCACTGTCGCTGCCCGGCACGGACGCGGCCTGCGCGGCGAACGAGTCGACACGATTTCCGTGCGCCACCGGGTCGAGACGCCGTTCGGCGAACGTGAACACGCCGAGGATGCCGGCCAGCAGGATCGTGCCCTGCAGGAACAGAGCGGGCCCGTCGACCGCGATGGCGCCCATCGCCGCGATACCGGCCTTCGTCGTGCCGTATCCGCCCGCCGCGAGCCCGACGACCGCGGCGAAGGCGGCGGCGAGGGCGACGACGGACACGAACACCTGGACGTAGTAGCGGGACTTGCGGGGCACGAATGCCTCGACGAGGATCCCGACGATCGCCGCACCGATGACGATCAGGGTGGGCGACAACTGCCCGTATTCGATCTTCGGCGCGTCGATCTTGTCGATCGGCTCGGCCGCCATTGTCCACAGGCTGTGGACGGCTGCTGCGCTCACTTGGCCGCCTCCACCTCGGGCTGGGGGTCCTTCTTCTGGACGTCGGACATGGTCTGCTTGACCGCCGGATCGAGGATGTCGGTGATCGGCTTCGGGTAGACACCCAGGACGATCAGCAGGGCGATCAGCGGGGTGACGACTACGAGCTCCCGCACCCGGAGGTCGGGCATGGCGGAGACCTCTGGCTTCACCGGGCCCGTCATCGTCCGCTGGTAGAGGACGAGCGTGTAGAGCGCGGCGAGGACGATACCGAAGGTCGCGATGATCCCGATCGCGGGATAGCGCGTGAACGTGCCGACCAGGACCAGGAACTCACTCACGAACGGCGCGAGCCCCGGAAGGGACAGCGTCGCCAGGCTGCCCACCAGGAAGGTGCCGGCGAGCACCGGGGCTACTTTCTGCACCCCTCCGTAGTCGGCGATCAGACGCGAGCCGCGCCGCGAGATCAGGAAGCCCGCCACCAGCATCAGTGCGGCGGTCGAGATCCCGTGGTTGATCATGTAGAGCGTCGCGCCCGACTGGCCCTGGCTGGTCATCGCGAAGATGCCCATGATGATGAACCCGAAGTGCGAGATCGACGCGTACGCCACCAGGCGCTTGATGTCCCGCTGGCCGACCGCGAGCAGCGCCCCGTAGATGATGCTGATCAAGGCGAGTACGAGGATGACCGGGGTCGCCCACTTCGAGGCCTCCGGGAAGAGCTGGAGGCAGAAGCGGAGCATCGCGAAGGTGCCGACCTTGTCGACCACCGCCGTGATCAGTACGGCGACCGGGGCGGTGGCCTCCCCCATGGCGTTGGGCAGCCAGGTGTGCAGCGGCCATAGGGGCGCCTTCACCGCGAAGGCGAAGAAGAAGCCCAGGAAGAGCCACCGCTCGGTGTTGGTCGCCATGTCCAGCGTGCCGTTGGCGCGGGCCTCGGCGATCTCCTGGAGCGAGAAGTTTCCGGCCACTACGTAGAGGCCGATTACCGCGGCCAGCATGATCAGGCCGCCGACCAGGTTGTAGAGGAGGAATTTCACGGCGGCGTACGAGCGTTGGGCCGCCGCGTTCTCGTCCGTGCCCGCGTGGGCGCGGTCTCCGAAGCCGCCGATGAGGAAGTACATCGGGATCAGCATGGCTTCGAAGAAGATGTAGAAGAGGAAGACGTCGGTGGCCTCGAAGGAGAGGATCACCATCGCCTCTACGGCAAGGATCAGAGCGAAGAAGCCCTGAGTCGGGCGCCAGCGGCTGCCCGCGGCGAAGCTGCTCTTGGCTGCTTCGGTCTCCAGGGGATCTGCGTCGTGCCAGCCCGCGAGGATCACGAACGGGATCAGCAGCGCGGTCAGCGCGACCAGCGCCACCCCGATGCCGTCCACACCCAGCTCGTACCGCACGCCGAAGTCCGCGATCCAGGCGTGCGATTCGGTGAGCTGGTAGCGGTCGCCGTCGGGGTCGAAGCGGAGCAGGACGACCACGGCGAGGACGAGTGTGGCGAGCGAGACGAGCAGCGCCAGCCACTTGGCGGCGGTGCGGCGCGCGGCCGGCACGGCGGCCGTGGCGATCGCCCCGAGGGCCGGGAGCGCCGCCGTCGCTGTCAGCAGAGGAAAGGACATCGGTATCAGACCGCCCTCATCAGCAGGGTCGCGGCGATGAGGACCGCCGCACCGCCGAACATCGAGACCGCGTACGACCGCGCGTAGCCGTTCTGCAGCTTGCGGAGCCGTCCGGAGAGGCCGCCCATCGAGGCAGCCGAGCCGTTGACGACCCCGTCGACCAGGGAGTGGTCGACGTACACCAGGGAGCGCGTGAGGTGCTCTCCGCCCCGTACGAGAACTACGTGGTTGAAGTCGTCCTGGAGGAGGTCGCGCCGGGCGGCCCTGGTGAGCAGCGAGCCGCGCGGGGCGACGACCGGGACAGGACGGCGCCCGTACTGGGCGTACGCGAGCCCGGCGCCGATGACGAGCACCACCATGGTGGAGAGCGTGACCGTCGTCGCGCTGATCGGCGGATTCCCGTGCGCATGCTCGGTGACGGGCTCCAGCCAGTGCAGGAAGCGGTCGCCGATGCCGAAGAAGGCGCCCGCGAAGACCGAACCGAAGGCGAGCACGATCATCGGGATCGTCATGGACTTCGGGGACTCGTGCGGGTGCGGCTCGCCCGTCGCGGCAGCGACATGATCAGACGCAGCCTCGCCACGGTGCTCGGCGGCGGGCTCCACGCTCGGCTCGGCCGGAGACGGTGTCGGCGCGTGGCGCCAGCGCTCCTCTCCGAAGAAGGTCATCAGCATCACGCGCGTCATGTAGTACGCGGTGATGGCCGCGCCCAGCAGGGCAACGCTGCCAAGGATCCAGCCCTCGGTGCCGCCCTTGGCGAAGGCCGCCTCGATGATCTTGTCCTTGGAGAAGAAGCCGGACAGACCGGGGAAGCCGATGATCGCGAGGTAGCCGAGACCGAACGTCACGAAAGTGACCGGCATGTACTTCCTCAGGCCGCCGTACTTCCTCATGTCCACCTCGTCGTTCATGCCGTGCATGACCGAACCGGCGCCGAGGAAGAGCCCGGCCTTGAAGAAGCCGTGCGTCACCAGGTGCATGATCGCGAAGACGTAGCCGATGGGGCCGAGGCCCGCCGCGAGGATCATGTAGCCGATCTGCGACATGGTCGATCCGGCGAGCGCCTTCTTGATGTCGTCCTTGGCACAACCGACGATCGCACCGAAGAGGAGCGTGACCGCTCCGACCACGGTGGTCGCGAGCTGTGCGTCCGGCGCGGCGTTGAAGATCTCCCCGGAGCGGACGATCAAGTACACGCCCGCGGTCACCATGGTCGCGGCGTGGATGAGGGCCGAGACCGGGGTCGGGCCCTCCATCGCGTCCCCGAGCCAGGACTGCAGCGGCACCTGGGCGGACTTTCCGCAGGCGGCGAGCAGCAGCATCAGGCCGATGGCGGTGAGCTTGCCCTCGCTGGTGTCCCCGGTGGACTCCAGGACCGGCCCGAAGGCGAAGGTCCCGAACGTGGTGAACATCAGCATGATCGCGATCGAAAGCCCCATGTCACCGACGCGGTTGACCAGGAAGGCCTTCTTCGCGGCGGTGGCGGCGCTGGGCTTGTGCTGCCAGAAGCCGATCAGGAGGTACGAGGCGAGGCCGACGCCCTCCCAGCCGACGTACAGCAGCAGATAGTTGTCGGCGAGGACGAGCAGCAGCATCGCCGCGAGGAACAGGTTCAGATAGCCGAAGAAGCGGCGGCGCCGCTCGTCGTGCTCCATGTACCCGATCGAGTACAGGTGGATCAGCGAGCCGACGCCGGTGATCAGCAGCACGAACGTCATCGACAGCTGGTCGAGCTGGAAGGCGACGTCAGCCTGGAAGCCCTCGACGGGGATCCAGCTGAACAGGTGCTGGGCGATGGCCCGGTGCTCCTCGTCCTTCCCCAGCATGTCGGCGAAGAGGATCGCGCCGATCACGAAGGAGACGGACGCGAGGGCCGTGCCGATCAGATGGCCGACGGCGTCCAGCCGCCGGCCGCCGCACAACAGTACGGCCGCTCCGAGCAGAGGCGCCGCTACGAGCAGCGCAATCAGGTTCTCCACGATTCAGCGACCCCTTACAGCTTCATCAGGCTGGCGTCGTCGACCGAGGCCGAGTGGCGGGAACGGAACAGCGACACGATGATCGCGAGCCCGACCACGACCTCCGCGGCGGCGACGACCATCGTGAAGAAGGCGATGATCTGGCCGTCGAGATTGCCGTGCATCCGGGAGAAGGCGACGAGCGCGAGGTTGCAGGCGTTGAGCATGAGCTCGACGCACATGAACACCACGATCGCGTTCCGCCTGATCAGGACGCCGGTGGCGCCGATCGTGAACAACAGGGCGGCGAGGTAGAGGTAGTTGACGGGGTTCACTTCGTGGCCTCCTCTTCCCGGCCGAGCCGATCCTCGGAGCGCTGCTCCAGGGCTTTCAGATCGTTGATCGCGTCGGTCGACACGTCGCGGATCTGGCCGCGGTCCCGCAGCGTCTTGATGACGGTGAGCTCCGATGCGGTCCCGTCAGGGAGGAGACCCGCGATGTCCACCGCGTTGTGCCGGGCGTAGACACCGGGCGCGGGCATCGGAGGCAGCTGCTTGCCTTCCCGTACGCGCTCCTCCGACAGCTCGCGCTGGGTCTTGGCACGCTCGGTGCGCTCGCGGTGGGTGAGCACCATGGCGCCGACGGCTGCCGTGATGAGCAGGGCGCCCGTGATTTCGAAGGCGAAGACGTACTTCGTGAAGATGAGGGCCGCGAGACCCTCCACGTTGCCACCGGCGTTGGCCTGGGCCAGGCCGTTGAACTCGTTCAGCGACGCGTTGCCGATGCCCGCGCACAGCAGGATGCCGAAGCCGAGGCCGCACACGAGGGCCAGCCAGCGCTGGCCCTTGATGGTCTCCTTCAGGGAGTCCGCCGCGGTGACACCGACGAGCATGACCACGAAGAGGAACAGCATCATGATCGCGCCGGTGTAGACGACAACCTGCACGATGCCCAGGAAGTAGGCGCCGTTGGCGAGGTAGAACACCGCCAGAATGATCATGGTTCCGGCGAGGCAGAGCGCACTGTGCACGGCCCTCTTCATGAAGACGGTGCACAGGGCGCCGATCACGGCGACAGTGCCGAGCACCCAGAACTGGAAGGCCTCTCCCGTGGACGTGGAGTAGGCGGCGAGATCCATCATCGGCCGATCACCTTCTCCGACGCCGGCTCGTCCTCTCCGAAGGTCGAGGCGGCCTCTTGCGGGACCTCGCCCTTGGAGAGGGCGACCTGACGTTCCGTACCCGGCGCCGCCTCCGTCACCAGCCCGCGGTAGTAGTCCTGCTCGTCCGTCCCGGGGAAGATCGAATGCGGGCTGTCGACCATGCCCTCATCGAGGCCGGCGAGCAGCTGCTCCTTGGTGTAGATGAGGTTGGCGCGGCTGCTGTCGGCCAGCTCGAACTCGTTGGTCATCGTCAGCGCGCGCGTGGGGCACGCCTCGATGCACAGGCCGCACAGAATGCAGCGGGCGTAGTTGATCTGGTAGACGCGGCCGTACCGCTCGCCCGGGGAGTAGCGCTCCTCCTCGGTGTTGTCCGCGCCCTCCACGTAGATGGCGTCAGCGGGACAGGCCCAGGCACACAGCTCGCAGCCGATGCACTTCTCCAGGCCGTCCGGATGGCGGTTGAGCTGGTGCCGGCCGTGGAACCGCGGGGCGGTGGTCTTCTGCTGCTCCGGATACTGCTCGGTCAGCCGCTTCTTGAACATGGCCTTGAAGGTCACGCCGAAGCCTGCGACGGGATTCTGGAAACCGGGTTTGGTCTCCTTCGGCTCATCAGCCATCGGACGCCTCCTTTCCGTCACGAGGTCCATCGGTTCCGTCACTGGCAGTATCGACCCCGCCACTGACAATCAACTCCCGCTCCCGGCGCGGACGTCGCCGCGGCACCGGCGGAAGCTCCTGTCCCGGCAGTGGCGGTACGGGGAATCCGCCCGCCATCGGGTCGAAGACGGGGGGCTCGGGCGGCACCTCCTGAGCGGCCTTCCGGTCACGGAACATATCGGCGAGGAAGGAGAGCAGGAGCAGGACAAGGACGGCGCCGCCCACGTACAGGGCGATGTCGGCGAAGTCGTAGTTCTCGTTCCTGAGCGTCCGTACGGTCGCGACGAGCATCAGCCACACCACGGAGACCGGGATGAGGACCTTCCAGCCGAGCTTCATCAGCTGGTCGTAGCGGACACGCGGGAGCGTGCCGCGCAGCCAGATGAAGAAGAACAGCAACAGCTGCACCTTGATGACGAACCAGAGCATCGGCCACCAGCCGTGGTTCGCACCCTCCCAGAAGGTGCTGACCGGCCATGGAGCCCGCCAGCCGCCCAGGAAGAGCGTCACGGAGACCGCCGAGACCGTCACCATGTTCACGTACTCGGCGAGCATGAACAGCGCGAACTTGATCGACGAGTACTCGGTGTTGAAGCCGCCGACCAGGTCGCCCTCGGACTCCGGCATGTCGAACGGGGCACGGTTGGTCTCGCCGACCATCGTCACGATGTAGATCAGGAACGAGACGGGCAGCAGGATGATGTACCAGCGGTCCTGTTGCTGGGCGACGATCTCCGAGGTCGACATCGACCCGGAGTAGAGGAACACCGACGCGAAGGCGGCGCCCATGGCGATCTCGTACGAGATCATCTGCGCGCAGGAGCGCAGACCTCCGAGCAGCGGATACGTGGACCCGGAGGACCAGCCCGCGAGCACGATCCCGTAGATGCCGACCGAGGCGACCGCGAGGATGTAGAGCATCGCGATCGGCAGGTCGGTGAGTTGCATCGTGGTGCGCTGGCCGAAGATCGAGACCTCGTTGCCGGCCGGCCCGAAGGGGATCACGGCGATCGCCATGAAGGCCGGGATCGCGGCGACGATGGGCGCGAGGACGTAGACCACCTTGTCCGCGCGTTTGACGACGAGGTCTTCCTTGAGCATCAGTTTGATGCCGTCGGCGAGCGACTGGAGCATGCCCCAGGGGCCGTGCCGGTTGGGGCCGATGCGCAGCTGCATCCAGGCGACGACCTTGCGCTCCCACACGATGGAGAAGAGCACGGTGATCATCAGGAAGGCGAAGCAGAAGACCGCCTTGATGACGACCAGCCACCAGGGGTCGCGGCCGAACATGGAGAGGTCTTCAGCCGCGAGGTACGGGGTGACCGCGAGGTGCGGGGTCATGCCTCCACCTCCTTGAGGGCCTCGGTGGCGAGCGTCGCCGGGCCGATGCGGACGAGTGCGCCGGGCAGCGCGCCCGTGTCCGAGGCGACGCCTCCCCCGGCGGAGTTCAGCGGGAGCCAGACCACGCGGTCGGGCATCTCCGTGATCTGCAGCGGGAGTTCGACCACTCCGGAGGGTCCGGTCACGGCCAGTGCGTCGCCGTCCTTGACGCCCGCCTCGGCGGCCGTGGCGGGCGACACGCGCGCGCGTGCGGCGTGCCGTGTCCCGGCGAGTGCCTCGTCGCCCTCCTGGAGGCGGCCCTGGTCGAGCAGCAGCCGGTGCCCGGCAAGCACGGCCTCCCCGGCCGCGGGTCGCGGCAGTTGGGCGGCGGTTTCCAGCGGCTCGGTGGCCCGCGGCCCGTCCCAGGCGCCGAGCCGGTCGAGCTCCACACGCGCGGTGCGCAGGTCGGGAAGACCGAGGTGTACGTCCATGGCGTCGGCGAGCATCTGCAGGACACGCCCGTCGGTGGGCGCCAGGCGGCGTGTCATCTGATCGGGCTTGAGCGCGGCCTCGAAGAGACGTGCCCTGCCTTCCCAATTGAGGAAGGTGCCCGCCTTCTCGGCGACCGCCGCGACGGGCAGTACGACGTCCGCGTGCTCGGTGACCTCACCGGGACGCAGTTCCAGCGACACCAGGAAGCCCACTTCGGACAGTGCCTCACGCGCGCGTGCCGGGTCGGGAAGGTCCGCGACCTCGACGCCCGCGACGACGAGCGCGGACAGCTCGCCCGTGGCGGCGGCCTCGACGATCTGTCCGGTGTCACGGCCGTAGCGGTGCGGGAGTTCGGCGACCCCCCAGGCGGCGGCGATCTCGACCCGCGCGCGCGGGTCGGTGGCCGGGCGCCCGCCGGGCAGCAGCGAGGGCAGTGCCCCCGCCTCGACGGCGCCGCGCTCCCCGGCCCGGCGCGGAATCCACACCAGCTGGGCACCGGTCGCGGACGAGGCCCGTACGGCGGCGGTGAGCCCGCCCGCCACGGAGGCCAGCCGCTCACCGACGACGATCACCGCGCCCTCGGCACGCAGCGCATCGGAGGCCTTCGCCCCGTCACCCTCCAGGCCGACCCCGGAGGCGAGCGCGTCCAGCCACTCGGTCTCGGTGCCCGGCGCGGCGGGCAGCAGCGTGCCGCCGGCCTTCTCCAGGCCGCGTGTCGCGTACGTGGCCAGGGAGAACGTCATCTGTCCATGTCCGCGCCAGGCCTTGCGCAGCCTCAGGAAGACGCCGGGTGCCTCCTCCTCGGACTCGAATCCGACGAGCAGGACGGCGGGTGCCTTCTCCAGAGAGGTGTACGTGACGCCCGTACCGTCGAGGTCCCGGCCGCGTCCGGCGACCTGGGCGGCCAGGAAGTCGGCCTCCTCGCCGCTGTGCACGCGCGCGCGGAAGTCGATGTCGTTCGTGTCGAGGGCCACGCGCGCGAACTTGCTGTACGCGTAGGCGTCTTCGACGGTGAGACGGCCGCCGGTCAGGACGCCGGCCCTGGAGCGCGCCGCCAAGAGCCCCTGAGCGGCGGCTTCCAGAGCCTCCGGCCAGGAGGCGGGCTCGAGTTCTCCCTCAGAGTTGCGTACGAGAGGCGTCTCCAGTCGGTCACGCTGCTGCGCGTACCGGAAACCGAACCGCCCCTTGTCGCACATCCACTCCTCGTTGACCTCGGGGTCGTTCGCCGCGAGGCGGCGCATGACCTTGCCGCGCCGGTGGTCGGTGCGGGTGGCGCAGCCGCCGGAGCAGTGCTCGCACACCGAAGGGGACGAGACGAGGTCGAAGGGGCGCGAGCGGAAGCGGTACGCCGCCGACGTCAGCGCCCCCACCGGGCAGACCTGGATGGTGTTCCCGGAGAAGTACGACTCGAAGGGGTCGCCCTCACCGGTGCCGATCTGCTGGAGCGCGCCCCGCTCGACCATCTCGATCATCGGGTCGCCCGCGATCTGGTTCGAGAAGCGGGTGCACCGGGCGCACAGCACACAGCGCTCGCGGTCGAGCAGCACCTGTGTGGAGATCGGGACCGGCTTCTCGTACGTCCGCTTCTTGCCCTCGAAGCGGGACTCCGCGTGGCCGTGCGACATGGCCTGGTTCTGCAGGGGGCACTCGCCGCCCTTGTCGCATACCGGGCAGTCCAGCGGGTGGTTGATGAGCAGCAGCTCCATCACACCCTTCTGGGCCTTCTCCGCGACGGGCGAGGTGAGGTGGGTCTTGACGACCATCCCGTCCGTACAGGTGATCGTGCAGGACGCCATGGGCTTGCGCTGGCCCTCGACCTCGACGATGCACTGGCGGCAGGCGCCGGCCGGGTCGAGGAGCGGGTGGTCGCAGAAGCGGGGGATCTCGATGCCGAGCTGTTCGGCGGCGCGGATGACCAAGGTGCCCTTGGGCACGCTGATCTCCGCTCCGTCGATGGTCAGCGAGACGAGATTTTCCGGCGGAATCGCCGCCTCCCCGCCCCCGGAGGGAGCGCTTGTGGTCACTGTCATGCGTTCACCTCCGTGTGCTTGTCCGCCCAGACGGTCGACTTCGCCGGGTCGAAGGGGCAGCCCCGGCCCCTGATGTGCTCCTCGTACTCCGCGCGGAAGTACTTGAGGGAGGAGAAGATCGGCGAGGCGGCGCCGTCGCCGAGGGCGCAGAAGGACTTGCCGTTGATGTTGTCGGCGATGTCGTTCAGCTTGTCGAGGTCGGACATGACGCCCTTGCCGGCCTCGATGTCGCGCAGCAACTGCACGAGCCAGTACGTCCCTTCGCGGCAGGGCGTGCACTTGCCGCAGGACTCATGGGCGTAGAACTCGGTCCATCGCGTGACCGCCCGGACCACGCAGGTCGTCTCGTCGAAGCACTGCAGCGCCTTGGTGCCGAGCATCGAGCCTGCGGCGGCCACACCCTCGTAGTCGAGCGGGACGTCGAGGTGCTCGTCGGTGAACATCGGGGTCGAAGAGCCGCCCGGCGTCCAGAACTTCAGCCGGTGGCCCGGCCGGATCCCGCCGCTCATGTCGAGCAGCTGACGGAGCGTGATGCCGAGCGGTGCCTCGTACTGACCGGGGTTGGCGACATGGCCGCTGAGCGAGTAGAGCGTGAAGCCCGGGGACTTCTCGCTGCCCATCGAGCGAAACCATTCTTTGCCTTTGTGGAGAATCGCGGGAACCGACGCGATCGACTCGACGTTGTTCACAACAGTTGGGCAGGCATAGAGGCCCGCGACGGCAGGGAAAGGGGGACGAAGTCGCGGCTGCCCACGACGGCCTTCGAGCGAGTCGAGCAGTGCGGTCTCCTCGCCACAGATGTACGCGCCCGCGCCCGCGTGCACCGTGAGCTGGAGATTGAGTCCGCTGCCCAGGATGTTCTCGCCGAGGTAGCCCGCCGCGTAGGCCTCGCGCACGGCCTCGTGCAACCGCCGCAGCACGGGGACCACTTCACCGCGCAGATAAATGAAGGCATGCGAGGACCGGATCGCATAACAGGCGATGACAATGCCCTCAATGAGGCTGTGCGGGTTCGCGAAGAGGAGCGGGATGTCCTTACAAGTGCCCGGCTCTGATTCGTCGGCGTTGACAACTAGATAGTGAGGCTTTCCATCACCCTGGGGAATGAACTGCCACTTCATTCCCGTAGGGAATCCCGCGCCGCCGCGGCCGCGCAGACCGGCGTCCTTCACATACGCGATGAGGTCGTCCGGCGTCATGGCGAGCGCCTTGCGCAGTCCCTCGTACCCGTCGTGCCTCCGGTAGACGTCCAGCGTCCAGGACTTCTCCTCGTCCCAGAAGGCCGACAGCACCGGTGCGAGCAGCTTCTCGGGGCTGGTGTCGTTGTTGATCTCGGCTGCCAAGGTCATCACTCACCCTCCTCGGCGACGGGCCCGGCCGGGTGGGCGGGGTCGGAGGCCGACGTGTCCTGCGGCGCGTCGTGCGAACTGAGGTGTTCGGTCGGTGACGGCTCGTGCGGCGGCTCGCCCTGGGGTGCGGCACCGGTGCGCGGGTGGACCACGCGTGCGGGGGCCTTCTCGCCCTTGGCCAGCCGGAGGCCGACCAGTGAGGCGGGTCCCGCGCTGCCGCCCGCCTCGACCGCGCCGGCGCGCTCGTCGGGGAAGCCCGCCAGGATGCGGGCGGTGTCCTTGAACGTGCACAAGGGGGCGCCGCGCGTCGGCTCGACCTGTGTTCCCGCGCGCAGGTCGTCGACGAGGCTCTTCGCGCTCGCCACGGTCTGGTTGTCGAAGAACTCCCAGTTGACCATCACGACCGGTGCGAAGTCGCAGGCCGCGTTGCACTCGATGTGCTCCAGCGTGACCTTGCCGTCGTCGGTGGTCTCGCCGTTGCCGACGCCCAGGTGCTCCTGGAGGGCGGAGAAGATGGCGTCGCCGCCCATGACCGCGCACAGGGTGTTGGTGCAGACGCCCACCTGGTAGTCACCGCTCGGCTTGCGCCGGTACATGGAGTAGAAGGTGGCGACGGCGGTGACCTCGGCTGTGGTGAGGTCGAGCATCTCCGCGCAGAACCGCTGCCCCGTGCGCGTCACATGGCCCTCCTCCGCCTGCACCAGATGCAGCAACGGAAGGAGGGCGGAGCGGGAGTCCGGATAGCGGGCGATGACCTCGCGCGCGTCCGCCTCGAGCCGGGCTCGAACGTCGTCCGGGTAGTCGGGCGCGGGCAGTTGGGGCATGCCCAGGCTGATGCCTTGTGCCCCCTGTACGCCCTGCTCGGAAGGAGTGGTGGTCACCGGTCGACGCCTCCCATCACGGGGTCGATGGACGCGACGGCGACGATGACGTCGGCGACCTGGCCGCCCTCGCACATCGCCGCCATGGCCTGCAGATTGGTGAAGGACGGGTCGCGGTAGTGGACCCGGTAGGGGCGGGTGCCTCCGTCGGACACGACGTGCACCCCGAGCTCGCCCTTGGGCGACTCGACAGCGGCGTACGCCTGGCCGGGCGGGACCCGGAAGCCCTCGGTCACCAGCTTGAAGTGGTGGATCAGGGCCTCCATGGAGGTGCCCATGATCTTCTTGATGTGGTCGAGCGAGTTGCCCAGCCCGTCCGGGCCAAGCGCGAGTTGCGCGGGCCAGGCGATCTTCTTGTCGGAGACCATGACCGGACCGGGCTGCAGCCGGTCCAGGCACTGCTCGACGATCCGCAGCGACTGGCGCATCTCCTCCAGGCGGATCAGGAAGCGCCCGTACGCGTCGCAGGTGTCGGTGGTCGGGACGTCGAAGTCGAACGTCTCGTAGCCGCAGTACGGCTGGGCCTTGCGCAGGTCGTGCGGCAGGCCGGCCGAGCGGAGGATCGGGCCGGTGGCGCCGAGGGCCATGCAGCCGGCCAGGTCGAGATAGCCGATGTCCTGCATGCGGCCCTTGAAGATGGGGTTCCCGGTGGCGAGCTTGTCGTACTCGGGAAGGTTCTTCTTCATCTTCTTCACGAACTCGCGGATCTGGTCCACCGCGCCCGGGGGCAGGTCCTGGGCGAGGCCGCCGGGCCGGATGAACGCATGGTTCATGCGCAGGCCGGTGATCAGCTCGTAGAGGTCGAGAATGAGTTCACGATCGCGGAAGCCGTAGATCATGATCGTGGTGGCGCCGAGCTCCATGCCGCCGGTGGCGATGCACACCAGGTGCGAGGAGAGCCGGTTCAGCTCCATCAGGAGCACGCGGACGAGGGTCGCGCGGTCCGGGATCTCGTCCTCGATGCCGAGGAGCTTCTCGACGGCGAGGCAGTACGCGGTCTCGTTGTAGAAGGACGTCAGGTAGTCCATGCGCGTCACGAAGGTCGTGCCCTGTGTCCACGTACGGAACTCGAGGTTCTTCTCGATGCCGGTGTGGAGGTAGCCGATGCCGCAGCGGGCCTCGGTGACCGTCTCACCGTCGATCTCCAGGATGAGCCGGAGCACGCCGTGCGTGGACGGGTGCTGCGGGCCCATGTTGACGACGATGCGCTCGTCGTCGGCCCTGGCCGCGGTCTGGACGACCTCGTCCCAGTCGCCGCCGGTGACCGTGTACACGGTCCCCTCGGTCGTCTCGCGGGCGGAAGCGGCTGATGCGTGCGACGTGCTCATGAGTACGACCTCCGCTGGTCCGGAGCCGGGATCTGGGCGCCCTTGTACTCGACGGGGATGCCGCCGAGGGGATAGTCCTTGCGCTGCGGAAAGCCCTGCCAGTCGTCCGGCATCATGATCCGCGTCAGCGCCGGGTGGCCGTCGAAGACGATGCCGAAGAAGTCGTACGTCTCGCGCTCGTGCCAGTCGTTCGTCGGATAGACGGAGACGAGGGACGGGATGTGCGGGTCGGCGTCGGGGGCGCTGACTTCGAGGCGGATCAGCCGATTGTGGGTGAGCGAGCGCAGGTGGTAGACGGCGTGCAGCTCGCGCCCCTTGTCCTGCGGGTAGTGGACTCCGCTGACGCCCGTGCAGAGCTCGAAGCGCAGGGCCGGGTCGTCGCGCAGGGTCTGGGCGACGCGGAGCAGGTGCTCGCGCTCGACGTGGAAGGTGAGCTCGTCGCGGTCGACGACCGTCTTCTCGATCGCGTTCTCGGGGACGAGTCCCTGTTCCTCCAGGGCGCCCTCCAGCTCGTCGGCCACCTCGTCGAACCAACCGCCGTACGGGCGGGTGGCCGGGCCCGGTAGCCGGACCGAGCGGACGAGGCCGCCGTAGCCGGAGGTGTCCCCGCCGTTGTTGGCGCCGAACATGCCGCGCTGGACGCGGATCTCCTCGCCGCCCTCGCCGCGCTGGCCCGGGAGGTTGTCGGCGCCGAGGTCCTTCTCGGGGTTGACGCCGTTGCCGTTCGCGTCGCTCACCGCAGCAGGCCCTTCATCTCGATGGTGGGAAGCGCCTTGAGCGCCGCTTCCTCCGCCTCGCGGGCCGCCTCCTCGGCGTTCACGCCGAGCTTCGAGGACTGGATCTTCTGGTGGAGCTTGAGAATCGCGTCCATCAGCATCTCGGGCCGCGGCGGACAGCCGGGCAGATAGATATCGACAGGGACGATGTGATCGACGCCCTGCACGATCGCGTAGTTGTTGAACATGCCGCCCGACGAGGCGCAAACCCCCATGGAGATCACCCACTTGGGGTTCGGCATCTGGTCGTAGACCTGCCTCAGGACCGGTGCCATCTTCTGGCTGACACGCCCTGCGACGATCATCAGGTCGGCCTGGCGCGGCGAGCCGCGGAAGACCTCCATGCCGAAGCGCGCCAGGTCGTAGCGGCCCGCGCCCGTCGTCATCATCTCGATGGCGCAGCACGCGAGGCCGAAGGTGGCGGGAAAGACGGACGACTTGCGCACCCACCCCGCGGCCTGCTCGACGGTGGTCAGCAGGAAACCGCTCGGCAGCTTTTCTTCGAGTCCCATGCTCAGTGGCTCCTCTGTCCCCTAGACGGGGTTCAGTCCCATAGGGGGTTCAGTCCCATTCCAGGCCGCCGCGCCGCCATACGTACGCGTACGCGACGAAGACGGTGAGCACGAAGAGCAGCATCTCCACGAGCCCGAAAACCCCGAGCGCGTCGAAGGTGACGGCCCAGGGATAGAGGAAGACGATCTCGATATCGAAAATGATGAAGAGCATCGCCGTCAGGTAGTACTTGATGGGGAACCGCCCGCCGCCGGCCGGCGTGGGGGTCGGCTCGATACCGCACTCGTAAGCCTCGAGCTTGGCCCGGTTGTATCGCTTTGGACCGATAAGCGTGGCCATGACCACGGAGAAGATCGCAAAGCCTGCCCCGAGGGCTCCCAGTACGAGGATGGGCGCATACGCGTTCACCGCTCCTCGCTCCTCTCAGTCGGCATTGACTGCTGGCGGTTACATCGGGCGGCGCTCCTGCCTCACGAACCCCATGAACCTCATGAGGCCCACGAGCTCCGTGCGGCTCCACGAAGATCGTGTACATGTGAAGCAGGTCACAAGCCCAACTGCCCCGCATCCTATGCCTGCCGGTCTGTGATCTGCGACACGGGGTGCGACAACGTCTTTGTGATCTCCACCACCCGACGAAGGATCATGAAGTCGGATGAGCGTCGATCTTCGAACGAGAAGCGTCCGAGTGATCACCAGAGGTGACATTTTCGCTCGTTATCGCTGGTCCAGGATGCGGCGCTTTACCAAGAGGCTGGGAGCCAAGGCAAATTGGCGTTGGCCGCCGACGCTTGATAGTGGAAGTCGTTCACACTTCGGGGGTAGTTGGAGGGCCGGTGTGGACGGCGGGGCGTGCGTGCATCCGTTCACGAGCGGGACACGGTGTCGACACAGCTTCGACCCGACCTCGACCCGACCCCACGCGCACGGCACGACTGCCGCGGTGACCGTTCCGTGACCTGCGCCACATCCAGGCGGGGCCGAATAAGCCGGGCTTGGCCATCGGCCCCAACGAGTGCTAGGTGGCGGGCAATTCGGACGTAATGTGAAAAGGCCTTGATCACAGGCGGGTTGGGCCGTGTCCACAATGCCCGTTACGGCGTCAATAAGGAACGACAGGTGCGGGATTCAGGCGACCCATTGAGTAAATGTGGCGCACCACACGTTTCTTGAAGGTATGGAGGAGCCCCTGATACCGGTTGTACTCATGTCCCACACCGCTCACATACGCAGCCACCGGAAACCCCGGCCTCGCAGCAGTTCGACGCTCGCGATGCGCGCCGGAGTTGCCGGTGGCGTCCTCAGCACCCTGGCAGTGGCCGGTGCGTCCGGATCGGCGAACGCGGCCGAGTCGACGACCCAGACCATGTCGCTGCCCGCACTCACGGCCGACCTGGCCGCTCAGGTCGCCGAGTCCGCGGATGTCACCCAGCAGGCCGCCGCCGACTACGAACTGCGGGCCGAGCGTGACGCTGCCGCCGCCAAGGCCGCCAAGCAGGCCAAGGCGGACCTCGCCGACGCGAAGAAGAAGGCGGAGGTCAAGCAGAAGGCCGAGGACGCTCGCAAGGCCGCCGCGGAGCGCGCCACGCGGTCCTCCGAGCGGACCACGCTCACCACCCCCTCCGCGAGCACCGCCGACGTCCCCGCCCCGGCGAGCGGCAGTGTCGCCACTGTCATCAGCTTCCTCCAGGCGCAGGTCGGTGACGCCTACGTCTTGGGCGCCACCGGTCCCAACGCGTGGGACTGCTCCTCGCTGATGCAGGCAGCGTTCAAGCAGGTCGGCGTGGATCTGCCGCGGGTCTCCCAGGACCAGTCGATGGCCGGCACGCCGGTCTCGCTGGACGACCTCCAGGTCGGCGACATCCTGTACTGGGGTGCCAAGGGCTCGGCGTACCACACGGGCGCCTACATCGGCGGCGGCAAGTACCTGGACGCCGCGAACCCCTCGAAGGGCGTCGTCATCCAGGACCTGTCGGGCTACCCGGCGACCGGCGCGGTGCGCGTGCTCTGACCTTCGGTCAGCGTTGTGACCGCTCTGACGGGCCGCTTCCCATGTGGGGGGAGCGGCCCGCAGGCGCGGTCTCAGGAGCCCGGCGTCAACGGCCCGGCCCAGGAGCGCGGGCCTCAGGAGCGCGGCCTCAGCAGCAGGGTCTCAGCCCAGGTCGAACGTGTTGCGCAGCCCCAGCTTGTAGCGGACTTCGTCCACCCGCTTCAGCGGCTCCAGCTCCGGCGGCCGGAAGAGTTCCCAGGTCTCGCACCGCTCGGCGCCCGAATTGTCCGCGTCCAGCAGTGCGTTGACGGCCAGCCGGGCCGACTCGTTGGCGCCCTCCATCGTCGCGAGATCCACATCCGTACGGACGAAGTCGCCCGCGAGGAAGAAGTTCGGCACCGCCGTGCGGGCGGACGGGCGGTTGTAGAGCGTGCCCGTCGGGTGGATCAGCAGCTGCTCGCGGTTCTGCGGGTCGGGGCCGCCGAGGCCCGTCACCGCCGGGTCCATGAACCAGCCGAGCCGGTCGTCGTCGGTGAGCGTCGTCTTGCCCGCGTCGTTCAGACCGTCCTTCAGCTGCGCCCAGCACTCGGCGACGATCTCCTCGCGTGTGCACTCCCGCGCCGTCTTGCCGTACAGGATCCCGGGCAGGTCCCATTCGGAGACGATGGCGGAGAGACAGTCGGACGCCCGCCCGTCCCCGTAGTCCTCCGGAAAGTTCCGTACGTCCCAGAACTGGGCCTGGCCGATTCCGGTCACCGCCCAGGGCGAGTCGAGGCAGTTGATGTGTCCGTGCACCACGGGCGTCGGGGTGCGCAGATAGAACATGACCCCGACCATCCAGTCCGTCTTCAGCGCGTCGCACTTCGCCAGCTGCGGATCGGCGGCGCGCAGGGCCGGGCCCCACGTCGTGCGGGCGTGCTCGACGGGCAGGGCGGAGACGTAGTGGTCGGCGGTGACGGTACGGGCCTCACCGCCGTCCGGCGCGGACACGCGTACGCCGCTGACCCTGCCGCCCTCGTACACGACGTCGTTCACCTTGGTGCCGAGGACGAACTCCACGCCGAGTGAGCGCAGGTGAGTGACCCAGGGGTCGATCCAGGCCTCGCTCGTGGGGGCGTTCAGGACGCGGTCGACGTCCGCGTCGCCGTCCATGCCGCGGCCGAGGAGCCCCCACAGCATCAGGGCCTCGATGATGATGCGGCCGACCGTGCGGGTGGAGGCCTCCTGGGCGCGGGTGGCGACGAGGTTGCGGGTCTGTCCGATACCGAGGAGCATCTGGTACTCCTCGCTCATCTCCCCGGCCCGGATGAAGTCCCACCAGGCGGTCTTCTCCCAGTCGTCCTCGCGGCGGGCGTCGCAGCTGGTGAGATGGACGAGCAGGCGGTCGGCGAAGTACGCGGCCTCGTGCGCGGGCAGCCGGGTGCCGAGGTCGAGGACGCTCAGCACCTGGTCGCGGATCCAGGACGGGGTGAGGTCCACCGGCCGCGGCGGGGTCGTCAGGCGGCGCAGCGGGAAGTGCAGGTCGGGGCGGCCGGCCTCGCGGGCGAAGAGGGCCTCGGTGCCGCTGCGGAGGTTGTCGTGGACGCCGTTCGGGTTGCCTGGGAAGGGGATGCGACGCAGGGTGTCGGGGAGGTTTCGGTAGAAACCGGGAAAGAAGCGGAAGCCGTGTTCGCCGGGGAGCGGTTTGCGGCCCTCGGAGCCCGTGCCGGGGACGTCCATCGAGCGGGCTTTGCCGCCGAGGACGTCGTAGTACTCGTATACGGTCACGGCGTAGCCCCGCTCGGCGAGTTCCTGCGCGGCGCTCAGCCCGGACACGCCACCGCCGAGGACCGCGACACGCTTCCCGGCCGCCGCGGGCCCTGCGGCGGCCGCGCTCCCGGCCGTGCCGAGCGCCGCTGCCGTCCCTAACGCGGCCGCGCCGACGGCTCCTCCGGCTCCGGCGAGGAACCGTCTGCGCGTGTGACCCGTGAGCCCTGGGTAACCCGCGAGGTCTAGGTGACCCGTGTTCTCCTGCTGAGGGTCCATGTGTTCTGTTGTCATGGGTACGGCAGGGTAGAGAGAGCGGCCATGAGGCGAAAGGCACCGAACCAGCCACCACAGCACCCTCACACGGCGTTCGTGAACCCGGTGTTCATGAGCCCGGTGTTCATGAGCGATGTTGGTGGCCCAGGCCCGATCTAGGCCTTCGGAGCCACCTTGCTCAGGCCGTTGATGATGCGGTCCATCGCGTCGCCGCCCGTCGGGTCCGTCAGGTTGGCGAGCATCTTGAGCGTGAACTTCATCAGGAGCGGGTGGGTGAGACCGCGCTGCGCGGCGATCTTCATGACCTTCGGGTTGCCGATGAGCTTCACGAAAGCGCGGCCGAGGGTGTAATAGCCGCCGTAGGTGTCCTTGAGGACCTTCGGGTAGCGCTGGAGGGCGAGTTCGCGCTGGGCGGGGGTGGCGCGGGCGTGGGCCTGGACGATGACGTCGGCGGCGATCTGGCCGGACTCCATGGCGTAGGCGATGCCCTCGCCGTTGAAGGGGTTCACCATGCCGCCCGCGTCGCCGACGAGCAACAGGCCCTTGGTGTAGTGGGGCTGGCGGTTGAAGGCCATGGGGAGGGCGGCGCCGCGGATCGGGATCGTCATGTTCTCCGGGGTGTAACCCCAGTCCTCGGGCATTGAGGCGCACCAGGCTTTGAGAACCTCACGCCAGTCCAGTTCCTTGAAGGAGTTGGAGGTGTTCAGGACCCCGAGGCCGACATTCGACGTGCCGTCGCCCATGCCGAAGATCCAGCCGTAGCCGGGAAGGAGACGGTCCTCGCCGGGGCCGCGGCGGTCCCACAGCTCCAGCCAGGACTCCAGGTAGTCGTCCTCGTGGCGCGGGGACGTGAAGTACGTACGCACCGCGACGCCCATCGGGCGGTCCTCACGGCGGTGCAGACCCATCGCCAGGGAAAGCCGGGTCGAGTTGCCGTCGGCCGCCACGACCAGCGGCGCGTGGAAGGTGACTTCGCGCTTCTCCTTGGAGTCGACGTCACCGAGCTTCGCCCGGACCCCCGTGATGCGGCCCGTTTGGTCGTCGATGATCGGGGCACCGACGTTGCAGCGCTCGTACAGCCGCGCGCCCGCCTTCTGCGCCTGCCGGGCCAGCTGCTCGTCGAAGTCGTCGCGCTTGCGTACGAGTCCGTAGTCCGGGTAAGCGGCGAGATCCGGCCAGTCCAGCTGGAGACGGACACCGCCGCCGATGATGCGCAGCCCCTTGTTCCGGAGCCAGCCCGCCTCCTCCGAGATGTCGATGCCCATCGACACGAGCTGCTTGGTGGCGCGGGGCGTCAGCCCGTCACCGCACACCTTTTCCCGCGGAAACGCGGTCTTTTCCAGGAGCAGGACATCCAGCCCGGCCTTCGCCAGGTAGTACGCGGTGGTGGAACCGGCTGGCCCGGCCCCGACGACGATCACATCGGCGGTGTGTTCGGAGAGGGGTCGGGGCTCGGTCACGGCGGGTTCTCCCCAAGTCTCGAAGTCGTGAAGTCAGTCGTGAAGTCAGTCTGAGGTTGATCTTGAAGTCGGTCTTGAAGCTTGAAGTCGGTCTTGAACTCGCGAAATCCCGAAACGCAAAGTCTCGAAATCCGTGTGCCGACGGGCACTGGACATGGGCAGTCTATGCAGCAGTACCGATCACCTGGCTGAAGGGTTGCCCCGTGAACCGAGCTCTCCCCGTGGTACACCTGCGTGTCCCCACCGACGAGGACACCTTCGCCTGGCACCGGATCTTCGACCACCCGGACGTGATGGAGTTCCACGGCGGCAAGTCGGCCGAGCTGTCCGTGTACGAGGAGTTGACCGCACGGCAGCGTCGGCACGACGCCGAGCACGGCTTCTGCTTCTGGACCATGCTCGACGAGGAAGGGCAGGTCATCGGCTTCACCGGCGCCCAGCCGTGGCCGTACGAGTGGGGCCCGAAGGGCGAGATCGAGCTCGGCTGGCGGCTCGGACGGGAGTACTGGGGCAAGGGATACGTCACCGCGGCCGCGCAGGCCGCGCTGGAACGGGTGAGCGCGACAGGCGTACGCAGCGTGGTGGCGATGGTGAACTCGCGCAACGAACGCTCCATCGCGGTGACCAGACGCCTCGGCATGGAGCTCGCCGAGACATTCACGTCACCGAAGTCGAATCAGCTCGGGCACTGCTATCGACTGGTTCTCTGACGCCTGGCGACTGGTCGGCTGTCGGCTGTCGGCTGTCGGCTGTCGGCTGTCGGCTGTCGGCTGTCGGCTGTCGGCCGGAGCTTCGACGACTTCCGGCTCGTACTCTGACGGCTGCCGACTGGATCTCCAACGGCTGCCCGCTCGTACTCTCACGGCCGTCGGCCGGAGCTTCGACGACTTCCGGCTCGTACTCTGACGGCTGCCGACTGGATCTCCAACGGCTGCCCGCTCGTACTCTCACGGCCGTCGGCTGAAGCTTCGACGACTTCCGGCTCGTACTCTGACGGCTGCCGACTGGATCTCCGACGGCTGCCCGCTCGTTCTCTCACGGCCGTCGGCTGAAGCTTCGACGACTTCCGGCTGATCTCCGACGGCTTCCCGCCGGGGCTCCGACGGGCTTCCCGCCGGGCCTCCGGCCCGAGGCCCGGCGACTTCCGGCAGGGCCCGGCAAGGCTTACTCTGCCGGTACCGCTGGGGGTGACGTCTGTGCGCATAACACCCAAGACATCCGAAGTGCGCGTACCACGGCTCGTCGGTCTGATGGCCGTGGACGCGCGCGAGACGGCCGAGGCGCGTGGGGTGTTACTCGCCGCGCCCGACCGGCCCGACTTCCATCTGACCGTCGTCGACTACGTCGTACGCCAGTACCCGCGGCCCGGCGCCGAGGTGCCACGCGGAGCGGTCGTGACGGTGTGGTTCGACCTCGGCGAGGGTGAGGGCGGCGGGGGCGCGGGGGTACGCGAGCCACGGCTGCCTCGACCGCCGTCGGGCGGGCTGCAACGCGAACTCGACACGCCGGGCGACCCGTTCGAGGTCCTCAGGTGAGCCCCGCGAGACTGCTCAGCCCTGCTTGAAACCCCGGTGGAGCGCCACGACCCCGCCCGTGAGGTTGCGCCAGGCGACCTTCGACCAGCCGGCCTTGCGCAGGCGTTCGGCGAGGGCGGGCTGGTCCGGCCAGTCGCGGATGGACTCGGCGAGATAGACGTACGCGTCGGGGTTTGAGGAGACCGCACGGGCCACCGACGGCAGGGCGCGCATCAGGTACTCGGTGTAGACCGTGCGGAAAGGCGCCCAGGTCGGGTGTGAGAACTCGCAGATCACCACCCGCCCGCCAGGCCGCGTCACCCGGTACAGCTCGCGCAGCGCCGCGTCCGTGTCCTGCACGTTCCGCAGCCCGAAGGAGATCGTCACCGCGTCGAAGGTGTCGTCCTTGAACGGCAGCTTGGTGGCGTCGCCCGCCGTGAGCGGCAGCCAGGGATGGTTCTTCTTGCCGACCTTGAGCATCCCGAGGGAGAAGTCGCAGGGGACGACGTACGCACCCGTGCGCGCGAAGGGGAGGGAGGAGGTCGCCGTCCCGGCGGCCAGGTCCAGGATCTTCTGCGCCGGCCGCGCGTCGACCGCCTTCGCGACTTCCTTGCGCCACACCCGGTCCTGGCCGAGCGACAGCACGTCGTTCGTCAGGTCGTACCGTTCCGCCACGTCGTCGAACATCGAGGCGACTTCGTGCGGCTGCTTGTTCAGGGATGCGCGGGTCACGGTCCCATTGTGGCAGTACAGGCCTGGCGGGTCTCCAGCGCCCGGTCCGTACGCCGGTCTCGGAAATCCGTCCAGGAATCCTGTGTTTGGGCTGCGGGACAGTTGTGGTTTGTCGCCATCGGCTTCGCTCGAGCGGGGACCCCCATCGCTGCGGAGCCGCATATGTCGCAGCCCCGCGCCCCTGAAGAAGAAGGCGAGCTCAGCGGCGGCGATGCACCAAGCGGCCCGCGCATACCGTGGCCAGGCACGCCCCGTCCTCGTCGAAGACCGCCAGGTCAGCGCGTCCCGCGTCGGTGATCGCCGTGGAGCGGGAGCGCGGGAGGACGACGACGTCGTTGCGCCCAGCGGCTGACCGGAGTTCGGGCGTGTCCGCGTATTCCTCCAGAACCGCCACCGCGCCCAACTTCAGCACGGCATGCACACGTTCACGCGGTGTCGGGGCGGCCGGGAGCGGCCCTTCATGGATGAGAGCGGGGCCGAGGACACCGGGCCAACGCCGTACGCGAGCGCCCGGGAACCGTTCCTGGAGCTCCGCCAGCGGCCCGGTACCGGCCACCCGGATCCCGTCCACAGCAACGGCGCCGTCCTTGACCGGCTCGGCGTCACCCCACGCATGCCGCAGCTCGTCCGCCGCGTGAATCGTCAGCACAACAGGGCCAGTCGGACACTAGTTGGAGGCGAGCAGCTTCAACTCGGGGTGAGCCGTCCCGCCCTCGATCGCCGTGGACGAGATGTGCGACTGGACCCGCTCGTCGACGGGGTCGTTCGCCGGATCGTCGTGGACGACCAGGTGCTCGTACGTCGTCGCCCGCTGGGCCGGGACGCGTCCCGCCTTGCGGATCAGGTCGATGATCTCCATCCGGTTGGAGCGGTGCTTGGCACCGGCCGAGGAGACGACGTTCTCCTCCAGCATGATCGAACCGAGGTCGTCGGCGCCGTAGTGCAGCGACAGCTGGCCGACCTCCTTGCCGGTGGTCAGCCACGAACCCTGGATGTGGGCGATGTTGTCCATGAACAGCCGCGCGATGGCGATCATCCGCAGGTACTCGAAGAGCGTCGCCTGCGTACGGCCCTTGAGGTGGTTGTTCTCGGGCTGATACGTGTACGGGATGAAGGCGCGGAAGCCGCCCGTCCGGTCCTGTACGTCACGGATCATCCGCAGGTGCTCGATGCGCTCGGCGTTGGTCTCGCCCGTACCCATGAGCATGGTGGACGTCGACTCGACACCCAGCCCGTGCGCGGTCTCCATGATCTCCAGCCAGCGCTCGCCGCTCTCCTTCAGCGGGGCGATCGCCTTGCGCGGCCGCGCCGGGAGGAGTTCCGCACCGGCTCCGGCGAAGGAGTCGAGACCGGCGGCGTGAATGCGCGAGATGGCCTCTTCCACACTCACCTTGGAGATACGGGCCATGTGCTCGACCTCGCTCGCCCCCAGGCTGTGGATGACGAGCTGCGGGTACGCGGCCTTGATCGCGGCGAAGTGCTTCTCGTAGTACTCGACGCCGTAGTCCGGGTGGTGCCCGCCCTGGAACATGATCTGCGTGCCGCCGAGTTCGACGGTCTCCGCGCAGCGGCGCAGGATGTCGTCGAGGTCGCGGGTCCAGCCCTTTGCGGTGTCCTTCGGCGCGGCGTAGAAGGCGCAGAACTTGCACGCCGTGACGCAGACGTTCGTGTAGTTGATGTTGCGCTCGATGATGTACGTCGCGATGTGCTCGGTACCGGCGTACCTGCGGCGGCGTACGGCGTCGGCGGCGGCGCCCAGCGCGTGCAGCGGGGCGTCCCGGTAGAGGTCGAGCGCCTCTTCCGGGGTGATCCGCCCACCCTCGGCGGCACGGTCGAGGACGGACTGAAGGTCGGCCTTCTCGGTCACCGGGACGGTCCCTTTCATAAGGGTGTGGACGGACTGATCCAGCGTACGCCAGCGTTGCCGATCACTTGACGTCAGGCCGTGTACGGGTTCCGTCGCTGTGTACGACCGTCCCGTCAGGCCGCGTACGCCCCGATGAGCAGGCCCACGAACGCCCCCGCGATCAGGAAGGGGCCGAAGGGGATGGAGGTCTTGCGGCCCGCCCTCCGGATGACGATGAGCCCCATCCCGTACAGCCCCCCGAACAGGAACCCGGCGAAGGTGCCGAGCAGGACGGCCCCCCAGCCGTACCAGCCGAGGACGGCTCCCAGCCCCAGCGCGAGCTTCACATCGCCGAAGCCCATGCCGTTGGGATTGATGAGGAAGAGGACGAAGTAGCCGCCGCCGAGGGCGAGGGCTCCGTACAGCGCGGTCGGCCAGTCGCCGGCGTGTTCGGGGCCGGCCGCGGCTGCCGCGAGGAGGGCCAGGGCGGCTCCCGCGAGGGACAGGGTCAGCGCGTCCGGCAGCCGCTGCACCTTGAAGTCCACGACGGCGAGGAGTACACCGAGGGGCGCGAGCAGCAGCCAGACGCCCAGCTCGGGGCGGGTGCCGGTCGCTGCCGCCAGGGCTCCGCACACGAGGGCGGTGGCGAGGGCGACGAGGGGGGTGCTGGGGCCGTACGCACGCCCCGCACAGCGGGCCCACCCGATCCAGCCGGAGATGAGATGCCCCTCGGGACACCGCGTCTGCCAGGCCTCTTCGGGGGCGACGGAGAAACGGTAGGCGGCGCGGGGGACGAAAAGCCCGGCGGCGCCGCCCCAGAGGACGGCGCCGACGATCAACAGGAGGTCCCTGAGCTCCGGGCGGTCCAGGAGGTCGCTCATCCCACTGCGGCCACGCCGCTGCGCCAGGCCGGCAGCAGCTCGTCCAGCAACGCCTCGGTCCGCGGCGGCAGCCCCCGTGCCCCACTGCGCGTCACCAGATCCGCGGCGAGCCGCTTCAAGCGGTCGCTGTCACCGGTGGCGTGCGTGGCCCGCAGCAGCTCGTTCCACAGCCGCTCGTCGCCCGGCGCGGAGCCCAGCGCGGCGTTCAGCGCCTCGATGGCCTTCTCCGCCCGGTTCTTCTCCAGGTGGAAGGCGGACAAGGCCAGCCCGATGTCCGCGACGAGGAGCGGCAGTTGGGCGTCGATGATCTCGTGCGTGAGCCATCCGTACCGCCCGGCCGGCCGCTCGGCCAGCAAGGGCCCGCGTACCAGCACCAGCGCGTCGGTCAGCAGACGCCCGCGCACCGCACGGCTGTTGGCACCCCGGCCCTGCGTGGCCTCGTGGTACAGCGACCGCAGCACGTCCAGGTCGGACACGACGGACTTGGCGAGCTTGAGCCGCCCGGTCGTGTCGGTGCCGAGCCGCGGCGTGCCGTCCGGATCGTTGCCCAGCCACGCGCGAAGCCGCTCGACGAGCGCGTCCCGCACATCGTCCGTGACCCCACGCGGCCACAGCGCGGAGGACAGCACCCGGGGATGCACGCCTTCGCGGTGCAGCAACAGCAGCGCCAGCGCCTCGTGCAGCAGCGGGCTGCGCTCACCGTCCGGAGTGTCGAGGCCGATGATCTCGTACGGGCCCACGAGCCGCGCGTACACCGCCGGCCTGCCCTGCTCGCTGACGTCGACGAGGAACGGCGGCGTGGCGGCCGGGCGACCGTCGTCGCGTCGGCCTTCGTTCTCGGGATCGGCGTCGACGAACAGCTCGACGACGGCCCGCTGCTGGGCCACCGGCAGGAGCTGCGCGTCGAGTTCGAGCCCGAGGAGCGGCGCGAGCAGCTTGCCCTCGCTGGTGATCTCCATCTCCCAGGCGGCGCCGGGCAGATCGCCCGACTGCGTACCGACGAGGTAGCCGATGCCCAACCGGCTCGCGTCGGCGGCGAGTTCGGCGAGCTTGACGGCGTCGTCGGCGGACGGCTCGGCGGCCAGGAGTACGAGGTGCGGGGCCCAACGGGTGTGCTGGGCCGGGCCCGTACGCCCGGTGAGTACGGAATCGTGGCCGGCCGCTCCCAGCGCTCCGCGCCGCTGCCGCGTCTCGGCCTCCATGGTCTCGACGAGCGCCTCGACGTCGTCGAGGTGGCGGAGCCGGTTGGGCGCTAGGGGCGTCAGGTCCTCGCCGAAGCCGACGAGCGTGATCGTCATGCGGTCGGACCACCCGTTGGTGGCCAACTCGGCGGCGACGGAGGCGAACACGCCCGCCCGGTCCTGCTCGCGGCCGCTCAGCGACACGATGCCGGGCACGGCCTCCAGGTTGAGCAGCAGCCGCGAGTCGTCCATCGTGCCGAGGCTGACGAGGCCCGGGTACGGCGCTGCGGTGTCCACGTCCTCGTACCGCTCGGCGTCGGCCCGCGCCAGCATCCAGAACGTCTGGTCCTGCCCGAGTTGCCAGGGCGCCGGCGGCTTCCCGGCGGGCTGGGCGAGCTGAAGGTGCAGATCGCCGTTGCCGCTCATCCAGGCCGCGTACACGGTCGGCAGCGGCCGGGACTCGCCCGCGAGCGACGCGGCGAGCCCGCGCAGCGACCGGTCGAGCAGCCGTACGCCTTCGGGGTCGGCCCCCACCAGCAGCGCGTCCTGCGCGTCGGCGGCCGCACCGGTCGGCGTCGGCGGCTCCATGCCGCGCCGCCGCCCGCCGACGGAACCGAGCGCGGACTGCCACAGCGCCTGACGACGACGCCGGCCGAGGGCGCCGAGGAGGCCGGCGGCAAGGAGGGGCGCACCGAGGAGGGCTTGCGGAAGACCGAACCCGCTGTCCTCACCGGCAGGACTGGCCTCCTGCCCCTGCTGTCCCTGTTGCCCTTGCCCTTGGTCCGGGGCGGGCCGCTGCTCGGGAAGGCTGATGTGGGCGGTGTCCCGGTCGAGGGACCCCGACCCGCCGCCCCGCTGACCACTCCCCTGCTCCTGACCGCCGGCCCCGGCCCCGCTCCCGGTCTTGGCGTAGTCGGAGATCTGCTGCTGGACTTCCTGCGAAACCTTCGGGGCCTCGTCCGGCATCTCCACGAGTTCGCCGCCGCGGGCGTCGCCGGGCATCTCCATGATCCAGCCGGGCCGGATGAGGCTGGCCTCGGAAAGCTTCGAACCGTCCGGCTGCGTACGGTCCTTGTTGAGCTGGTAGATCTCCTTGTACCGCCGCCCGTCGCCGAGGTGGCGCTCGGCCACCTCCCAGAGGGAGTCGTGGTGACGCCCCTCGGGCGGCTGGATCCGGTAGAACTTCGTGTCGCCGTCGGACGCCTGGGCGCCGCTTCCGCTCTCGGCGTGGACGGCGGCGCTCGCGGCCTGTTCGGCCAGCGCGGCGGCGGCACTGGCCGACTGCTCCTGCTGCTGCCCCAACAGCCCGCCCGGCGTCTGCTGCGCCGCGGCGGCGGTGGGCCGCTGGTTCCCCTCCAACTGCTGCCCCAGCTGCGAGAGTCCCGGCGCGAAGCTCGCCGCGGTCGCCCCGACCAACAGCAACGCCGCGACGAGCTGCCGCGCGAGCAACTGGCTGGGCCCGGCACCCGGCACCCGGTTCGGCAGCCCGACACCCGACAGGGCGGCCTTCACCTCGACGAGCACGCACGCGGTGAACTGGGCCCAGGCGAACCAGACGACGACGGTCAGCACGTTGATGAACGTGCTGACGGTGATCTCCTGCTGGAGCCAGTCCAGGCTCGGCGAACCGGAGGGCAACGGCCACCCGATCTGCGTGGCCAGCGCCCCGGGCACACCGATGAGCAGCACGAGCAACGCGACGAAGGCGAAGAACGCCTTGACGAAGTCCCCGAACGTACGCCGACGCCGGGGCAGGGGCTGCGGCGTCCGATTCCTCGGACCCGGCGAGCTTCCCGTCGAGCTGGAAGTGGTGCGTCGCGCCATGGCTGGTGTCCTGGTGTCGTGTGTGGAGGGGGGTGGAGAAAGTGAGAGCGGGGGTGTGCTGAGCCTACTTAGATCCATTGAGGGTGTCGAAGGGCAGACAGAGGGCCAGACTCTTCGCCTGGACCGCTTCCTCACTCCGTGCCCCCTGGGCCCGAGTTGTCCACCCGTGTACGGGCCTTGCCGCGCCCGGATCCAGCGGCCTTCGCAACTGCCACGTCACAGATCTCACGATCCCCACACAATCCCCCATTGCCGCGCTGATGCCCTCTACTCCCCCTTGATAGCTTCGCTCTCTGTCGCACACGCCTTACACAGGGGGAGTACGCCCGTGGCCCGCCGCACCGTGACCGCCGACGCGTTCGCCGCGACCGCGGCGCTTCTGCTCGCCGCTTGCGCCGGCGGCGACCTCCCCGACGGCACCTTCGGGACCACCCAGGACATGAACGTGCAGAAGATCCAGGCCATCGACCGCTGACCGGAACCGGCCACGTACATTCAGGCGTCAAGCGTTCAAGCACAAGGCCTCGCAAGGGGAAGCGCGTGTCATACCGTCCGGCCGACTGGCACATACTCGACCTCGACCAAGACCCGACGCCGGGCGATCCGCAGCGCGTGAAGAAGCTCGCGGGCACCCTGCACGACTTCGCGGACGACGTGGCCCAGGTCCTCCGGGACATCAAGGGCATGGCGAAAGAGGACGCGGTCCTCGCCTGGGCGGGCAAGACGGCGGACGTGTTCACCGCGGAGTTCGAGGACGCCCCCGGCAAGCTGAAGAAGCTCAAGAGGTCCTACGAGCTGGCGGGCGACGCCCTGACCTCGTACTGGCCGGACCTGGAGGACGCCCAGGCGAAGGCGGACCAGGCTCTGCGCGACGGCCGCGCGGCCCGCGACGAGCTCTCCACCGCGACGACGGCGCTGACGGGCGCGAACGACTGGGTCCGTACGGCCACGGCGAAGGCCGACTCGTACGATCCCGCGAAGAACCCGGGCAAGGACGTCCCCGCGCCGGACGAGACCGAGGTCCGCCAGGCCACCAGGAACGCCACCCGCGCCCAGGAGCAGCAGGCCACCGCCCAGCGGAACGTGGACAACGCCCAGAACGCCCTGGACGCCGCGAAGAGGCTGGCCGCGCAGGCGAAGGGCCTGCGCGAGGAGGCCGCCCGTCGCACGGTGCGGAAGCTCGAAGAGGCCTCCGACGCCGGGATCCCCAACCGCCGCTGGTGGGAAGAGGTCGGCGACTGGGTCTCCGATCACTGGGACGAGATCGTCACCGTCTGCAAGTGGGTCGTGGCGATCGTCGGCATCATCGTGATGATCGTGGGCGGACCGCTGGGCTGGCTCGTCTTCGCCGCGGCTCTCGTCGTGCTGGCCGACACCATAAGAAAGATGGCCAACGGGACGGCGGGGTGGGGGGATCTGCTGTGGGCCGCCCTCGACTGCATTCCCGCGACCAAGGGCCTGACCAGCCTCGCCAAACTCGGCACGCTCTGGAAGGCGGGCGGTCTCGCGGCCCTCGGTGCCGGGGCGTTGAAGGGAATCGGCGGCGGCCTCAAGAACATGGCCAATATGGCCCGGGGGATGCGTGACGGGCTGAAGGGTATGCGTACCGCCTTCAGGTCTCTCGACGGCGCGCTCGGCTGGGGCGATTCGAAATTCCTCGGGGGCAGCGAGTTCCTGGCGAATCGGTGGATGGATGTGCGGTCGACCGTCCACCGGCTGCGGGGCGGCGAGTTCACCTCCGAGGGCGATCTCATTCTGGGCCGCTGGAATGCCGCGAACGGGCCTGGGCCACTTGGCGACATGGGCTGGAATCCCGACCACGGCCTGCAGATGGTCGATTCGTTCCGGAGCGGCAGCTATACGGAAGTGATGTCGACGACGAATCACGAGATGTACCGGGCCGTGTCCGACGGACGCGCCCTCGACGGCGACTACTGGGCCCGGGTCGAGCCCGCGGGTCCCCTGCAGACCCAGTTGGACCTCGCGCTGAAACCCGAGTGGTCCATGGCCCCCGGCGGTCACGTCACCGCTCCGCAGGCCACGCATTACGTCGCGGCCGACATCCCGGCCGGAAGCCGGTTCTTCGAAGGTCCGGCCGCACCGCAGTTCAGTACGGGGATCAGCGAGGGCGGCGGGGTCAGCATCCCCGGAAGTGTCATGGGCGGCGCGAACCAGGTCCTGTTCCCGAAGACCGGAATCGACCCGGACTGGCTCGTTCCAGGGGTCGCGCGACTGGGAGCCGGACCGTGATGGGCCGGACCGTGATGGGCCGGAGCGTGATCAGCCTCTGCCCCACCGACGTTTGCGCGGCTCCGGCGACTCCGAGGGCTCGGGCGGCGCCGGCGGTGCGGGCGGGGAATCGCGGCGTGCCCGGTCGTCCTCCGACTCGTAGTTCCAGCGTGCCCCGCGGCCGAGCTGACCGCCGAGCCAGAACCGCTGCAGGCAGTTCGTGCAGTCGAGGGTCCAGCTCACCCACTCGCCCTTGGAGAGCGACTCGGGAATCTGCCCGATACGCTCGACATACCTCGCGTCGGACAACGGGCCGGTACCATCGACGACCTCCAGTTTCCCCTCGGAAACCAGCGGGACGCAGAAATCGACCGCATACCGCATCAACTCGACAGCATTTCCCAACTCGCGTTTTACACACCACTCTCGGCACTGTCCGCAGGCCACGACTCACCTCCCCAGCAGTCATTTTGTGCACCCTATGGTAGCCCCGGGCGACAGGCGAACTCTCATGGCATTTCCAGCGAACCAGGCGGAAGAAATTCTGGCGGCCGTCGTCAACGACAACCGGCCGGTCGAGGAATTCCTCGACGCACTCACCGAGGGACAGGTCTGGGTACCGCTGCCGTCGGGCGCCGATCCGTCGGCGGGCGTCTCCCTCCCCACGGTCACCATCGACGGCTCCCCCTTCGTCCCTGTGTTCACGTCACAGGAGCAGCTGGCCAAAGGAGCCGGAGACGTCCCCCACATGGTGCCGCCCGTGCGGGACTTCGTACGGAGCCTGCCGGAGTACCTGGGCCTCGCCGTGAACATCGGCGGCGACGCGGGCATGCCGATCCGCAGCCACGGCGTGCGGTACCTGCGCGGTGAGCGCCATGTCGTACCGACCGGCTCCCGCATCCGTCTCGGCGAGCCGGCCCAGGAGCCGTCCGCGCTCCTCGAGGCCCTGGCCATCGAGTTCCTCCGCGTGCCCCCCGTCGCCGGCGCGCGCCGCGGCTGGGCCCAGATCGGTGAGGCCGCTCCCGGCCTGATCCTGGGGATCGCGCTGTCCTCGTACGACCCCGCGAACAGGGAAGCCGCGCTGGAGGCCGTCAAACGCGCCGTCACGCTCGTACCGGAGTCCTTCACGGTCGACAGCGTGTTCATGGACGACTCCACGGACTCCGTGGTCGGCTGGCTCGCCGACAACGTCGACCCCTTCTACACGAGGCCGGCCACCTCATGACCGAGCCCAGACCCACACCGGTGCCGGTGCCGGCACCGGCACCACTGCCCGTCGGCATCTCGCTCTCCGTCCCCGAATCGTGGTGGGAGTTCGACATCCGCCCGGAGGGGCGCGAGGCGACGATCCGCTCCCTCGTCGACGAGCGGGTGCGCGAGGTCCCCGAACTCGCGCCCTACCGCTCCGACTTGAGCGCCATGCTCCGCAGGATGGCCAAGGACGCCCACGACTCCGGCGCGATCTACCTGGGCTGCATGGCCGAGAACCTCGAAGGCGTACCGCTCTCCGCGACCGTCACCGTCTCCGTCCTCGGCGCCAGGAACAAGCAGGGCGTGGTCCTCTCCACCGACCCGCGCGCCATCGCCGACAGCCTGCGCGCGATCACGCCCCGCAAGGAGGGTGACGCGTGGAGGAAGGTGACGAACGTCGACATCCAGGGCGTCGGCCCGGCCGCCCGCACGTACGGCGTCGAGGACGTGCCCGTCGCGCAGGGCGACAGCCGGACCCTCCGTATGGTGCTGACCCAGACGTACATCCCCGTCCCAGGAACCACCGCCCAGGTCGTGCTCGTCTCCGGTGCCAGCCCGGTCCTGGACCTGGCGGAGGCGTTCCACGACATCTTCGACGCGGTCACAGGTACGTTCCGCTTCGTATAACCCCGTAGCCGAACAGTCCACACAGCCAAATAGCCGAACAACCGACCAGCCGACCAGCCGACCAGCCGACCAGCCGACCAGCCGACCAGCCGCAAACGTCACAGGGAGGACCCGACATGGCCAAGGGCAAGCCCGACCTCGCGCTGCCGCTCAGCGAACTCGAGGACTACGGAAGCCGACTGCGCTCCATCAAGACGCGGCTCGACCACACCAAGAAGCTCTTCGAGTCCTACAAGGACGACCTCGGCGACAACACCGTCTACGACGCCCTCGACGACTTCGAGTCCAACTGGGAGGACGGCCGTGAGGACATCACCCAGCAACTGGACGCCCTGGCGGACATGTCCGACGCCGTCGTACGCGAGTTCAAGAAGCTGGACGACGACCTGGCGAAGCAGGTCTCCGAGGGCGTGAAGAAAGAGAAGTGAAGACAGAGGAGAAGTAAGGACTCGGAGGTCACCGCCGCTCGCCGGATGCAAGGCCCGTGACAGCGGTCAGCCGACCTCGTTCTCGGCGATCGCACGCCCCCGTACCGTCACGTCCCCGCCGTAGAACATCCCCGTGAAGACCGGTGAGTACGTGAGCTGGACCTCGACCTCGACCTCGTCGGCGTTGGCGGCGACACAGTGGGTGGCGGCGATGTCGGCGCCGGTCATGCCCATCTCCTGGGCGAAGGCCTTGACGCGGGCGCCGCAGTTCTCGAAGAGGATGGGGGCCCCGCCGCCCTCGTTCTGGTACAGCTCCTCGAGGTCCACGTCCTGCGCGGCGTAACGGGCGGCCTGTTCCGCGATGTCGGCGGCACGTTCGCGTTTGGAGATGGAGAGGCCGCCGTCGATGACGAAGGCCGACAGCGACAGGAAGACCAGCGCGAAGATGATGACCGCGCCGGCGCCCGAGCCCCGGTCGTCGAGACGTACGCGGCGCGCGCCCACCCAGGCGTGCGCGGCCACCCGGATGCGCCCGCCCCAGTCCCCCTTCTCCTCCTTCTCCGCCATCTCCCCCGTCACGCCTTCCTCTTGAAGGGGTCCAGCGGCGCGGTGAACGACGCCGACAGCCTGGTCTGGACGTCCAGGCCGAGCATGGCCAGGCCCCGCACCTCGCAGCTGACCTCGACGGTGAACAGGTCGGCCTCCGCGAAGCCGGGGCTCGTCTTGTCCACGGTCACCGGACCGGCGCAGACGTCCGCCAGATCGGCGTCCGCGGCCTTCTGGGCCTCCGCCATCGCGGTGCCCACCTCCCGCTGGAGCGAGCCGGAGCGAGCCGCGTCCCGCGCCGCGCCGTCGAGCGCTCCGCGCCCGTCCACCATTTGCCCGAAGGCCACCAGCACCAGGATGAAGAGGATCATCACCGGCGCGAGGATCACCACCTCGACGGTGGACAGCCCACGGTCACCGGCGGACAGAACCTTGGCCTTGGCCTTGACCCTGGCCCTGGCCCAGGCCCAGGCCCACGTACGTACGAGAGAGCGCATCTAGTTCTCGTCCTCCGGAACAAACCGTTCCACCGGCCCCACCGACTGTGCGTGCACCGTCAGATCCAGCCCGGGAAACACCGCCGGCACCCGCGCCGTGATCTCCACCCCCACCGTGTTCTGCTCCGGCTGGAGCATCTCCACGTCCGGGGAGAGAACCAACTGCGGTCCCAGTTGCGAGATGTAGCTCTCGACCACGTCCCGTGCCTCGCCCCGCCACGCGCCGGGCGACTCGTCGGCCGTCGCGCGGGCCTTGCGGGCGCCGGCCTGTGCCGCCGCCTGGGCGACGTGGTCGGCGAAGAAGTACAGCGCGAACTGCACCGTCGCGAAGATCATGAAGAAGAGCACCGGCGTGAGCAGCACGAACTCGATCGCGGTCATGCCGGAGTCACCCCGGGCGGAGGCGGCCTCCACCCGGCGGCGTACCCAGCGTCGTACGCTCACCAGCAACCCCGTATGAGAGATGTCGGACAAGTGGGACGTGTCAGCAGGTGCTGCCCGCGTCCGCGCCCTCGATGCAGTCACCGACCTTCTCCGCGCCCGTGCTGAGCGCCTCGTTGATGATCGCGGCGACCACCCCGACGATCGCCACGACGACCGCCGAGATGATGACCCACTCCACCGCGGACGCACCCCGGTCGAGTTCGCCGGAGCGGGCACGCCGCACCCGGCTCTGGAGGAAGGTGATCAGGAAGTCCACCCCCGGGATCCCGGTGTTGAAGTTCCGTCCGTTCATGGTGAGTTGTCCTCTCGAAGACTCGAAGAATCGAAGAAGTAGTTGTCGAAGCAGGATTCGAAGCAGTAGTCCATGTCAGACCTGGAACACACGCATCGCCGCCGGGAAGATCAGGAAGACCAGGAAGCCGGCGCAGAGCAGCAGCTGCGCCACGAGCATCGACTGCGACTTCTCGCCGGCGCTGCCCTCGATCTCGGCGAGCTCGCGGTGCCGCATCGTCTCGGCGCGCGAGGCGAGCGACTCGCGCACCTTCGCGCCGTCGTCCGCGACGAGCGCCAACGAGGCCGACAGGTCCTTGAGTTCCTCGATGCCCAGCTCCTCGCCGAGCGTGCCGAGGGCCTGCCACTGGCTGATGCCGGTGATGCGGGCGTCCGCGAGCGCGTTGCGGATGCGCTGCGTCGCCCAGCCGTCGGAGACCTCGGCGGCGGCCATCAGGGCCTCCGGGAGACCACGGCCACCCGCCAGACTCATCGACACCAGGTCCAGATAGGCGCCGATCACACGCCGCAGGTCCCGGCGCTTCTCGGCCGCGTCCCGGCGTACCTCCAGGTCCGGGAGGAAGAAGAAGACGGTCGCGCAGAGCAACGCCAGCCAGATCGGGATGATCGGGCTCCTGCCGACGCCGAGCGTCCAGACGACCGCGAACAGCAAGGGCCCGAAGAACAGTCCGCCGGCCGCGAGCAGCACCTTCGTCGCGAGGAAGTTCTCCCAACTCCGGTCAAGGACCGCCAGGTCGGCCCGCAGCGACCGCAGCTCCCAGCCCTGCTGCAGATAGAACTCGGAGACGCGCCGGCCCACTCCGGTCCGTACGCTCCCGAGCCGCCCGGCGTCGGCGGTGCGGTGCGAGGACTCGTACGCGGCTCCCCGCGCCCGCATCGCGTCGATACGCGCGACCTGCGACACCGCGCTCCGCTTCGTCGGCATCAGGGCGCGTACGAGGGCGTAGATCCCGAGCCCCAGAACCGCGCCGACCACGACGGGCATGGTCAGGGTCGAGTTCATCGGCGGACCCCCTCTTCCGACTGCGGCAGCGACTGCGGCTGGGACGGCGACGGCATTCGGGGACGTACGAACTGGACCGCCGCCTCGTCCCGGACCAGGAACCGTTCCGGCGTCTCGATGGTCGACAGCTTGCGCAGCCACAGGAAGCCGAGCGCGAACAGGCCGCAGACGCAAGCGAGTACGAGCTGTCCCACCGCCGTGCCGTACGGCTCGACGAACTCGCGGTTGAAGATCGAAAGTCCGAGGACGAAGGCGACCGAGACGGCGACGACGATCTGTACGGACCGGCGGGTCGAGGCGCGCTGGGCCATCACGCGCTGCCGCATGTCGACCTCCTCGCGCGCCGACTTCGCCAGCGCCCCCAGCACCTGACGCAGCCCTGGGCCGCGCAGACGCGCGTTGAGGATCAGCGCGGCCACGATGATGTCGGCCGAGGCGTCGTTGATCTCGTCGGCGAGCTGCTGCAGCGCCTCGGGCAGGGGCGTACGGGAGCGGAGTCGGTCGACGAGGGCGTCGAGATGCGGGCGCAGGACGGGCGCCGCCGCGCGGGCGGACGCGGGGATGGCCTGCTCCAGGCCGACCGCGCCCGCGATGGTGTCGCGCAGCGACTCGGTCCAGGACGCGAGCGCCTCCACGCGGCGCATCGCGGACTTCTCCTCGGAGGCGCCGCCGAAGAGCTTGTCCCAGAAGAAGACGAGGATGGCGGCCGCTATGCCGGCCACCGCCCACCGCGTGAGCAGCAGGACGGCGATGCCGACGCCGGCCGCGATCGAGCCCCGCTGACCGGCGAACCGTACGAGCTCACTGGCCCGTTCACTCGCCTTCTGCTTCTCGTGCTCGGGTTTGGCGGGCAGTCCGCGCACCGCGACGGCGAACAGGGCGAGGCCACCGCCGACCGCGATGCCGCACGCGAGCGCGTACAGGACCGTCGTCGAGAACAGCCCGCCCATGGAGCCGAGCGAGTCGAGAGCGGCTAGAGGCATGGTCAGGTCACCCCCAGTTCCCGCCGGGCAGGCGATAGCCGTGCTGGATCAGGTCTTCGAGGCAGGCGATGGGCGCGTGCGGTACGACCCGGCCGTCCGGCGTCTCCGCGAACACCTCGCTGGACAGGACACGTCCGTCGACGCCGTTGACCTCGCGGATCGAGGTGACCACGCGCTGAAGGCGGCCGCCCGCCTGGTAGTTGTTGCGCCGCTGAACGAAGACGACGAAGTTCACCGCGCCCGCGATGAGCATCTGGCTGGCCTCGATGGGGAGCCGTTCGTTGGCCTGGAGCGCGTACGTGGAAATACGGTTGAAGACCTCGCTGGAGCTGTTGGCGTGGATCGTGGACAGCGAGCCGTCGTTGCCCTGGGACATCGCGTTCAGCATGGTCACGATCTCGTCGCCGAGGACCTCACCGACGATGACGCGGGAGGGGTTCATACGCAGCGACCGGCGGACCAACTCGGCCATGGTGATGGCGCCTTGGCCCTCCGAGTTGGGCAACCGCTCCTCGAAGGCCACCACGTTGGGGTGCAGGTCGACGAAGGTGTCGAGCCCGAGCTCCAGGGCGCGCTCGACGGTGATGAGGCGCTCGTGCGGCGGGATCTCGTTGGCGAGCGCCCGAAGCAGCGTCGTCTTACCGGCGTTGGTCGCGCCCGCGATCATGATGTTCTTGCGGGCCCGGACGGCGCAGGCGAGGAAGTGCCCCACCTCGGGCGTCAACGTCCCGTTCCCCACCAGGTCGGACATGAAGACCTTGCCCATGCGGGCGCGGCGGATGGACAGGGCGGGCCTGCGTGTCACGTCCATGACGGCGGACAGTCGCGAACCGTCGGGCAGCCGCAGGTCGAGCTGCGGGTTCGCGGAGTCGAAGGGCCGGGAGGAGAGGCCGGAGTAGGCGCCGAGGATCTGGATCAGCTCGATGAGCTCCTCGTCGTTCTCCGCGACGGGATCGCCCGTGACCTCCTCGCCGTTCGCGTAGCCGACGAAGACCTGGTCGTACCCGTTGATGTCGATGTTCTCGACCTCGGGGTTGTCGAGCAGCGGCTGCAGCCGGCCCACGCCGAAGAGGGCGGCGTGCACGGCGGCCGCGTACTGCTCCTCGGTCTCGGCGTCGAGGGGTGTGCGGCCGGAGTTGATCTCGATCCGCGCGTAGTCCTCGAGGATCTGGGCTATGACCGCTCGCGCGTAGTGCCGCTCGTCCTCGTTGGACATCGGCGTGACGCCGGAGACCTGGTCGAGGCGGCGTTGCTCGGCGATGCGGTCACCGGCGTCCTGCCGGAACCGCTTGACGAGCTGGTGGTCGACGGCGGTCATCGTCCCGCCCCCGCAGTCCTCTTCTTGTTGTTCTCACTGGCCGCGGTCATCGGCCGGCCCCCGCGGCGGACTGTCCGTTGGGTCCGGCGGCCGCCGGTACGGCCCAGGCCGCACCGAACTGCTGGTAGAGATCCGCGGTCACCTTGCGCGCCGACCGGATGAGCAGCGACTTGTCGAGCCGCCCGCGCCTGCGGCCGGCCAACTGGTCGGCGCCGGCCGGGTCGTCGGCGACCGTGCCGACGACCCGGGCACCGGTCTGGGCGTGCACCAGCATGTCGTTGACCTGGTGGAGGAGCTTGCCGGACTCGCTCGGGTCGGCGATCAGGATGACGCCGATGAGGGGCGTGCCGAGCGTGGCCGCGCCGCGCGCCCCGCCGTGCAGCTTGGTGGTGAGGGCGGCGGCCCGGTCGCGTACGCGCGCGATGGCCTCCGGCTCGGTGCGGGAGACGAGGAGTACGAGCGCGGCCTGCGAGAACATCTCGACGGCGGGCGTATCGCCGCTGATCCGGCCGCAGTCGGCGATGACGTCGGCGGGCGCGTGCGGGGAGTCGGCGAGCTGCGCGAAGGCACGGCCGAGGGTGGGCCACAGGCCCGCGAGCCCGGCGGCCTGCTCGGCGTTGCCGAGCCCGACGAGGACTTCGAGCCCGCCGCTCAACGGCTGGACGTGGTCCCAGAGTTGGTCCGGCACGAGGCCACGGCGGGCGGTGGCCGCGATGGACAGCATGCCGGTGTTGGGGTTCAGCGGCCCGCCGTGCGCGGCGGCACTGCGGTAGACGAGGTCGCCGCCGGCCGGGTCCGTCTCGGCGAGGAGGACTCGACGGGGCCAGACCGCGGCGAGGGCGACGGCCGCGGTGGTGACGCCGGGGGAGCCTTTGTCTGCGGCGAGGGCGATGAGGGCCATGGGGTGGGTGACTCTCTTGCCTTAGTTGCCGGGGACGAGGACGACGGCGACCTTGCCCGCGGCGGCGGCCGCGGTGAGGGCGGGGACGTCGGACTGGTCGACGAGGACGGTGACCGAGAGGCTGCCGGTACTGATGGTGGCGTCGTCGCCGCTGCTCGTGGTGTTGACGCGCGCGTCGTCGACGATGAGGGAGTTTCTGCTCTGCGCACCGGCCGAACTGTCGCTGCCGGAGCTGGCGTTGGAGCCGCCGCTGTCTTCGCCGACGCGGTACGCGGCGACGATGTCGCCGGGCTTCAGGCCGGACGGGTACTGGCCCTCCTTGAGAGCGACGCCTACGGAGGCCTTGCCGGCCGGGAGAGAGGCCCCCTTCGCGAACATCTGGCCGACGAGCACGCTGCCCTTGTAGATGGTCGACTTGGCCTTGTAGTTCTTGAGAGCCGCGCGCTCGGACCACTCGACGTAGTCGAGGCCCGAGTCCGCCGACACCATGACGGAGGTCACGTTGCTCTTGGTGACGGATTCTCCGGCCTGGATGTCGGTCGTCACCTTCACGACCTCAATACGATCCCCCGCGCGCAGCACCAGCATGGTCGCCCCGAGCGCACCCACGAGGATCAGCAGCACCGCAAGCGCGGCCAACGCGGGTTTGCGCTCGCGAGGCGGCGCGGGAAGGCGCTCGCCCATCGTCGGCTGAACCGGCGCAGCGGAACGGTTGTTGCCCGCCCCCGTACGCTCTTGGATCTTCACGCGACCGCTCCCCGTACACCCAAGAAGGTTTCGTCATTCTGGACACTTAGAACACCTCACCCCTCATCCGGCATACTGCCCGACCTGGCCAAATAGCCATGAGTGGAATGAGTGTCAAGTCACCGCACCGTATCAGCAGCGCATAAGCCCCTCAAGGCGTGATAGTGACCACGAGCCTCAGAGGCGCCACGCGGAGCCATCTACCGCTTGACCACTACAGCATCCGCGAGACCCCAGCCAGCACGCGCGAGCCCTTCGAAACCTGCACGCCGAAATCTCACCTCAAGAGAGCCATGATCTCTACACGTTATTCACTTCGAAGCCATCGATGGTCGGACCCAAGCGGATCCAGTCAGAACCAGGCGGACAACCACCAGCACGGCACCAGGAAGTGACAGTTGCTGAGCCTTCTCGGTAGGTCTCGCGACGATTGGTGATCTTCGGTCAGGTGGTGTGGTCGTGTTCCAACTGGAGCAGGACGAGGGCGGCTCGGGCGATGCGGGTGATGCTGCCCGGGGCGAGTTCGCCGCCTTGCGGCTCCTTGACCAGGTGGCGGAGCCCCTCCCCGGCGTTCCCGTAGCCCAGGCCGTTCGGCACGAAACCGAACACATCCGGCACTGGTCACGCCGGCGCCGCCGCCATCAACAGCGCGCCCGTCTCAGCCACTACCGCCGCCGGGGCCACCGCCCCCCATTACTGCGGCTGCAGTACCAACTAAGCGCCGAGCACGGCCGAGTACGCAGATTCGGCAATGCGGCCGGGAGCGCTGTCAGGGGAAGCCGCTTTCATGAACTCGTCGACGCTGCTGGATGTAAGTATTCGCCCGTCGTTGACGACAGTCACCGCATCAGCTTCTTCTGCCAGATCTGCGATGTCATGCGTAGACATCAACACTTGCACCTCACCGCTCAGGGAACGGATCACATCCCGGAATACCCGACGCTGCCTGGGATCCATACCTGCTGTCGGTTCATCCAGGAGTAGAAGCCCGGCATCGTGCACAAGCGCACCAGCTACACCGACCCTCCGCATCTGACCACCTGAGAGCTGGTTGGTCTTCACATTGGTCCTGTCCTGCAACTCGACGCGCTCAAGCGCTTGGACAGCGCGATCCCACGCATCCGCCTTGCTCATTCCCTTTAGCCAGCCCACGTAAGCAACGTATTCGCGCACCGTGAGTCCTGCCACCGGAGTGATTTGCTGCGGCATCCACGAGACCAACCGCCGGTACTCCTTTTTCTTGGAGTCGACACCACGAAAAGAAACCATTCCACGCTGAGGGGCGCTGACAGCCGCTGCAAGCTTCAGCATAGTTGATTTACCGGCCCCATTGGGACCCAGCAGAATCGTGAAACCTTCGGGCAGCACAAGAGACAACCCGTCCAAGATAGGGCGGCGCCAAGACCGGTACGAGTACCGGCACTCTTCGAACACAAGGGTCACAGTGATTCCTTTTGTACGGTCCGAGCCTGAACGAAAATACCCAGAAGGAATGCCAGGCATGCCCCGATCCAGGCGTGGGGCCTGTCGGAAGGCTCAGGAATTATTGTCCATGGATAAGCATCAAGGGGGGACCGAAATCCAGTCAGCATAACAACAAATATCCAGGCTGTGGGAACGAGCACCGCTGCTTCACGTAGTACAGGCCACGCAACCAGGAGCAACCCTGAAAGGAATACTGAGTTGCGGCCGGCAGTCGCGAATTCCGGTGAATCGATCAGGAAAGACAGAAGCACACCCAGCAACAATGCTCCGAGTGTTGATACCACTGACATACAGATGTCGAGACGGTTGATCGGACGAATTCCGGCTACCTCTGGCGCCGTGAGCCGCGATTCCATACACAGGCCGAGCCCGATGGTGATCACGAGCGGCACGAAAAGTGTAAGGCGGGCTTGCGCGGTGCCGGCGTCCCAGGTTGGCATCATAAACGACTGGCCATTGAGCACCAAAAGGAGCGCAGCGTACAACAGAAGCGATACAGACAGGACAAGGCGAGCACGCCGCACCTTTAGCCACCAGATCATATTCCGACCTCGCAGGCTTTGCGGGCAGTCTGTCGGTACCAGTAACCCTGATCCTCTTTCGAAAGATCGAGACCAGTGCGCGCGATATCCTCTATGTCATCAGCAACCTGTTCGTCCTCCTGTTGCGCCGAGTAGAGGATATGCAAGTCGCGTCCCAGCTGATTTTCGAAAGCACGTCGTTCATGGATGTTCTCAGCTGCCCACAGAAGAACTGCCCGTCGCACGATGGGGTCGGGGGCTGCGCAGGGGAAGCGGAGTGCGCTGCTCATCAATCGGAATCTCAAGCTGTCATCCGACAGTCCTACGACAATCTCCGTGCGCCAGGTTTCGTCATCAGACGGCTTCTGATACCTGCCGTATGCCGTACGGTCCGTAATCAACTCCGGGGAGACGTTCACGCCAACCGCGTTGAGCTGACCAATGACGGATACTGCCTGATCGCGAACTGATTGCAGATCGACATCGAATGCGACTGGCGCGCAGATCTTCGGGGCGTCTCCAAAACACTCGTCAGGTTCTGTGTGCGACACAACAGGAAGACTGGGGCCACGGTCCTGAACGGCAGCTCCTGCCCCATACATGCCGGCGATGGCAACGGCCACGGCCAGAGCAGCTCTAACCATTGACGACCCGATCGGCGACCAGAGGAGCATCGCTGCTACCGCTACGGACCCGAAAAATAGCAACGGCGGATACAAGGCGGAGAAGGACGCCAGTTCGCCGAACATCAAGGGCTCGTAATAGTTTCCCGAGACATGTCTCACCCAGTAAGATTCCATGGAAACGGAGAATGCGACGAATCCGTAAATAGAAACCGCCAGCAGCGGCGCTGCGATCAGGCGTGGCACGTACGAGCCGACTACGTACCCAATGATCGCATGAATGACGCAGAGAACGAGCTGCTGGGCAAGCGGGCGCAAACTGTCAGCAGTCGGGACTACGGCCGCTTCCACGAACGAGATCGTGACGGGGAGCAGCAGCATGATCCAGCACAGTAGCAAGACCGGCAGGATCGCGTTGAAACCCACAAAATAGCGGGACCGTACCAGCGTCGAGTCCAATATCTGTGCACGCTTGAGTCGCCCGCTCTCCCAGGCGGCCAGCGCTCCGGCTACGGCGTACGCGAATGCGCTTATGGAACCTACGGCATCCGCCACGATCGCTGGGGCATAAGACTGATCTTGCAGCCGGATAGCGGCATTATCCAGATGGTAGAAAAGCGTAAGCCCTAGCGCAAAGATCGCCATCTTGGCGGCCGTGCTCGATCTCAATGACGCTGTGAATCTCATTCGCAGAATACCAGAGTTTCAGATTACGACACCGGGGCGACGGAATCTCCGCCGCCCCGGTGTCAATCAGTTGGGTCAATCAGCTTGAGTGGTGTCCTGGTACACGGTTTCCACATTCAGGGGCCCGGTCGCATCCATGTGCGGGGTGTCGAAGTAGTAGCCCCCCTTGTACTCGCCGCCCTCGTAGGTAGCCGCGCTGTAAGGCAGGCCGGTCCATGCCCCTGCGCTTACATAGTGAGAATCGGACCCCTCGATATAGTTGAAGCAGTTGGTGTACGTCTTCGTGCCGTAGTTCACATCCGGAACGTTATCGACCACTCGCCTCAGCCTGACTTCGGTCCAATCCATTACTTCGTCCGCCCCGTAGCAGTTCGCGAACCGCACTTCTGAGTAAGATTCGTCCGTCCAGCGGCGTGACTCGCTATAAGGCCCCCATTCCGAGATGTAACTACTCCAGTTGGCGCTGGCTCCGGGCGCGTTCACAAGCATCGCCGCAGCCAGCGCCGCGGTCGCCGCGCCAATTCGATGGACAACCCGTGATCTCATTTTGTGCCCCTTCATGAAATCGGTTGATCTTCTTCGCTGATTCTTCCTCAAGAAGCAGCCGATGACAATACAAGGTCACGCTGTGAAGGGAAATCCTCAGGATGCCTGAATTTGGATGGCTGAGCTTCGCGCCAGCCCCGAACAAGCTCTTACCACAGGCCCAGACCGGTTTGCGGCATAACGGTAGGGATCAGAGGCTGCCGAGGAAGGCGAGGACCGGGTCGGGGGCGTAGCTGTGGTCGGCCAGAACCAGATGATCTGGTCACGCCCGCCGACACCCACGATCGATATCTGTGCATGTCGCGTAATCTTCGGCACTACAGGGCGCTGAGGTCCAAGCGCCCTGGGTGCAGGTCCTCCGGAAGATTCGCCTGAGCTGCAGCCTGGTAGAAAACCAGCCTGGCCTTCAGCTCTTCGTATGCCATCAGCAATTCGAACGCATAAGCGGCGGCCATCTTGGATCTGCCCGATGCGATCTCCTCGAACAGAGCTTCAGTGCATCCGCGCACTGCCGACTTGCAGGACTCGGCAATTTCTTCTTGCTCTCCGTAGACGAGATTAGAGAGGACGCCGAGAAGGTGCGGCCTCCATTCCAGCGGCACTTCACGGTCCGCGAGACACGCTGCGACCATTGCCGCCGTCGCCGCAGCAGGCTCCATGAGGTTCGACTGGATGTAGGCGTGGTTGTCTGCCCACCCTTCACCGATTCGATCCGGGAGAGGGCCGCGCAGGGCGGACATGAAATCAGCAGGAATGTGCGCTGCAGTTTTGTTGCAGCCGCATTCCATATCTTTCCAAGAATGACGTGAGATCTCAAATTCCAGCGTCCGCACGTGCATACCCTCACTTACCCCAGGGGCCGCCAGGCTCCGGTTTTACACCATCAACGAATTGTGACTCAGGATAATCTGCCTGGCACTTTACACACACAGGCTTGGGAACCACCATCAGAGCCCCACCGGCTTGGCGTTCGACGGTGTATGCATTGCCGAAGATCACCTTGGCGCCATCCCCTCCGAGCGCGTTGCACACGTTGCCTTCTGCGCAGTAGCTGGGCGCCCCTGGAGTACGGGTACCGGAAGAACCGACGGCTATCTCACCCGTTTCGGTGTTGTACCCGCCGACATAACTGCGGTTTCCGGTCCTCTTGATGTACGTGGAAATGCTGTTACCAGCCATATCCAGCGCCAGCTGGTCGGCATGCCGCAGTTGGTCAGCGGGGGTCCAGCCGGGTGCAGCCGGATACGTGTCCAAGGGAGCCCACGGGGGTTTGCCGGCACCTGCACCGCGAGTGCTGGGTGGGTACACGGCATCCGTGTGCGCGGAGACGGTGACCCTGGGGGCGAAGGGGCGGAAGCCCTTCAGGGCTCCCCAAGCAGGGCCGACCAGGGGGCCAAGTGCCCCACCGAGCCCTCCGATGAGGAGGTCTCCAGGTGTGGTGGGCTGGCATTGGGCGGTGTTGATGGCCCAGGTGTAGCCCATCCCGATGGCGGCGTCGGTGATGGCTGCGACTCCAAGGGCACGCCCGCCGGAGAGGCCGAGCGAGCCCGCGAGGCCCATGCCCGCCGGGGCGAGGAAGCCTGCGCCGGCGCCGATGAGGGCGCCCTTGCCGGTGGCGACGGCGAAGTCGCCCCAGTCGAAGTCGTCCTGGTGCTGGTAGGCGTAGATGCCGCCGCTGACGAGTGCGCCGAGGCCTGCGCCGATGCACGTCGGGCAGTTTCCGGAGGGATCGGCGAGGTTGGCGGGGTCGTTGTCGGCGTAATTGTAGGCGGACTGGTTGGGGTTGTCCGCGGCGGCCGAGACCGGGTCCTGGGTGGTGAAGCGCTGCTGGGTGGTGTCGTAGGAGCGGGCGCGCAGCTGGAGGCGGTCGGGCAGGTACTGGTCTTTGTACTGGCCGGTGTAGCCGTAGACGCTGGACTGGCCGCCGCTGATGGTGGCGGTGCCGGTGGAGGCGCCCCAAGGACCGTACGTGTAGTGGTAGTTGTCGACGCCCGCCGAGTCGAAGACTGCACTGACAGAGTTCTGCCGGTCCTGGGTGAAGTAGTAGGAGCCGACGGTGCGGTCCATGGAGCGGGCCGTGCCGTCGGGGTCGGAGTGGTAGTCCGCGATGAGTGCGCCGGAAGCGTCGGTGTCGGTGGCGATCTGCGGGAGAGCGTTGTTGATGTCCCAACGCGAGGTGCGTATCAGCGCGTTGTTCTTGTTGGCGACGGTGCGGTTGCCGTCCGCGTCGTACAGGAACGAGAAGCTGTCGCTGCCGATGGTCGCGGACTTGACCCGGCCGGCCGGGTCGTAGGCGTAGGTGCCGTCGTCGTCCTTGGTCTGGTTGCCGTCCGCGTCGTAGGTGTAGCTCGTGGTCGTCGACCCGGCAGTGGTCGAGGACAACTGGTCGCCGGCGTCGTATACGTACGACGTCGTGGTGCCCGAGGCGGTCGAGGTCTTGAGGTTGCCGACCTTGTCGTAGCTGTACGTGTCCCCGGTGGTGCCGGTCAGGCAGGACGTGGCCGAGGTGTCGGTGCAGGACCTGGTCGTGCGGCCCGCGTCGTCGTACGCGTAGCGGGTCGGGTTGCCGGTGCCGGGCTTGTCCTGGGTGAGGCGGCTGTTCTCGTCGTAGGTGTAGGTGTTGCTGCCGGTCGGCGTGGTCATCGCGGCCAGGCGGCCGGCCTCGTCGTAGGTGCGGGTCTCGGTGCGCGCCGTGGTGGTGGGCAGCGTCACCGAGGTGAGGTTGCCCGCCTTGTCGTAGGCGTAGTTGGTGGCCTTACTGTTGGCGGTCTGGCTCTTGATCCGGCCGACCTTGTCGTACGTGTAGCTGGTGGCCCGGTTGTCCGGGTACGTACGCGACTTGAGAGTGTCGTCGGTGTTCCAGACGTAGCTGAACGGCTTGGCCGCGCCCGGTGACGTGATCGACAGGATCTTGTCGTCGTTGTCGTAGGCCAGCGTGCGGGAACCCGTCGCGTCCGTGACACCGGTGATACGGCTGGCGTCGTCGTACGTGTACGTCTGCGCCGGCGTGCCGTCGGAGTAGGTGACCTGCATGGGCAGATTGCGGGCATCGACGGTGGTGGTGATGGTCTGCGCGCGGGCGTTGGTGACCTTGGTGCGGTTGCCGTCGAGGTCGTACTCGTAGGAGACGGTCTTGGCCAGCGGGTTCTTGACCGAGGTCAGCTGTCCCTCGGAGTTGTGGCCGTAGGTGGTGGTGTTCGTGTTGGCGTCGGTGCTGGTGCCCAGGAAACCGGCGGCGTCGTACGTGAGGCTGGTGGTGCCGGTGTCCGGCGCGATGACCTTGGTGGGGCGTCCCAGCTCGTCGTATTCGTAGGCGGTCTGCTTACTGCCGGCGTCGGTGACCGAGGTGACGTTACCGACGGCGTCGTAGCCGGTCTTGGTCTGGTGGCCCAGCGGGTCGGTGACCGAGGTGGGGTTGCCCGCCGGGTCGTAGCCATAGGCCGAGGTGTACTTCGCCGGGTCGGCGCCGGTGACGTTGCCACGCGGGTCGACGGTGCTCGCCAGGTGACCGTCATCGTCGTAGCCGTACGTGGTGCGCTCGGTCTCCGGGGAGACCTCGGCGGCCAGGTTGCCGTCGTCGTCGTATTCGTAGCTGGTGAGATAGCCGGCCCAGGTCTTCGACGAGAGCAGACGGTTGTTGTCGTCGTAGACCAGGGTCGTGCCGTGGCCGAGGCCGTCGGTGGTCTTGGTGACGGACCCGTTGTCGTCGTAGGCGACGCTGCGGGTGTGGTTGAGCGGGTCGGTGGTCGACAGCGGCCGGTTGTCCGTGTCCCAGGTGAACGCCGTGGTCTTGCCCAGCGGGTCGGTGACCGTCTTGCGGTTGCCGACCTTGTCGTAGCCGATCTTCCAGGTGTACTTCGATGCGTCGGCCCCTGCGATGTTGCCGCGGGCGCTCACGACCTGGGTCTGGTTGCCGGCCTTGTCGTACTCGTAGGTGACCTTCGCACCCCGGCGGTTGATCTCCTTGTTCAGGCGGCCCGCCGGGTCGTAACCGAGGCTGGTCTGCTTCTGCACCGGATCCGTGATCAGGTACAGCTGGTTGGCCTCGTTGTAGGCATACGTGGTGACCCGCTGCAGGGCATCGGTGACCGTGGTGGGGTTGCCGACCTCGTCGTAGTCGTAGCCGGTGGTGCTGCCGCGCGCGTCGGTGACCGACTTGGTGCGGTCGGCGGCGTCGTACGTGAAGGCCGTCGTGTACTTCGCCGGATCCGCGCCGCTGACGTTGCCGCGCGGGTCGACGACCGTCTTCACCCGGCCCGACGCGTCGTACGCGTAGGTGGTCTTGTTGCCCTTCGGCGTGGTGACCGACGTCAGATTGCCGTCGGCGTCGTAGCCGTAGGTCGTGGTCTTGCCGCGCGCCGTGGTGGACGTCTCCAGCAGCCCGGTGGTGGCGTTGTAGCCGTAGCTCGACGTCTTGCCCAGCGGATCCGTGGCCGAGATCAGCTGGTTGCTCGTGTTGTAGCCGAAGACGGTCTTGTTGTACTCGCCGTCCCAGTAGGCGGCGACGTTCCCCTTGGCGTCGTACGACCACTCCTCGTCCGACGCGGCGTTGGACCGGCGCTTCAGCCGGCCGGAGGTGTCGAAGTCCCACTGGGTTTCACGGGTCTCCGCGTCGACGGCGCTGGTGCGGTTGAAGAACTTGTCGTAGCGGTAGTAGCTCTTGTTGTTGAGCGGGTCGAGCTGTGTGAACAGGACGTTCTTGTAGTAGATGTCCGTCCATACGCCCTGGTCGGGGGCCGTGACATCGACCTGGTCGAACACGCCGTTCTTCGAGTACGCGAACGTGGTCGTCCGGCTGATCGCGTCGGTCTGCGACGTCACCCGCCCTTGGGTGTCGTAGACGTTCGAGGTGACGGTCTTGCCGCGGGCGTTGGTGACCTTGTCGAGGAAGCCGGAGGCGCTGTAGCCGTAGGTCTCCGTCTTGCCGTCCAGCGCGGTCACACCGGTCAACTGATCCCCGGTGTAGGTGTAGTCGACCACCCGGCCGTCGGCCAGCGTCAGCTTGTCCAGCCGGTCACCGGCGTAGGCGAGGGCGGCTGTCCGCCCCGCCGCGTCCGTGATCTGGGTGGGCTGACCACCGGTGTAGGCCAAGGTCAGACCGCGGCCGGTGCGGTCCTTCACCGCGGTCAGCCGACCCGAGGCGTTGAACCCGTACGTCGAGTGATCCGCTGTCGTGACCTTGAAGCCGCTGCCGTCCGCGGCCAGCTTGGAGCGGGCCTGCGCAGGAGTGGTGAACGTCCCGTCGGACTTCTTGGTGAAGGTGTGGCGGGTGCCGCCCTCACCGACCAGGACCGCATCCCCGTCGGACTCGATCTGCAACCGCGTCTCCCACGGCAGCTGCCAGCCCTTGCCCAACGCTCCGGTGAGTGTGTTGTCCGAGGAGTACACCCGCCCGACCGTCAGCGGCACCCCCGGCGCAGGGACCTGGGCGTCGGTGAATGCCTCCGTGAACGCGCCCGTCGCGGTATTCACCGGGTCCGCACGCATCACCGTCGTACCCGCCGACCCGCTCGCGTCCCCGCACACCGCGCTGCAGGCCGCGCCGTCGGGCAGGGCTGAAACGATGTCGAAGGCGTTGTACGAACCACACGACTCCGTGTCCGTGGGATCGTCCATCACCTGTGTGCAGACGTAGATGAAGTACCTCGGGACCGGGTACGTGCACTCGGTGGTGGGAATCGTGATGGACGCGTTCACCACCGGCAGTTCCACCCCGGTGTTCAGCGTCGGTGCCTGCACCGTCTGGCCGAAGTCGAACCACTGCTCGTCGGCTTGATTGAGGCGGCAGCTGTACGCGTCCAACTGCCAGCGCACCTTGACCGGGTGCACCTCACCGTCGGCGCCCCCGGTCTGCCAGATCGCGGCGGACAGCTGGAGCGGCTCGCCCGGCACCGCGGCACCGATGTGATTGCCGAGCGTCGCCAGGAACCCGCCCTGCTGGGCCGCCGTATTCCCGAACGGGTCGGCTGTCACCTGCCACAGGGCACCAGCCGAATACGACGCCGCGGCCGCATCCGCACCGGTCGTGAAGGAGGCCGGACGGATACCGCTGCCCGAACCGGCCGCCTCCCTCGTGGCCTTGGGGCCGGCCGCCTTCAACTGCCGCTGGTTCTGCTGGTGCAGCTTGATCTGCGCGGCCGTGGCGGGCTTGCTCTTCGTCGCAGGCAGACCATGCGGCTTCGTCGCCTTCGCGCGGTCCTTGGTCTGCTCCCGCCGCTCCTTCGGCGACACCGCCTCCTGCTGCGCGGCGGGCCGCGGCCCCCGGTACGCCTCGCTCCCTGTACCGGCACTACTCGTGCCGTCGGCACTGACCCTGATCAGCCAGCCGCCGCCCGCAACCACGGACAGCACCAACGCCACGATCAGCACGCGGACACGCGCAGACACAGAGCTCAGCACTTCCCCCACCCCCACACCCCGTGCACATCACTGGTCACTCAGTGCACAACCCGTGAAGGGATATTGACGTGTCCATCACCTAAACTCAAGGCCGGAAAGATCCGCTTCGCCCCGATGCACTCCACACTGGCGGGCGATCTTTATCAATCTGTAATAGGGATGGCCTGGACAGGGGCACATGTCTCCCTGGGGACCGCTACTCACGTCGGCCATCAGTGCCTAACGGCAATGCGTGGAGTCCAACTCGCCGTCCCCTCGTGTGACCGCCTCGCGCACAGGTTCGACCTGAGGGCTGGCGGCGAATGTGCCGGTCTCGGTCCCCTGAGGGGCCGGCCTCACTCCTGATCCCAGCCAACCAGCTCGGCAACCGACTCCGTGGCAGCCCTGATCTCGTCGCGAATGGGGACGCAGGAGTCACGCAGACCTTCAAGGAAATCCCTGTCGAGGCCACTTCCGCCTTGATCGCGGATCAGGGATCTGATTGATTCGAGGAGGGAATTCTGAGCATCTTGCTCCAGCTGCTGAAGGCGTCCGACCCCCTCGTCCTCCCCTGCCCGAGTCACTGGAACGACACTTCCGCCGAGTTTGAAGTCGAAACTTCCGAGAATCGTTTCAAGTGTCTGGCCGGACATCTCGGCTCGCGCCGGATTAGGGTTCATATAAACAGCGATGGCGTTTACGGCGAGCATCGCGGACTGCACGATGGAGAACCCTTTACTGCCCGGGTCGTCGGCGTCGATCGATTCTGTTCTGCCTTCGAATTCTTCGAGAATCTCGATGAGGTCATCCTCGTCGACTTCCCCGAGTGGGGCTCTCCAGGCGACCTCAAGAGCGTAAGAGAACCACTCTTCGTCCGCGGGTTGGGCTAGAACAGTGAATACTCCGCTCCCACGTTCCACAGACGCGAGACAGAATACTGCAAGAAAGTCAGCGGGGAGTTCACGAAGTGCGGAGTAGGCTTCCACATTGCGAGCCAACTTAGTCTCCTCTGGTCCAAAATAATGTGTAGGGTGAGTTTTGTGGCATATGACCGCGAATCCCCTGTCCGCCGACTTCGATACGCCGCGCTGTACGCGCTGCGGGCCGTTCTCCCCTCCGGGTCGGTTGCCGCGACGCAGTTACCGCGCTCGTCGTAGGCGTATCGCCAGGTGGTTCCGTCCGGAAGGTCGATCGCGGTGATGAGGTTGAGGTCGTTGTAGGTGAAACGGACGACCGTACCGTCCGGCCGGGTCACCTCGGTGGGCTGCCCCAGCTGGTTGTTCACGGCCCTGGTGGTGTTTTCGACCTGATCCGTTGAGGAGATGAGGTGGTGATGGGCGTCGTAGGCGGTGCGGACCGTGCCGCCCAGCGGGTCGATCTCTGCGACGACCTGAGCGGAGCTCTGCGCGGACTGGGCGTTGGTCGCATCCCGAGTCGCGGCGCGGACCTTCGCCTCGTCCGGCTTCGGGACGTCCTTGCCCGCGTCCTTGTCCTCCTTGTACTTGTCGGCCTCCTTGTTGGCCCGCGTCACCCACGAATCGGCCGTCGACAGACGGGACTTGGCGGACGACAGGTCGGCCTGGACCTCCAGCCCCTTGACCAGCGCCCGGTCGGCGAGCGCCTGGGCGCGCTCCAGCTTCGGCCAGTACGCGGCCAACGCATCGCCGGCCAGGTCGTACGACTTCTTCAGCTTCTTCGGGACCCGGAGAACTCGTCCCGGAACACATCGGCGGTCTTGCCCACCATCGCCAGGACGGCATCCTCCTCCGCCATCCCCTTGACCAGACGGAGCGCATCGGAGACGTCATCAGCGAAGTCGAGCAGACTCTTCGCCAGCGACCGCACCCGGACCGGATCCCCCGGCGTCGGATCCTTCTCCAGACCCAGCACATGCCAGTCCGTCGGCCGATAACCCGCCACCACGCAACCCCCGTCACGCCAACCTCGTCAACCACACATACGCGCAAGCGAAGTTACTAGGCACTGATGTTCGGTGGGAAGGTCACGCGGCGGTGGCCCGGCCGTGGCCACGCATGGCTACGGCCTCTGCTCCCCTACCCCCCTACTCCGCAAAACGGAACGTCGACGTGATCGCGTCAAAGATGTCGAAGAACGAGTCCGCGAGGTCGAGCACCTGGCTGCTCCCGGCGACGAGGGCGACCTTGCCGTCCTGCCCTGGGACGGGGATGAACGTTTGCATGAGTACGGCACGGATGGTGCGGTTGAGGCTGTCACCGGGTACCGGGATGTCCTCGATGCCGTACGTGCGCGCGGCCACGCCGACGCCCGGGATGTCGACGGTCGTGACCTTCCGCCACGCGTCGCCCTCCTTCTTGGCTTCCCGTACACCGAGTTGGCTCACGATGACCTGGGGATCGGTGGAGAGCGGCTCGCCGGCCTGCGTACGTCCGCCGACGTTCGAGACGGTGATCGACCCCGTGATCGGCGTATCGCCGCCGAAGCTCTCCGCCATGCACCCGCAGTACAGCGCCCCCGACTTCCAGGCGTCCGCGGCGGCCTTCTGCAGGAAGGCGGTGTAGGTGTCCTGGTACTTGGCCAACTCCGGTCGCTGCCGCACCCGTTCGGCCACCATCCGCCGAATCGAGTCGTCCCGCGACTCGGGCCGCACGTCGAACTCCCACCACGACTCGGGGACGTTTATTCGAAAGCCGCCGCGCTCGATGGTGAGCGCTTCCATGTAGCGGGCCATGTGGTTTGTTCTCCCCCGGTTCCGACGGTTTCCATGATTGCGACGGTTGCGACGCAGGCTGGTGCGCGTAAGCCTACGAGGCCGCGTATGCGTGGTCCCGGCGGCTCATTCGTACGCTCCCCACGTACCCATCGCCACGGCCGCGACGACGGACGAGACGGAGCGCGTGCGGCGGCTCGTGACCCGCCACGAGGAGTTCGGCGGCCGCGGCTACTCCGGACGTCACGTCTGGCGCCACTGACCGAACCGAACTGAACCCAACCGAACCGGACCGGGCATGAGGGGTGAACTGCGGTCACTGGTTCTGCCGTGCGTCGAGGTGGGCCGTGGCCAGGACGGAGCCGTCCGCGGCCAGCAGCCGGGCACCGGACACCGTGTCCGGGTCGACACGCGTGGGAGCTCCCCAGTAACCCCGGCCGGCGTCGTCGAGGGAGAACTCCCCGATGTTGACCGAAGTGCCGTCCGCACGCTCCAGGCGACAGCTGACCTCTCCGGCCTCCGGGTATTCGTCACGCGAGCCTGCTGCCTCGGACTCCTCTCCGGCCTGCGAGTCGGATCCGGAACCGTCCCGGTCGAGGTGGACCGACATGTAGACCCAGCCCGGAGATCCGGTATAGGCGAAGATCCGGCCCACCGGGCGGTGGTCGGGGGCCAGCAGAGACGCTGCGAGCAGGCCGTGCTCCGAGCCAAGGGGCTCCGAACTCCGCGAGGAGGGAGCCGACGCTCCCTCGATGGCCGTACCGACGGCCCAGCCGCCGAAGCCGAACCCGAGGGCGATCGCGGCGGCGGCCGCGACCGCCACGCCGACCCGAGGTCGCCGCCGTCGCGTCGGCCGGTTCAGGCCCATCCCGTCCGTCACCCGTGTCTCGAAGCCGGCGGGCGGCTCGCTGCCCGGCAGGAGAGAGAGCAGTTCGTCTCCGACGAGCGTCAGCTGCTCGACATGCTCCCGGCAGGTGGGGCAGCCGTCCAGGTGGGCGATGGCCTCGGCGCGCTCCTGACCAGGGAGGATACCCAGTGCCAGCTCGTCGGCGACGGCCCTCAGCCACGCGCAGTCCCTGTCAACCATGATCTGCTCGCTCGGGTCCCAGAACCGTCCGCAGTTTCCCCATTGCCGTCCTGATCCGTGTCTTCGCCGTGCCCAGGGGGATCCCTTCGACCTCGGATATCTGTCGTGCGGTCATCCCGTAGATCCCGGCCATGACCACGGCACGCGCCTGCTGGCGCGGCAGGCCGGCCACCGCGGCCCGTATACGGGATGCCGCCTCGTCTGCCATTGCCCACTGTTCCGGCGTATCGGGCGTCCGGGTAACGATGCCGAGCAGAGCGTCGAGGTCCTCGGGAGAGACCGGGGTCGCCTTGCGCGCGCGGACGGCGTCGATCGCCAGGTTGTGCGTGATGGTCCCCAGCCAGGTCTTCACCGATCCGCGCCGGGAGTCGTATACCTGCGCATGACGCCAAGCCCTTTCGAAGGTCTGCTGGGCGATGTCCTCGGCGAGCTGAGGGTCGTCGACGACAGCGATGGCGATGCCGAAGACCATGCGCTGGAACCGGCGGACGAACGCGAGGGCGATCTCCGGGTCGCCGGTCGCCATTCCCGCCAGCAGCGCCTCGTCCGAGAGCCGCCCGGCTGGTAGGCCCAATCTCCGCATACCAGTGGATACGGCGAACTTTGCCGAACGGATTCCCCCGGTTCCACGCGGGATCACGGCCCCATTCTCCCGCTTGATCCCGATTGCCGGAAATCCCCTGGCGCGGCCCGTCCGTACCTCTACTCAGGAACGATTTCTCACGAACGATTTCTCACGGAGGGCCGAGACATGGCGACGACGCTCATGACGTTCGCGCGCAGGAACGTCGGGCCCGGGCTGGCCGCCGGAGCACTGGCGGGCATCCTCGTGGCGTGCGGAGGCGGAGACGACAACGGTGGCGGGTCGACATCGTCGCCCCCGGAACGGAGCGGCGAGCCGGGAACCACCCAGGTGGACGTGAAGATGACCGACTTCAAGATGGAGCTGTCCAAGACGACGTTGAAGGCGGGCGACTACACCTTCGTCGCCAAGAACGACGGCCAGCACGACCATGCCCTGGAGATCGAGGGATCCGGAACGGAAGAGGAGACCCGGACACTGGAACCCGGAGAGTCGGCGAACCTCACCATCACGCTGAAGGACGGCACGTACGAGGTCTACTGCCCCGTCGACGGCCACAAGGACATGGGCATGAAGACCGAGCTCACCGTGGGCGGCGCCTCAACGGGCAGCAGCACCAACACAACCAACGGCAATGGATACTGAGCGCACGGTCGCGCTCATCGCCCTCCGGCTGACCGCGGCGGGAACGGTCGTGGCCATGGGCGCGATCCACCTCCACCTCTGGTATGACGGCTACCGATATCTGGACACGATCGGCACGCTGTTCCTGCTCAACGCGATCGGGGCCGGGCTGCTCGCGTTGTCGCTGCTGATCACACCCACCCGCCTCCTGCCCGCCCTCGCGACGCTGGGAACGCTCTTCGTGGCCGGCACACTGGTGGCCCTGATCGTCAGCCTCACCTCCGGTCTCTTCGGGTTCCAGGAAGCTCTTGACGCGAACCTGGTCAAGCCGACCCTCGCCGTCGAAGCCGCGGGGTGCGTTCTGCTGGTGGCGCTGGCCTTGCTGAGCAGACGCGGACGAACTGCGCGGGCATTTCGCCCACGGCAAGCCCGTAACGGTGACCGAGTACGGAACCCGCGCATACCAGGGCGCGGGTGAACGCGCGGCATTGCCTGGCAGGTGCCGCCTACTCATCGCCCTGGCGGACCGGAAGACGAAGGCCGTCGCCCTGCACAACGGCCTCAGCGCCACGCCCCACCGCGCGCTCGTCCTCGGCCCCGTTCTCGCCCAGGTGTGGCGCCCGCGTCCAGCGATCATCCACGCGCTGTCCGGCACCTGAAGGACTGCACGGTCCCACAGGCCCGAGCCTCCGAACCGTCAATGCGCGAGACGAGGGCCGGTCAGCCCGTGTGCATCGCATGCGCCACCGGCCCTGACATCACCGACTGGCGCCGCATCGGCGCGGCATCGGCGCGGCATTGGGAGAGGCGAAACTCCCTCCCAAGAAGAAGCCGGACGCGGTGCACGCGTGGGTGGCCCTGTCCGCCGTGAAGCACGGCAGCGCCGTGATCTTCACCAGCGACCCGGAGGACATCGAGGCGTATCTGGCCGTGCTGAACCCGGTCGACGTCCACGTCGAGGCGGTGTGCCGGAAGGCGGGTTGGGCGAGGCTTCAGGCACGCACGCACGCACGCGCGACGGACGACGACGCCTTCGGCGTGCGCGAGGCCGCAACGCCGTTACTCCTGGCCGTCGTTGGCGGGCTCGTCCGCCTCTGGGTACGCGACGAAGGTGCCCTTCGCGGGGAGCGTGACGACGAGACCGCGTTCGCGGAGTTCGCGGACTGCGCGGCGGGCGGTCAGGTAGGCGACCCCGTACTCCGCACCGAGATCCCGCTCACCGGGCAGGCGCGCTCCCGGGCTGAGCTCACCCGACGCGATCCGGGCAGCGATGTGGTCAGCCACCTGCATGTAGACGTACGCGATCTTGTTGGGATCGATCGGTGAACCGCCTGTGTCTGCTGCCATAACAACCATCGTAAAACAGCACTGAGCTGCAGCGATGCCCCTATTGCTGCGCACTGCTATGCACTGACATGCGCAGCACTGTAGGCCGATTGCACGAAAGACCCCGGCGACGGAGGCAAGCCGTCCCGGGGCGTGGCCGACGCTGAACCTAACCAGGAGCGCCAACATGCTGGAACTTACCGTCCGCTTCCTCAGCTGGATGCTGAGCATCTGTACCCCACGCCCCCGAGGCCGCCACCGCCTCGGCGCGGTCCCACCCCTCCGAATCACCCCCGCCCCGCCACCCCGTTTCACCGAGCTCCTCGACGGCAACGCGTCCCGTCTCGTACGCCCGTACGTCCTGGACCCCGCCGAACACCGACGCCGCCAACGCGAACGCCGCCGCGCCCTCTACCTCGCCACGCTGGGCATCGACGTAGGCCCGGACCACATCCACGGCGTCCCGGTGGCCGCCCGATGACGCGCCCCGCCGTACGGATGTGCGCCCGCTGCCACCGCACCACGGACGCCCCGATCCTGGTCCACGAGGTGTACGCGGCGACGGGCCCAGGCTTCAACGTGTACGCGTGCACAGAGTGCGCCGACCACTACCCACCCATGACCGACGTACTGGAAATCCCGGAAACCACCCGCCCCCGGCCCCGCCTCACCCTCCGCGTCTACAAGGTCAACGCGCAGGGCACGGTGACCGAGGACCGGGGCAAGGTCGAAGTCCTGACCGACGGCCGAGCCACCCCGCTGCCGCGTACGTCGGCGTACCCGAAGTGCGAATGCCAACGCTGCCGAGCCCGGTAACCCTCACACAGCGCATCCCACGCCCTACGGAACCCACCCACCGACAGAATCCACCCCTCCGAAGCCGACCAGAGCCGAGCCCTACCAGGTAATTGGAAGGTCTGGGACACGCATGGCCTCGGAAAACCGTCCCAAACCTTCCAATCACCTTGCTGGGCGGACTCGGGCTGGGTCGGCCCGACATCGCACGGCCCCGAATGCTCGCGTGGCGTTCGGGGCCGTTGTGCGCCCTGACACGATCAGGCCACAAGAGCCATCCGCTTGCCCCAATTCGTCCTTATCCGCCCAGCCATGCAAGGAAGTTCGCTGTAGCGAAACCTATAGCCCCATGGATACCGTCGTTGCTCTTGACTGTTTCTTTGTCTCACGGGGAGTTCACTGTGAAGCGCCGCACTTTGCCCGTTGCTACCGCGCTCGCCGCGACAGCAGCCCTGCTGCTGACGGCCTGCGGCGGCGGGGACGACACGTCCAACGACAGCGACAAGATCGCCGGGGCCGATCAGGGGGGTTCTGAGGAGTCGGCTTCACCGAGTGCCGACGCGTCGGACTCCGTCGCGCGGCCTGAGGTCACGCTCCCCAAGGACGTCACGAACGCCTTCGAGAACTGGAAGGCGGGCGACGCGGCCAAGGACGCGGTGCTCGCGGACGTCACCCGACGCATCAACGCCACTGACGCGGCCATCACAGCAGGCGATCCGGACTCCGAAGCGATCAAGTTCTACTACAAGGGTGAGGCTCTGATCGGAGCCGTGGAGTGGGTCCAGGGCTACAAGAACGACGGTAAGTCGATCACCGGGAAGACTCGCTACTTCAACCCCGAGCTCAAGGTCGTCGACAAGGACACCGCCGCCCTCGCCTACTGCTCCGACGAGAGCAAGGCGTACGACAAGGATCGGAAGACCAACAAGGCCGACAAGACGACCGTGACCAAGAACTCGTACGTCACCTACAACTCACGCGTGGAGAAGAACGAGCAAGGCATCTGGCAGACCACGAGTCTCCTCTCGGAGAGGGGGAACGCGAAGTGCGCTCCGTGACACCGCGGGGAAGGTGGCTCGTGGCGGGAGCGGCTGCCACCGCGTTGATACTGACTCCCGGCACCGCATTCGCCGACAGGGGCGGCGGTAACGCGCAGGGAAGTGGCACTCAGACCAGCGGCAACCAGCGCGGCGGTGCCATCGAGTCCCTGGTCACCTTCAGCGGCAGTACCGGAGGCGGTGGCCGAGCCAAGACCGGCAACGTGCGGCCCGTCGGCGACTGGGACCCGCCGGCCTGCTGGTACGAGCCCCGTACGCCCGACCAGTTCGGCAAGTCCGTCGAGGACACCTACAACGAGACGGTCAACTACCCCGGTCAGCACGGCTACGCCAAGACGGCTGTCGGTCAGTACAGGGACAAGTACAAAGACGGCGAGTACACGGACTACAACAAGGACAAGGCGGACGAGGGCAACTGGTGGGTCGCCGTCCGTGACGAGGACCGCTGGTTGGAGCCCGAGGCCCAGATCTGCGACGAGCAGCCGTTCTGGGTCGAGAACGGCGACGACCCGGGGGTCCCGAACGCCGTCACCCCGGAGGTACTGGCCGAGCTCGCCTACAACCGCCTCCAACTCCCCGAGACCGAGGTCACGCTCGCGCCCGAGGAGAACACCAAGGTCAACCTCCCGACGTGGGCCTGGCTGGACAAGGCCACGTTCAAGGAGGTCGACGTCACCGCCCAGCTCAACGCCGGCGGACTCAACATCCAGGCGACCACCACCGCCAAGCCGGTCTCCCTCAGGCTGGAGCCGGGCACCGAGGACGCCGAGACCTATCCCGCCTCCGGCGAGTGCGCGATCAACGATGACGGTTCAATCGGCGAGCCGTACGCCAAGGGCAAGGCGAACCAGACACCACCCTGCGGCCTCAAATACCTCCGCTCCTCCGGCGACGGCACCTTCAAACTCCAGGCGACTGTCACGTGGGAAGTCACCTGGGCCGGCACCGGCGGCGCGGGCGGAGACCTCCCCAACGGCGAGTTCGGCAACGAACAGGCCGTCATCGTCCAGGAGATCCAGTCCGTCAACCGCTGAGCGGGAACGCGCTTCGCGGTCGGTACAGCCAGCCGGGACCGACCGCGACTGCCCCTCTCCATCCCCCACATTCCCCACCTGCACAACCGCTCAGGGAACCCGGAACACAACATGAGCGACCTGCGCCTCGAAGACACCGTCTTCGAGGATCTACAGAAGGCCTTCTCGACGATCAGCGATCGTATGGACTCCGCGCGCCGCGCATGCGGAGACGGGGCAGGGGCACGGGCACGGATGCTGAAACGGCCGGTACCACGCAGCCAGGCGAAGTGCCCGGGCCCCGTTGACTGCTGCTCGGATGCGAACTCTCCTGGCCGCCCTGGGCAACGCCCGGCTCCCGAATGACGGATACGTATCGGCCGAGGGCCCGCACATCGTGCAAGCCGGTCCAGTCCCCGTTTCGCCAAAGCGAACGGATAAGTAGGGTGCCGCGAATGAGACCACGGGGCCTGCGAGACGGACGATACGCACGAAACGTACCGGCGACGGCGATCACTCCCTACGACTACGACGTACGCCACGAGGCACGGCCCGACGCTCGCCGGAAATACGTCCTCGCACTCGTGCTCCTCCTGCTGTCCGCCCTCCTGACCGCGACCTCCACCGCCATCCCCGCAAGGGCCGCCGATACCACCCAAGCCGCCCACCTCGCCGACCGCCTCCGCACCAACCCGGTCTACGTGACCGACCAACTCCCCCGGGAAATTCCCCAGTCCACGACCTCCGACTTCGCCCGGCTCGCGAAGGGCACAGGCGTGCCGACGTACGTCCTCGTGCTCGCCGACCGGCACACCGGTGAGGCGCTGCTCGGTGCGGTGCACGACCGGCTCGGGCGGGACGGGGTGTACGTGCTGGTGGACAACGTCGGCGTGACGGACGCGGTGGCGTACGGGGTGCGGGCGCCGGCCGACGACGCCGCGACCGTGACGTCGTATGAACTGCCTTACGACGCGGGGCCGTTGAAGAGTTTCGAGCGGTTCGCCGAAGTTGTCGCGCTGGGCGGCGAGAAGGCGGCTGCACGGGCTGAGGCAGCGCGCGAGAAGCACGGCAGCGGCACCGGCGAGGATCCCGAACCGCTGTACATCGGTCCGACGGACCGCGACAACCAGTCGTTCCTCACCGGGATTCTGCTCGTCGGCGTACCTCTGCTGATTCTGCTGCTCACGACGTTCGTACGTCGCTGGCGGCGCCGACTGCCCTCGGCGCGCACCGCGAATTCGGACGCCGCGGATCCCGACGCAGCGAATCCGGACGCCGCCGCATCCCGCGTACCCCGTGGCGCGGTGACCGGCCTCGCCCTCCTCGCCGCCGTCGCGATCGCCCTCGGCTCTTGGCTCACCTTCGACCAGACCACGTCGAGCGCCGCGCAGACGTCCACCGCCGCCGATCTGTCGGCTCGGATCGACCGGGTCGCGAAGGGGCTGCGGCAGGATCCGGTCTACGAGGATCCGGAGAGCCCGCGCGTCCTCGACGCCGAGCAGAGGGACCAACTGGGCCGACGTATAGAGGAGTTCGGCCGTTCCGAAGACGGCGGACCGATCTACCTGTCCGTCGTCCCGACGATGTCCGGGGACGAGTCGGACGGCAACGCGGACGTCTTCGCATCAGCGGTGTACAAGAAGCTGGGCAGGGACGGCGTGTACGTCGTCGCCGACCCGCTCGAGGGAGACATCAGCGTCCTCAGTTACGGCCTGCGCCTCGACAACAACCACCTCACCCTCGAACTGCCGGACTCCATCGGTGCCGGCGATCACTCCGCCGGGTCGGGCAAGTCGGACGGCTATCGGCTCGGCGAACGCCTCGACCAGCTCATGACGTTCCTCGACAAGACACCGCGTACGGAGGAGCCCAACTCCCCTGACGTTGTCCCGAGTCGGGAACCCATTGACACGCACGCTCTCCCCCCGCTCTTCTCCGGCGACTTCTGGCCCGGACTGATCGTCGGAGCCGTGGCCGCGCTGCTCGGCTCCACGCTCGTCGCAGTGGTGCTCGGAATCGTCGGCGCGGTGCTGCGCCGACGCAACCCTGCGCCCGTGCCGACGACGGTGTTGCCCCTGGAGGCGCCGACAGACCCGCCGACCGCGTACCTGCGCCGGACGGCTCGTACGGAACTCGGCACGCTGGCAAGGGAGTTCACCGACAGGGACGGGCACTGCGACCCCACCGGCACCGCACCTGCCCCCGAGGCGAGCATCCGCGCCTGGGACTGTTTCGACGCCGCGATGCTGCTCGTCGACGGCGATATCGGCGCGCTTTCCGACGACGACATGCAGCCCGCCTCCCTGGTGGCGGTCATCGTCCTCGCCCGCGCCGGCCGGGCCGCCCTCACCGGCAACACGAACAACTTCTGCTGCGGCCTGAACCCCCTGCACGGCCCGGCGGTCAGCCGCCATCATGTACGCATCTCCGGCCCCACCGAGACCGTACGCAGGCGCATGCTCCCCGTCTGCGAGGTGTGCCGCGACACGGCCATCGTCGAGCCGGGCGCGGTGCACACGCTCCGGATGACGCTGCCGGGGCAGGAGCGCCACGAGCGCGTGCCGTACGAGGAGGTCGAGGGGCCCCTTCCCGCCGTACGCGACGGAATTCTCCAACTCATCGATCATGTGCGGGAGTTCGCCAGTGTCCGCTAAGCGAGACCCCGCCGTCCTGCTCCTCACCACTCTCGTGACCGCTCTGCTCCTCGCCGCTGTCCCGGCGGCGTCCTGGGCGAAGGCCCCGAGCCCCGGCGAACGCATCGCGAACGCCTTGCGCTCGTCGCCCGTGTACGTCGACCCTGCGTACGAGGGCTCGGTCCCACCCACCCGCCAGCGGGAGCTGGCCGATCAGGTCGCTCGAACTGACCTCCCCATCAAGGTAGTTCTGACTCCCCTCACCAAGGGCGACTCCTTCAACGGCGACTCGGCCACGCTCGCGGAGATCGTCCACGACCGCCTCGGCGTGCGCGACCTCATCCTCATCACCACGGACGGCAACTTCACCGACTCCCTGAACGGATACGAATGGCCAGGCGAAGCCCACCAGGCGCAGGACGCGGTGGCCGCGGTCGGCTTCCTGGACGCGATGGAGGACACGGGCCTGGCGGACCGGACGGCGAAGGCGATCGAGCTGGTGGAGGAGGGTGACGGGGAGAAGGCGTACGAGGAGGCGACAGAGGACTTGGGCGGCGACCCGCCGCCATCGAACTCCCGCTCCGAGAAAGGCACTTCAACGCAACCATGGCTGTGGCCGGCACTGATCGCCGTACTGGCCCTCGCAGCGGCCTTCGTCGCCTTCCTCTTCGTACGCCGCCGACGCGTACCCCTCCCATACCCCCGCGCGGTGTTCACCGCAGCCCGCACGGCCGACGAGGCCCTACTCCGCCGCCAGGCCGAGGCGGAGGTCCTGTCACTGGGCGAATCGGTCCAGTCGGCGACTTCTTCGACCTCTGACCTACAGCGAGCACTTGACGCCTACGCCGCTGCCGGCACGGTCCTCGACGCGGCCCGCGGCACACCGGACCTGGCCGGAGTCCTGGCCCTGGTCGCCGAGGGCCACGATGCCCTGGCGGCCCTCATCACCCCCGCTCCCCTCCCCCTCTGCTTCTTCAACCCCCTCCATGGCCGCGCCGCCTCCCACATCACCTGGCGCCTCCTCGGCCGCCGCGAATCGCTCCGGGTGGCGACGTGCACGACCTGCACGGAGGCAGTGCGTTCGCGACGGGCTCCGGAGGTACTCATGAGCACGACGGAGGACGACCGGCTTGTGCCGTACTTCGAGGTGTCCAACAGCCTTTGGTCGAGGACAGGTTACGGCTCACTGCTGGCGGGGCCGGAGGACAGCTTGGCGCTTCGGGTGGGGCGGGGGGACTTCTCCCGGGATCTCACTGTCCCCGAGCGGGGCTGACACGACGGATACGACCGACGAGACCGTCAGCCCAATTCGAATTGGTCCCGTCTGTCATCTCTTGTAAGAGAAGGTGACTGTGGCGAAACCAGGTACCCCACGGATAGCGTCGGTGCCCTTGACTCAGCGTTCGTCCCACGGGAGGCCAAGCCGTCCCCACCCGAGTGGGGCCCGTCGCGACCCGAGAGAATGAGCATGCAGCAAACCACACTGTCCGACCGGGCCGCCGGTGGCGAGAATGTTTTCGGTCTGATCACACCCGAAGACTGGTATCGCATCCCACTGCACCCCTTGGAACAGCGGGAAACTTCAGTGAGCGCCTTGGTCAAAAGGCAGTTCGCCGGAGTGGACGATCAGCCGATGCTGCGCCGCCGGTCCGAGAAGCAGTTGCTGGGCGCCGCCGAAGCGGGGGCCGACCAAGGTGGGGTGGTGCTCTACCTGTCGTTTCTGGAGGCGGCCGGAATCCCGCTGTCCGCCTCGCTGCTGATCTCGAGGCTCCACCATCGATTCGACAGTCTCGACGCTGTCGCGGCACTGGCGGGCAAAGGCGAGGTGGCTCCGGTACGTCTGCCTGCCGCCGGACGTGCGGCACGTCGGCGACGCACGGAGCGAACCCGGGAAGCCCGGCGGCTGGGCACGGAGTTCGAGGACACGATCGTGGAGTACTTCGTCCCGGTCCCTGATCGGGACGAAGTACTGATGCTGACGTTCAGCACTCCTCTGGAACCGATCGCGGACGCGATGGTGGAGCTCTTCGACGCGGTCGCGGGTACTCTGCGCTGGCGTTCGCAGAATCAGGAATCACGGGGGTAACAGAGATGGGCGAGCGGCTCAGGGTCTCCATCGACGACCTGAACGCGGCCGGCAGAGGACTACGGACCGTGGCCACGGAGTTCGAGGGGCTCGACAAGCTCATGGACACCTACGACCGGCGAACGGTCGGCCACCAGCAGCTCCAGGAACGGCTACAGGAATTCTCGGACGGCTGGAACGACAACCGCGAGAAGATGATCGAGGAGATCAAGGGTCTGGGCGAGATCGCCAAGACAGCCGGCGAGGCATACACCGAGATCGACACCGAGCTCTACAAGGCACTCGTAGGCAAGGACAAGAAGAAGTGACCCGCCCCGCCGACTACCGCTGGGAAGCGCTGAGTGAGAGCGACGACCCGGTCCCGGGTGACGTGCACGACCTCACGGCGCTGTCCAAGCGATTCGCTGCCACGGCCAAGACGATCTCCGATACCGCCGCCGCACTGCGCCGCCTCGGAGACCTGAAGAGCTGGGACTCCGACGCGGGCCGGGAGTTCGCCGAAAAGGCAAGTGGTACGGCGAAGACCGTGAGCAAGGCGTACGACCGCTACGACGAGGCCGGTGCCGCCCTCAAGGAGTACTACACCGAGCTCGAAACGATCCAGGGCGAGGCGGATCGGCTTCTCACCCAAGCCGAGACGAAGAGCGGCGATCTCACCACGGCGCAGTCCCAGGCAGACAACCCGCCCAAGGACACCGACAAGGCCGGGCAGAAGAAGCTCGACACCAAAGTCACGGATCTGCAGGGCGAACTCGACGAGCTGCGCGGAAAGCTCGCCACGCTCAAGAGTCGGCACAACACAGCAGGCAACGCGGCGGCCAAGCGCATCCGCGAGATCACCGAAAGCGATGACCTCAACGACTCCTGGCTGGACGACCTGCGCGACACCCTGAAAATCATCGCCGATGTCGCGGGAGCCATCGCGGCCGTGTGCGGGTTGCTGGCCCTCCTGGTCGGCTGGATCCCGATCATCGGGCAGGCTCTCGCCGGTGTTCTGGGCACGATCGCGCTGATCGCGACCGCCATCTCGCTCGTCTGCCACGTCCTCCTGGCCATCAACGGCGACGGGTCGTGGGGCGATGTCGCCATGGACGTTCTGGGGCTGGCGACCTTCGGTATCGGCCGCGTCTTCTCCGCCGGCGCCAAGCTCGCCGCCACAGCCGGGCGGAGCCGCGTCTGGAATGCGGCAACCCAGTACGTACGCGGATGGCACCCGAATCTCGATTCGGCGGCACGACGTGCACTCGTCGTGGAGATGGTCGGTGCCAGAGCCGGAGCGACCACGAGTGCCGCGGCGCCGAATGTCTCCTTGGGTGCCGCCTTCAGGGGCCTGCCCGGTTCCTTCGCCGACGACCTCGGCACGATCCGGGGCAACTGGAGGGACCTGTTCAAGGGCAGTGACAACGTCGCCGCATGGCGGGACGCTTGGAACGCGGGTGGCGTACGCGGCATCGGCAGCATGTACGCGGGGCCGGGAATGGTCGACGAACTGGCCCGTATCAAGAACATCGATCCCGCGGACCTGAACTTCGTCGGCACACCCGACGCTTTCAAACAAGCCATGCAGTACAACTCATGGGCAATCGGTGCCACGGGTACCGCGGCGGGCGCGGACTTCAAAAGCTTCGCCGGGCTCTTCGGGAACGATGAGATCGATGTGACCGGACCCGACGCGTCCTTGGCGGGGCGGTAGCCCTGATGCACACCGCAGACACCGCAGCCGCGGACTGGAACCAGTGCCGAGTCACGCTGCCCGCCCCGCACAACTGGCTCATTCTCGACCTCACCGCCCAGCAGCCGGACGCATGGGCACAGTTGGTGGCCGAGGAGCACTTCACGGCTGAGGTACCCATTGATTGGCGCGCGGCGTTCGCCGAGGATGTGCTCTGGTACTGGCGCGTGGCGAAGCGCCAGCAAGCGCTGTGCGCAGCGCTGCACACGCCTCCGGACAGTGGCGTCGTCGCCTTCTACTCCGTACGGGAGTTGAGCATTCCGTCGGAGTCACTGCGCCTGGACGCGCTGCGTGCCGAGGCCGAGCGCGCCGAAGGACCGTACTTCAGGCCTCCGGACATCACCGAAGTCGAGCTTCCGCTGGGCGCCGCGCTCCGCGTGCACCGGCTGGAACCCACCGACCCCGACTCCGGCAGCGGCTCAGTGCTGGAAGGTGTGGCCCACTACATCCTGCCCCGGGCGCATTCCACCGCGCTGGAGTGCCGACTTCTCTGGAGAGTCATCGGGCTCGGCGAGGAACTCGCCAAGGTTGCCGACGAGTTGGCGACCTCAGTCCGACTTACCTGAACCGCCGCGAGCACGCGAAGTCACGCGCAGCCCTCCCATAGCCCCCAGCCCGAACCGTTCCCAGGGAATCATCACCAGAGGCAGCCAGCTGAATCCGACGACGAAGACGCTCAGCAGCGTGACGACCCCTTCGGGAAGGATCCAGCCGAGCTGGGCGGCAAGCAGCGAGACAACAACCAGGTAGACGCTGATCACAACAGTGGCGAGCGCCTTGAGCAGGGCCTCGCCCGGTCCGAGCCTGGGATTCTCCTCGGTCCCCCGGACCGCCGCGAGGAGATTCAGCGGCAGCATCAGCCCCAGCAGTCCACCCATGCCGGTACCTCCGACGATCACGGCAGCCCGCCCGTCGTCAGGGACAGCTGACGACAAGAAGGAGTCGTCGGCCAAGCCGGCGATCAGGGCAGCGCCCGCGTAGCCGCCGAGCGTTATGGTCGCCAGGACCAGCAGAAGCCCCGCACCAAATGCGATGTTCCCTGCCAGCGAGCGCCCACCACTCTGCGCCTGGGGCTTCCCGGCCCCTGATCCAACAGACATGGACTCTCCCATTCCTCGCCAGGTCCGGATGAGGATAGCTGGCCCAGTCGGTCAGGAGCAGTCAGGCAGCCGCTGGGATTCGAACGGGATCGGCGGGGACGTGGAACGTGTCACGTCCATGGACGGACCCTGTTGGCCAATTCCCCTCCGCCGGGGCACCAGCTGCGAAAAGCGTGAACACTTTCCCGGAAAGTGTTCACGATTGCGGCGCCAAGGCCACTGTGGGCGCTGCTCAGGCCGCCCGAACCGCCGGCCTGAGCAGAGGGCTCAACGGCGTCATGGACGACATGGGGCGGGCCATGACCAAAATGCCGAAAGGGACGGGGCAGAATGCCGACCGCCCGCCCCACCTCACCCGGGATCTCGCCATGGGCGGCGGCTTCTTCCTGCCCTCGATGCTCCTCGGTTTCTGGCCGGGCATCTTCGCCGCACCGGCGTGGGCGCTCTTCGTCGGTCTCGCCTTTGTCGTGGAAGGCATCAAGGAGCGCCGTGACCACCGCTGAGCACCGCCGGGCCCCGGCCGGCTTCAACCTGGTCCCGCCGCCCGGCTGGGACACCATTCCGCTTCGCCAGGGCACCGCCGCAGCGGTGGACCACGTCATCCGCAAGGCCGTCGCGCAGCTGCCCGTCGGCTTTCCCAAGGACGACATTCCGCAGGCCCGGCTGAAGCTCGCCAAGGAGATGAAGAAGGTCGTCCGCAGGGCCCGTTCCAAGGGAGGTCTCACCCTCTACCTCCCCACCGAACGCCTCCACGGCATCACCCTGCCCGTCTCGATCGTCGCCTCCGAACCGATCGAAATTCCGAGTGTCAGGCCCGACAGCGGACCGGAAGCGGTCATGATGGCGCTCGCCTCCGAGACCCCCGGAGCCGAGATGCGGGAGCTCGACCACACCACGGCCCTGCGCTCGGAACGAGAGGTCCCCGCCAGCACCTCACAGGGCATCGAGGTCGCGCACCGCCGGGTCGAGTACTTCGTGCCGGTCCCGGACAGCACCCCCGACAAGTACCTCACCTTCTCCTTCAGCGCTCTGATCGCGCCCGACTCTGAGCCGGCCTTCACCGACGCCCTCGTGGAGCTGTTCGACGCCGTGATGGGCACGTTCCGCTGGAGCTATGTCTGAAGGCTTCCTCCACCACCCGCGCCCCCGACGAAAGAGACCCCTCATGTCCGACGGCACCCTGTGGAGCACCGATCTCGGCACCCCGCTCCCCATCGACACGGATGCCAACCCCGACCTCTGGGGCTATCTCCACCTCCAGATCGACAAGGCGAACTTCAAGGAGTGGCTGGACCTGCACTTGACCGGCATCGCCATGGTCCAAGGCATCGAACTCACCCGCAAACTCCGCAAGTTCCACAAGAACTTCTACGAGCAGACGCTGGTGACGCTCCGGGACAAGCTCCAGGCCGACGAGGCGTTCATCTACCACGCCGTTCCACTGCAGCTCATGCCGCTGGTGATGCACGCCACCCGCTTCCACTGCCAGGCCCCCGACGCGGCCTCCTGCGAGGGAATCGCCGCGCTCACGGTGCCGCACCCGGAGATCCCCGAGTGGCAGCAGCGAACCGGCAGCGTCGCTTTCGCCTCCCCGTACCTGGGCTCGGACGGGGTCCGGGTCACCCGCTCCTACCCCGCGGACCGCACCATCATGATGACCTCGGTGACGTACCACTGGCACACCGTGCCCGGCCTCCCCGACGTCTGCCTACGCGGGCACCACGACGATCCGGAAGTGATCGCCGCGGCGATGGAGGCCCTGGACGACTTCGCGCGGACGCTCCGGCTTCCTGGGGCGGCTCATTGAGCGCCTCTGTCGGGGAATCTTGAGAATCCTCGGGGAAAGGGTTGGAGCGGACCCGCGGCCGGTGCCGTGAACCGGCTCGGGGTCGGGCAGTTCAGGCACATGCACCGAGACCCGTAAGCGATGGACGCGCGGGTGCGATGGGGACGCCAACAGCGCCCCATCGCACCGCACACCAAGGAGACCGGGGCCTCAGCCGCCCTTGACCCCCCGAGCCAGCTGCTCATCCAGGTTCTCGTAAGCCTCTTTGGCCTTCGTCAGGAACTTGGACATGCCCTCAAGTCCCTCAATGGTCTTCTTCGCGCCCTTGGTGAAGTCCTTGAAGGACTCCTCGAAGGCCGACGAACCCTTCTGGGTCGTGTAGCCGCCGTTGTCCACCAGCGTCCTGATCCGGTCGTCGATCGTGTCGAGTTCCGTGTGCAGCCGGTCCATGTCCTTCAGAAGCTTGCCGGCCTCCTTCTCCATCTCGGCATAAGTGAGATCTGCGTCCTTGGCCATGACGGCCCCCTCCCGTTCGGATCGCCGCAGGGCCTACCCCCGCTGGCGGCGTCATGCGGATCTTCGGCCATCCGCGTGAGCAAAGATCCTACGGGTGGGGCTGTTGGGATCACAGGGCTGTTGGGTAACGGGACCGTGAGCCCGTGCACATCCCGTTGCACATCCCGTTGCGGGAGGGAAAGGCGGGGCGGCTAAGGTCACTTCCACTGTGTGGTCACTTCCACTGTGTTCAGCGTTGCGGGGGCGGCCTCAGCCCAACGAGGAGGACGAACGTGCGCCTGAGTCTGACCGTCGTCGACCCCATCGGCGGCGCCAAGGCCGATGTGGTGCTCGACGCCGATCCGGAGTCCTCGGTCGGTGACATCACGCGGGAGTTGGCGCGGCACGTCGGTCTGGGCGACAGTGCGCAGATCATCCCCATAGGTGCGCATCGCAGCCCGGGCGGCGGAGTCGCGCAGGCATTCGTCGACGGGTACGCCCTCGACCCGAGCGCGACCGTCGTCGGGTCGCCGCTCCGGGAGGGAGCCGTCGTCAGCCTCCACGATCCGGCCGGCTGTCTGCTCGGAGAGCCCACCGGAGTCGTGGAGTTCCGCGTGGTCGGCGGTCCGGCGGCCGGTGCCGTGCATCGGCTCGGAGTGGGACGGTACGACATCGGCAGCGGCCCGGCCGCACCCATCCGTATCGACGATCCGGAACTGGCCCCCCGCGCGGCGACGTTGTCGATCGCAATCGATGGCACCTGCCAAGTCACCCTTCATGGCGACAAGAACGGCAAGGGCGAGAAGAGCGGCAACAACGACAAGGGTGACACGAGGAGTACCAGCAGCCCGCCGATTCCTCGCCTCGACGGCGCCGAACTCGACGGCGACGACTGGCCCCTCGGCTCACAACTCGCCATCGGCAACAGCCTGCTGGAAATCGTCGGTTACACGCCGCCGAACGCGGCCCTGAAATGGTCGGACGACGGCGCCGGACTCGACTACAACCGGCCCCCGCGGCTGCGGCCGGCCGAGCGCCAGACCCACTTCCGGCTGCCCTCGCCCCCCGGAGAGTACGAAGCGCGGCCGCTGCCCTGGCTCATGGCGCTGTTCCCGCTGGTCGGTGCCGTGGTCGCGGCCATGATCTTCCAGCGCTGGTACTACCTGATCATGGCCGGACTGAGCCCGATCATGCTCTTCGGCAACTACTTCATGGACAAGAAGCACGGCCGGAAGTCGCATGCGAAGCAGGTGAAGGAGTACAAGGAGACCAAGGAGCGCATCGAGAAGGACGCCCAGGACGCGCTGCGCACCGAGCGGTTGGACCGGCGGAACGCCATCCCGGACCCCGCCGCCGTACTGAACTTCGGCACCGGTCCCCGTACCCGGCTGTGGGAACGGCGGCGCACCGACGCCGACCATCTGCTGATGCGGGTCGGTACGGGCCGGGTCCCCTCCGTGGTCGTGCTCGACGATCCGGAGCAGGACGACCACAAGCGTCAGGTCACCTGGGACATCGAGGACGCGCCGGTGGCGCTGCCGCTCAAGGATCTCGGTGTCATCGGCATAGCCGGGCCCGGTGACTCGGCCGAGGCGCTCGGCCGGTGGGCGGTCGCCCAGGCGGCGGTCATGCACAGTCCCATGGACGTGCAGTTCTACGTGCTGACGGAGAACGAGGCCCACACGCGCTGGGACTGGGTGCGCTGGCTCCCCCATGCGCGTCCGTCGGGCGGCCAGGACGTCAACGTGCTGATCGGCATGGACTCCGAGACCGTGGGCGCCAGGGTCGGTGAGCTGACGCAGCTGCTGGACGCACGGCAGAAAGCGCTCAAGGAAGGCGGCGGCGGTCGCGGTGACGGTCCCGCCTTCAGTGACCCCGACATCGTGGTCGTCTGGGACGGGTCCCGTCGTCTGCGCTCGATGCCGGGCGTCGTACGGCTGCTGCGCGAAGGTCCGGGCGTCGCCATGTACGCGATCTGCCTGGACGAGGAGGAGCGGTTCCTGCCCGGAGAGTGCCAGGCCGTGGTCGTCGCCGAGCCGCGGCGGACCGAGGAAGCCGCTGGCGGGGCCGCCGGGTTCGGCGCCGCGCAGCCCGCGGCAGGCGGCGGATTCCCGTCCTTCCACGCCTGGCATCAGACAGCCGAACCGACCACGGAGGGCGAGGAAAAGGCCCCCGAGCTGCGCCTGCGGGTCGAGCAGAGCGGCACCCGCCGCATGAGCGACGTACGACCCGACTTCGTCTCGCCCGCCTGGTGCGCCCGGCTGTCCCGCTCGCTGTCCCCCCTGCGCGACATCAGCGGTGAGACCGAGGACTCCGCGCTGCCCGCCTCCAGCCGGCTGCTCGACGTGCTTCAGCTGGAGCCGCCGACCAGTGACGCGGTCGCCGCGCGCTGGCGGATGGGCGGGCAGTCGACGATGGCCGTCGTCGGTGAGTCGTACGACGGTCCCTTCGGCATCGACATCCGGCGGGACGGGCCGCACGGTCTGATCGCCGGTACGACCGGTTCGGGCAAGTCGGAACTGCTGCAGACCATCGTGGCGGCGCTCGCCGTGGCCAACACCCCCGAGAACATGACGTTCGTGCTCGTCGACTACAAGGGTGGCTCGGCGTTCAAGGACTGCGTGAAACTTCCGCACACCGTCGGCATGGTGACCGACCTCGACGCGCACCTGGTCGAGCGAGCGCTGGAGTCGCTGGGCGCCGAGCTGAAGCGGCGCGAGCACATTCTGGCGGCGGCCGACGCCAAGGACATCGAGGACTACCAGGATCTGGTGCGCCGGGATCCCTCTCATCCTCCGGTGCCCCGACTGCTCATCGTCATCGACGAGTTCGCGTCCATGGTCCGTGACCTCCCGGACTTCGTCGCCGGCCTGGTCAACATCGCCCAGCGAGGCCGCTCCCTCGGCATCCACCTACTGCTCGCCACCCAGCGGCCCAGCGGTGTCGTCTCGCCGGAGATCCGCGCGAACACCAACCTGCGCATCGCGCTGCGCGTGACCGACGGCAGCGAGTCCAGCGACGTCATCGACTCGCCCGAGGCCGGTCACATCTCCAAGAGCACACCCGGTCGCGCGTACGTACGTCTGGGACACGCCTCCCTCATCCCCTTCCAGTCCGGCCGCGTCGGCGGACGCCGTCCCGGGGCGGCCGACCCGCAGGCGCTCGCGCCGTGGGCCGGACCGATCGAGTGGGCGGACCTCGGACGGGCCGCGCTGGTGAAGCCGAAGGCCGAGGCCCGCGAGGAAGAGGAGATCACCGACCTCAAGGTGCTCGTGGACGCCGTACGGGAAGCCAACCGGACGCTGGCCATTCCGGCGCAGCACAGCCCGTGGCTGCCCGCCCTCGAGGACACCCTGCTGCTGGACGACATTCCCCCGGTCCGGAGCGCGGGCGCGCTGCCCGCCGCCGCGTACGGCGTCGAGGACCTGCCGGCCAGTCAGGCCCGCCGTCCGGTGGCCGTGGACTTCGCCACCTTCGGGCATCTGCTCGTCGGCGGCGCTCCGCGCACGGGCCGCTCGCAGGTCCTGCGGACGATCGCGGGCTCACTGGCCCGTACGCACTCCGTGGCCGACGTCCATCTGTACGGGATCGACTGCGGCAACGGCGCCCTCAACGCGCTGACCCGGCTGCCGCACTGCGGAGCGGTCGTCGGGCGCAATCAGCTGGAACGGGTCGTACGCCTCTTCGTCCGGTTGACGAGTGAACTCACCCGCCGCCAGGACCTGTTCGCCGAGCATGGCTACGCCGACATCGGTGAGCAGCGGGCCGCCGCGGCTCAGGCCGAGCGACTGCCGCACATCGTCCTGCTGCTCGACCGCTGGGAAGGCTGGCTGCCCACGCTCGGCGAGTACGACCACGGTGACCTGACCGACCAGCTCATGACCATGATGCGCGAGGGCGCGAGCGTCGGCATCCACGTCGTGATCACCGGTGACCGTCAGGTGCTGGCCGGGCGGATCTCCTCCCTCACCGAGGACAAGTACGGCCTGCGGCTGGCGGACCGCGGCGACTTCTCGATGCTGGACATCAACTCCCGCAAGGTTCCAGAGGAGATCCCCCCGGGACGCGCCTTCAGGAACGAGACGGCCGCGGAGACGCAGTTCGCGCTGCTCGCCGACGACACGACCGGGCAGGGCCAGGCCGCCGCGCTGGTCGCCATCGGCGAGGCCGCGACCGCCCGTGACGCGGCCGTCCCCCGCTCCCACCGGCCCTTCCGGGTCGACGTGCTGCCGAGCCGTATCTCCTTCGCGGACGCGTGGTCGATGCGCGCCCCGGAGACGAACGGTTCCCCGCTCTGGGGTCTCGTGGGCGTCGGCGGCGACGAGCTGACCGCTTTCGGCCCCGATCTCGCCGAGGGGATTCCCGCGTTCGTGATCGGCGGCCCCGCCAAGTCCGGCCGCAGCACGGTGCTGCTGAACTTCGCTCGTTCGTATCTCGCGCAGGGAGTCCGGCTGGTCGTCGCGGCGCCGCGTCAGTCCCCGTTGCGTGAACTGGAGGGCCAGGAAGGCGTGTTGCAGGTCTTCACGGGCAGCGACATCGAGACCGACGAGCTCGAGGAGGCCATCGCCTCGGCCACCAGGCAGCAGCCCGTCGTCGTGCTCGTCGATGACGCCGAGGTCCTGGACGACTGCGACGCCGAGGACGTCTTCGAGCGCATCGTGAAGCGTGGCGCCGAGGACGGTCTCGCGGTGGTCATCGCCGGTGACGAGGAGGAGATCTGTGACGGGTTCTCCGGCTGGCAGGTCGACGCGAAGAAGGCACGCCGCGGGATTCTGCTGTCGCCGCAGGACTCGTCCGCCGGTGACCTGATCGGGATCCGCACGACGCGGAGCATGGTCGGCGGTCCCATCGCGCCGGGCAAGGGGATGCTGCATCTGGGCAGCGGGGAGCACATGACGGTCACCACGCCGATGTAAGGACTGGCGCGGCATCGCCACACGCCTGGACAAGACGCCCGAGAGCTACCTCGCAGGCCTCGAACTCCGTGCCTCAATGATCTGGCTCGAGGACCTCCTGCGAAAAGCCGATTGATCACGACATGGCACGGGCCCTAAGGGGTCTCGGGGAGGTGGGGTGCGTTCCCGCGTCGTCCGGTGCGGTGCATCGGCGTGCTGCCGCATCGCCCTCGTACTGGACGTACTTGGGTGATGCGGCAGTGCGGCGAGGTGCCGTGCCGGGCGGCGTGGGGGCGTGCCTCACTTCCCCGAGACCGCTCAGGAGCGCAGAGCGTCGACGGGTTCCATCCGGGAGGCCCGCAGTGACGGGTAGAGACCCGCCAGGAGTCCGACGAGGGCTCCGGCGACCGGTGCTCCGAAAGCGAGACGGACGTCCAGGACCGGAGTCCAGTCCCTGACGGCCGAGACGGCCACCACGACGACCATGCCCAAGGCGGCGCCGATGACGCCGCCGAGGAGTCCGATGGTCGTCGACTCCACCAGGAACTGGCCGGCGATCTGTCGTCGGGAGGCGCCGAGGGCGCGGCGCAGTCCGATCTCCCCGATCCGTTCCATGACCGTCACCAGCGTCACGTTGGCGATGCCGATGGCTCCGACCACCAGCGAGACCAGTCCGAGTACCAGGAACAGGCCGTTGACGTCGCCCTGCACTCCGTTGCGTGCCTTGACCGGGTCGGACGGTGCCGTGACGGCGAGGGCGTTCTCGGCGCCGGGAGCCAGCGCGATCGGTGCCTGGTGGGCAACCTGCTTCGCCGCGCCGAGCGCGGTGTTGATCAGCACCCGGGTCACCGCTCCCAGACCCAGTTGGTCCTCGGCTGTCGTAGGCGGCAGGATCACCGCGGTGGAGAGCTGCTGCTCCCGCTCGGCCTCGCCGAGAATCCCGATCACGGTGTAGGACTGGCCCTTCAGGAAGACCGCGGGGGAGTCCCGTATCGAGCTGATGCCGAGGAGTCGTGCGGCCTGGTCGCCGAGCACCGTCACCCGGTCGTGCCGGGTGATGTTGCCGTCGTCGAAGAAACGCCCGGCGGTCATCCTGCCGCGCACCGCGGCGGGCAGCGTGGGGGACGCGGCGAACACGGCCATGGTCTGGCCGGTGACGTCCCCGGGGGAGACCACGTCGTTCGCACGTACCTGGACGCTCGCGGTATCGGTGGAGGCGGCGAGCGCCGCCACCGAATCGACCCCGGCCAGCCGCCGGACCGCGTCGACCCCCGACCAGTCGACGAGCGGGACCGATTCGCCCGACGGGGGTACCACCACCGTGACCGAGGTGGCGGTGAGGGCGTCGAACCGGCCGACGATCTGATTGCCCGCCGTGGCCGAGACCCCGATGGTGATGACCAGGGTGGTGATGCCCAGAACCGTTCCCAGCGTGGTCAGTGCGGAGCGCATCGGACGGGCGAGTACCCCCGCCAGCGCCTCGGTCCACAGGTCCCTGAAATCCATCCAGGGACGCTCCATGCCCTTGTCCTCGGCCTTGGGCTTGCCGCGGCGCCGTGCACGTCCCCGGCGAGCAGGCTGCTGTCCGCCGCCGTACTGGTCGGCGATCGGTGGATCCGCCGGTTCTGCCGGATCCACCGGGGCCGCCGGCTCCAGGGGGCGTGCTCGGGCCCTCATCGGTTCTCCTCGGTGAGCCGTCCGTCGCTGATCCTTACCCGCCTGTCGGCCCGCTTGCTGACCGCCTCTTCATGGGTGATCACGACCAGGGTCATGCCCTGCTCGGACAGCTGGTCGAAGAGGTCCAGCACCGACTCGGTGTTCTCACTGTCGAGGTTGCCGGTGGGCTCGTCGCAGAGCAGCAGAGCCGGCTCGCTCATCAGCGCCCGGGCGATTGCCACACGCTGCCTTTCACCACCGGAGAGCCTGTCCGGCCGGAAGCCGAACCGGTGCGCCAGGCCCACCTGTTCCAGCGCCTGCTCGGCCCTGGTGCGGCGGCCGGCACGGCCGCGCCCGGGGCGCGGCCGACGGTAGGCCTCGGCCAGCATGACGTTCTCGTCCACCGTCCGGTAGGGCAGCAGATGGAAGGACTGGAAGACGAATCCGATCCGGCTGCCGCGCAGCGAAGTGCGCTCCAGGTCGCCGAGCGTGTTGGTCTCCACCCCGTCGAGCCAGTAGGCGCCCGAGGTGGGGCGGTCCAGCAGTCCCAGGGTGTTGAGGAGCGTCGACTTGCCGGAACCGGACGGGCCGACGATCGACAGGTGCTCGCCGCGCCGCACGGCCAGGTTCACGTCCCGCAGGGCATGTACCGGGGGTTGGGAGTCGAAGGTCCGGTCGACGGAGGCCAGTTGGATGACCGTGTCCGCGTCGGGCACGACGGACGTCGGCAGGCCGGTCATTGCCCGATCACCACTTGATCGCCCGCCTTCAGGGCGTCATCGGACGGTGTGACCTCCACCTTCCCGTCCGCGGAGAGGCCCGCCTTGACGGAGACATCCACCACTTTGCCGCCGCGCCGGACCTGCACCTTGGCCTGGCCGTCGGCCGATGTGTGGAGCGCGGCTATGGGCACCGTCAACACGTCACCGTCCGACGAGCCCACCTTGATGGTCACCTTCGCGGAACCGCCCGCGTTCTTGGTCAGCTTCCCCGACGGGATGGAAATCTGCACCGGTACAGGAGCCGACGCGTCTTCACTCTCGCCGGCCGACGTCCCCTGCGCGGTCTTGCCATCTGCCGAGTCCGTCTTCGGCACATCGTCGCCGAGTGCCACCAGTTCCCCCTCCACCTTCTTGCCGTCGGTGGTCTCCACCTGTGCTGTCAAACCCTTGTGGAGCAACTTGGCATCGCTGCCCTGCACCACGGCCTGCACCACGACCTTGGAGCTGGTCACCGTGCCGATTGGTCCGGACGGGGTGTCACCGACCTTCACCGACACCTTGTCCAACCGGGCCGGCAGATCCGGCAGGAAGACCACCTCACCGGCGGGGATCTTGGTTCCGTAGCCGGCTTGGAAGGCGGAGAGCGCGGTGTTGGCCGTATCCAACTGCTGCTGTGCCGCTTTGAGCTGCAGCTTTTCTGCTTCACCGCTGGTGTCCGTGCCGCTGCCGGTCCCCTTCGTTTCACCGCTGGTGTCCGTGCCGCTGCCGGACCCCTTCGCTTCACCACCCGGGTTCCGGGCCGCGAGGAGAGCCTGCTGCGCGGCGGTCACCCCTGCTTCAAGCGCTCCCAGCTGCTGCTTGTCCGCGACGCTGGGCTCTTGCGCTTGAAAACCCTTGCTCTTGTACCAGCGGCTCACCGCCGTGGCGACCCCTTGCCCGTACTGCCCGGTGGCCGCACCGGAGTTGAAACCGAGCCGGGCCAGGGCCCGCTGGAGCTGCTTGACATCGTCCCCGGACGTGCCGGGGCCCAGTGTGCGGTACATCGGAACGGTTCCACGCAGCACCAGCACCGGTCGGCCGCTCAGCTGCATCAGCACGTCGCCCTCCTTCACCTCCGACCCGGCGACCGGTGCCTTGGTGACTCGCTCGGTGACGGGATCGGTGGAGCCGGAATCCGGGGCGCCTACGGCCCCGGCGAGGGACAGACTCTGCGGTGAGTCGAACTCCACCGAGCCCTGGGCCACCACACTCGCGGACAGCGACTGCTTCTCGACCGCGACGGTGACCGGTCCGGCCTTCGGTGGCTGACGGGCGGCAGCCGCATCCGCCGGCGACTGCATCTGCGATCCGGCGAACCACCCGCCCGCTCCCACCAGCGCCACCGCGGTGACGATGATCCCCAACTGCCTGGGACGGCTGCTCGCGCTTTTCGGGCGCTGCCTCACCCGGTACCTCCGTGTGTCTTCCGCACGTGCTTGGGACAGCTGCTCGGCTGGTTCCGGTGCTGTCTCACCCGGCACCGGTGGACCCCGGGGCCTTGAAGAACTTCGGGAAGTAAGCGGCCCGGAAAGCCTTGCCGCACTCCAGGTCCTTCATCGCCAGGTCGATTTCCTTGGTGAGCAGCGGCAGAGCCTTGTCCCTGCTCATGGCTTCCGCGGAAGAGTTTTCGGTCGGCTTCTCCCCATCCGCGCCGGCCTCCACCGGAGCGATACCACCGGCGCCGGCGGGAGCGGATGAAGCCGCCTGGAGCTTCACCATTTCCCCGATGCTGGTCGGCTGCGTGGTCGTGACGGAGATGCCTTCCTGCTTCAGGCACGAGGCGTACGACTGCGCCAGCCCGACCAGCTTCTGGTCACCGTTGAGTGCCTGCGCGTTCGCCTGGTTCTCTGACGTGGAGGCGGCGCTTCGGTCTTCGACCGACTCGGAGCCGTAGACCTCCTTGTCGGCCGTTCCCGAGCAACCGGTCCACTTCTTTTCGCCGACCTTCGGGTCGGGGGGACCTCCCAGCGCCTTTTCGTAGGCGGCCTTCTGCGCGGGAGTGAGCGTCTCGAGGTACTTCGCGTTGGCCGAGGGCTCGTTCGCCTCCTTGCGCGACACCTGGGGATCATCGGGGTAGACCGCGACCGCGGTGTAGCCGAAGCCGTACTTCTGCCGGAACTTCTTGGTGAGCCCGTAGTCCGCCCCGTCGGTGGCCCAGCCGGTCCTGAAATCCACGGGAGGTTCGGGGGTGTAGGTGAACCCCTGCTTCTTCATGCAGGTCGCGATCGCGTTCTCCACCAGGTACTGCTTCTTGAGTTCGGCGCTGGCGTCCGCGGGAACGTCGAGTTGCCCCGACGATCCGGCGGAGGCGGACTCGCCGCCTGCCGAGGCGGACCCGCCGCCTTCCGAGGGGGATGTCGTCTCAGCGCCGCCGCAAGCCGCCAGCAGCGGCAACAGGCTCACCGCTACGGCCAGTTTCCGAACGGTGCGGGATCCAGACATTCATTCCATCCGTTTCAGAGGGTTGAGGTCCCATGACGAGCCACGGGGACCTTGGAATCGTGAGGCGTCGCCCACTGCTCACACCCGGAGCACCGGCTGCATCGCCGCACCGGGCACACGGCACGGTGAGAGTCGTCCGACGGCCTTGACGACCACGGGGTTGTCGCTGAGTTCGAGAGTGGCGTCCGCAGTTGATGGCCGTTGGCGCGGATGATGACCAAGCTGTAACACCGGTCTTCCGGTCTGCTGCCGGCTACCACCCCGGCCCGGGCCACACAGCGGCCCGTTCCTGGTGCGCACCGTCAGTGGGCCCACTACGTATTCGGCCCGGAGGCGAGGTGACCACTCTTGTCATAGGGCCAGGCGTTGGCGACGGATCCGTGCAGGCAGGGTTTGACAGGGGCTTGGCATGAGCATGCCATGTCTTGGAAGAGCCGTCGCCGCGTGTGCCCTGCGCGGGCGGGTGCCTGTTCCGGCCCGGAACAGGGCCCGTCCGGTCCGGAGGTCCCGTAATGCGGCGTCCGGGTGACAACCTCGGGGCGGCGGTGGACGTTCCGGGACCGGACGCGGGGATGGGGACCGCCCGCGAGGTGGCGGTGGAGTTCCGCACTGCGGCTCGGTGACCGCGGGGCGGGTGGGCGAGGTGCGAGTACCTGACCCACGGGATCACGAAACGATAACGAAGACTATATGATCATCCCGTAACAGCCCCCTGGCCCACGCGGCCCTGTGCGAATACTGAGTCCATGCCACGTGTTCTGCTGATCGAAGACGACCGCGCCGTCCGAGAGGGCGTCGGGCTCGCGCTGCGCCGACAAGGCCACGAAGTCGCGGCCGCCGAGACCGGGGAGGACGGGCTGGCCCGCCTGCGGTCGTTCCGGCCCGATGTCGTCGTACTCGATCTCATGCTGCCCGGGATGACCGGCCTTGAAGTGTGCCGCGGGATCCGTGCCGTCGACCAGACGATGCCGATCATCATGGCGACGGCACGGGGCGATGACGTGGACATCGTTATCGGACTGGAGGCGGGAGCCGACGACTACGTCGTCAAACCCGTCCAGGCGCGTGTGCTGGAGGCACGCATCCGCGCCGTCCTGCGCCGCACGGCCGGCGGCGCGACCGCCGCACCGGCCGCCGACGGCATACCCAAGATCGAGACCCACGGCGACCTGTCCATCGACCGGGCCGGGCTGTCCATCACCCGGCAGGGCGTGCCGGTCGCCCTCGCCCCGTCCGAACTGCGGCTCCTGCTGGCCCTGTCCGCCTCGCCCGGCCAGGTGTTCAGCCGTCAGCAGCTCCTGGAGACGGTCTGGGAGCACAGCTACCACGCCGACGCGCGCCTGGTGGACGCCTGTGTCAATCGGCTTCGCTCGAAGATGGGAGAGCCGGCGGGCCGGCCCCGCTACGTCCAGACCGCACGCGGCTTCGGCTACCGGTTCGCGGCCCAGTGACAGCGTCCTCCCCCATGTCTTCGAGCGTTTCTACAAGTCGGACAGGGCCAGGACCCGCACCGAGGGCAGCGGGCCCGGACTCGCGATCACTGCCGAGAACGTACGCGTGCACGGCGGCACCATCCGTGCGGCGAACCACGCCGGGGCGGTGCCGTCTTCACCGTGGAACTTCCGGTGCGACTCCACGACGACCGGCCCACGGGAGGCCCCCTATGAGACCCGCTCGCCGTGCCACCGCCCCGCTTCCGCGTTCCCCGCTTCTGCGCTCCGCCCTCCTCGCGGCGGCGCTGTTCACGCTCTCCGCCTGCGGCATCCCTTCGACCGGCGTGGTGCAGGCGGGGGATGCCGCCACCGGTATCAAGCGGACCACGCTGCTCTACTTCATCGTCGACGGCACCCTGGTCGCCGTCCCCCGCACGAGCACTGATCCGGTCGATGTCGAGAAGGCCGTGGCCATGGTGCTCGGGGGGCCGGAGGTGCTCAGCGGGCCGGACCTCCGGGAACAGTTCCAAGGTCTGACCACCAAGTTGCCATCGTTGGCGACGGAACATTTCAATCTGCCGAATTTTGCGGATTTGGAGCGGAAGGCGTTCGCGACGAAAGTGCGGACGGACGTCGACACGGTGTCGATCGAACTGCCCCCGATGGTCAAAAGCCCCCTTTCCCGCACCGCGGCCGACCAGCTGATCTGCACGGCCGCCATGGCCCACCTCATGACCAGCCCGGACATCGACGAGGCGAAGGTGACCGTGACGGGCAGCACCGACACCGGCTCTTGGCGCAGGGAGGGGTCGAACACCGCTTGCCCCAGGCAGACAACCCCTGTCAGCCAGAGCGCCGAGCCCGCGAACCCACCCACGACGGAGCCCGCGCAGGAGGCCGACCCTAGCCTGTCGGCCATGTTGCTGCGCCGCTTGCCGGCTCTGCCGTGAATACTGGGGCCCCGACCTGGGGCGAGGTCGCCGACTGGCCCGGCGGCGGTTACGGATTCACCGGCACCGTCGGGGGCCTGGTGCCCGTCGCGGTGGCCGCGACGATCGCCCCGCTGACGCGGATGAAGTGGAAGAAGAACAAGGCCCGTTCGCTCGCCTGGGCGGCAGCCGCGCTGCCCGGGCCGGCTGGCCTCCGCACTGTTCCAGGTCGTGATCTTCTCGGCGTAGGCGGCCCAAGCGCCGTCGCGACTGGGACTACGACCGCTACGGCGAGGGCGGCCCCTGCTGGGTCCACGAGCAGTACCCGTACTTCTGGGCCGTGGGCCTGTCCGCGACGCTGCTCGTAGCCGCGGCGCTGATCACCGTACTCGTGAGGCGTTACTCCGCCCGCGAGCGCCGAGCCCTCAACATGGCGGAGCCTTCGACTACTTGACTCTCAGGTGATGCTCACTTGATCCTCGACATCCGAGCCACCGGGTCCCCCGCCTTCGCGTTGTCCGTCTCGTAGCGCAAGTCGTCCCCGACCGGAATCAGCCGCACCTCGTGCCGACCGGTCGTGCACTCTGCCGTGGTGGACGGCTTGGCCACGCTCGTGGCGACGAGTTGCTTCGGCGCGACCCTTTTGAGGATGAGTACGGTGTCGCAGGTGCCACCGATGAGGTCGGTCTGACGGAACGTGCCGAACTGGTCGCCCACCTTGGCCTGGCGGACCGTGACGCGGAACTTGCCCATGGGGAGTGTGCCGTTGAGAGCGAGGCCGTCGCCCTCCCAGGTGCCGAGGTAGGACTTGGGGATGCCCGGGGCGTTCCCGGCGGAGGCATCGCCCCCCGAGGCGGAGGCACTCGGCGCGGCCCCGTCGTCGCTCGCCTGGGAACCGCCCGGATCCTCGTTCGGCAGCAGATCGAACATGAACGCCGAGCCGATCGTCACCGCCGCCAGCGCGCCCGCGACGGCGAGCGCCACCGTGCAACTGAGCTTGCGGCCACGGCCGTTGGCCGTCGGGCCGGAGGTCGCCGTCACGCTGACGGACAGCTTCCCGGCGGCGTCGCGCGGTTGCGGGACGTACGTGGGCGAGCCGGCTCCGCCCGGCACCCCAGGCATACCCGCCCGATCCGCGTACGAGGGACTCGCATACGAAGGGTTCGCGTACGAAGGGTCCGGTGGGCCGAACACCCCCGCCCGAGCCGCCCCGTTGGCGGACGCGGACGCGGGCTCGGACCCGGGCTCGGACGCCGGCTCCACCGAAGGACTGCTGAACCCCACCACCCCCGAAGGCTCCGCCTCCCCCGCCTCAAGGTTCAGCAGCTGTACGGCACTTCTGCTCACCTGTTCCACCAGCGGCCCCGGCAGCCAGCCCGCCGCCACCAGCCTCGCCGCCCCCTCCGGCGCGAGGCGGGAGGCGAGAGCGGCCGGAGACGGGCGGCCGGCCGGGTCCTTCGAGAGGCAGTCGGCCACCAAGTCCCTCAACTCACCTGACAAGGCGTCGAGTTCAGGTTCCTCGTGCACCACCTTGTAGAGGAGCGCGGCGGAGGAGTCGCCGGGGAAAGGGGAGGATCCCGTGGACGCGTACGCCAGTACCGCGCCCAGGGAGAAGACGTCGGCCGCTCCCGTGACGCCCTTGCCGAGGATCTGCTCGGGTGACATGTAGCCGGGCGAGCCGAGGGAGACACCCGTGGAGGTCAGGGATGCCGTGCCGTCCGTCGCCCGTGCGATGCCGAAGTCGATGAGGAGGGGGCCGTCGAGGGTGAGGAGAACGTTCGACGGCTTCACGTCCCGGTGGACGAGGTCCAGACCGTGCACCGCCGACAGCGCTTCGGCGAGGCCCGCGCCGAGGACTCGTACGGAATGGTCGGGGAGGGGGCCGTAGTCGGCGACCGCGGCGGTCAGGGAAGGGCCGGCGGCGTAGGCCGTCGCCACCCACGGCACCGGCGCGTCCGGGTCGGCGTCCAGGACCGGTGCCGTGTAAGCGCCGCCCACCCGCCGTGCCGCCGCCACCTCGCGGCGGAACCGGGCGCGGAACTCCTCGTCGAGCGCGAAGTGCGGGTGCACGATCTTGACCGCGACCGTACGGCCGCCCGCGCTGCGGCCCAGATAGACGCGGCCCATGCCGCCCGAGCCGAGCCGGCCGAGCAGCCGGTAGGGCCCCACGACGGCGGGTTCGCCGACCTCGAGCGGTTTCATGGCGCCCGCACCTCCCCCGTATCCCCCGTGTGCTCCTCCAGCAGGGTAGTGCCGTACGGCCGCGGCCCACGTGGAACCGTTACGGCTCCAGCAGATCCACCTTCACATCCGCCGGGAACCCGGTCGTCGACCCCACCCTCCGCGCGAACTCCGCGACCGCCTCCAGCTGTGGACCTCCGAAGCGGAAGTCGAGCGTCGTGAAGTAGCGCTCCAGGACGCTCTCGTCGAAGGCCTCCCAGCGGGCCGCCTGTTCGGCGACCTTGCCGACCTCTTCCAGGGACAGGTCACGGGAGGCGAGGAAGGCCTCGTGGACCTGGCGCGTGACGAGCGGCTCGCGCTCCAGGTAGTCGCGGCGGGCCGCCCAGACCGCGAAGACGAACGGCAGGCCCGTCCACTCCTTCCACAGCGTGCCCAGGTCGTGCACGGCGAGGCCGTAGCGCGGGCCGTCGAGCAGGTTGGCGCGCAGGGCCGCGTCGCCGATCAGCACCGCCGCGTCGGCCTCCCGCATCATCAGGCCCAGGTCGGGCGGGCAGGTGTAGTACGAGGGCTCGACGCCGAAGCGCTCCGACAGCAGCAGCTGCGCGAGGCGTACGGACGTGCGCGAGGTGGAGCCGAGGGCGACCCTGGCCCCGTCCAGGTTCTCCAACGGGACCTGGGAGACGAGTACGCAGGACATCACCGCGCCGTCGCAGCCGACCGCGATGTCGGGGAAGGCGACCAGCTCGTCCGCGTGCCTGAGGAACTCGACGAGCGTGATGGGCCCGATGTCGAGATCGCCCCGCACCAGCTGCTCGCTGAGCTTCTCCGGGGTGTCCTTGGTGAGCTCGAAGTCGAGGAGCGTGCCCGTTCTGGCGAGACCCCAGTAGAGGGGCACGCAGTTCAGGAACTGGATGTGGCCGACGCGCGGCCGGGAGCGACGGGCGTCGGGACGCGCCTCGGGAGAATTGTCCACATCGCGAGGCTAACGCCTGCCCGGCGGATCAGGCCGACCACCCCGGACCTGAACCGCCAGGCAGGCGCTCGTCCCATGAGGTACGGTGCAGGCTTCAGGGTCCCGGAGTGGTTTCAGAAACCATCTCGACCTCTCGTGTCAACCTTTATGACACCGTGTTACGTCGCTACGTCAACCCATCTGGCAATCTCGTCAAACTTCAGGGTGACGTGATCTTGCCCTCTATTGCTTTCGGCTGCCTGCGTGCTAGGCTCGCCGCAAGTTGCAGTTTGGTTTCCCTTGCAGTACAGAGCCTGCGGAGCATGTGACCGCGGGCTCTCGTCGTATTCAGATGAATGCAGTTGTTTAGACAATCGCAGGTTCTGGAGCAGGGCAACCCTTTGGGCCCAAGGAGGGCTTATGGCTACCGGAACCGTGAAGTGGTTCAACGCCGAAAAGGGCTTTGGTTTCATCGCCCAGGAAGGCGGCGGCCCGGACGTCTTCGTCCACTACTCCGCTATCAACGCGAGCGGATTCCGCTCTCTCGAAGAGAACCAGGCGGTTACCTTCGACGTGACCCAGGGTCCGAAGGGCCCGCAGGCGGAGAACGTCACCCCTGTCTGATCCTTCGGCTGAGTCTTTGGCTTCATGAGCCCAATGCTCTGATCCGGAACTGAGAGCACCACCCAAGGAGCCCCGACACCGTCAGGTGTTGGGGCTCCTGCCTTTCCGCTTCCCGCGGTTCGGGTCAGCGGCGCCGCGAGCGGTTGACGGCCGTGAGCACGGGCTGGGAGAAGCCGGTGCCTTCGGGGTGCTGTCAGGTGGGTGCCGCGAGGCCGGCCTCGGTGACGAAGTCGGGGGCGAGTTGGTCGTAGAAGGCCGCCACCGACGGGTCCTCCGGCATGCGGCTCAGGGTGGCCGGGGAGGGGCGCCGAGGAAGCCCCTCCCTACTGGCCCGGCCCGCTCTCCTCCCCGTACAACTCCTCGATCTCCCGCGCGAACTCCCGCGTGACCACCGCCCTGCGGAGCTTCATCGTGGGGGTCAGGTGGCCGGCCGTCTCGGTGAAGTTCAGGGGGAGGACGGTGAAGGCGCGGATGGATTCGGCGCGGGAGACGAGGCGGTTGGCGTCGTCGACGGCGCGTTGGAGGACGGCGAGGAGGTCCGGGTCGGTCACCAGGGTGGGGATCGGGAGGTGGGACTTTCCGGTCATGCGGCACCAGTGGGCCATGCCCTCGGAGTCGAGGGTGACGAGGGCCGTCACATAGGGGCGGTTGTCGCCGATGACCACGCACTGGTTGATGAGGGGGTGGGCGCGGAGCCAGTCCTCCAGGGGCGCGGGGGCGACGTTCTTGCCGCTGGTGGTGATGAGGATGTCCTTCTTGCGGCCGGTGATCGTGAGGTAGCCGTCGTCGTCGAGTTCGCCGATGTCGCCGGTGGCGAACCAGCCCTCCTGGTCGGCCGGGACCACCCCGCCCGCTCGCGGATCCCAGTAGCCGCGGAACACCGTGCCCCCGCTCAGCAGGATCTCGCCGTCCTGGGCGATCCGGACACGGGTGCCGGGCAGCGGCCAGCCGACCGTGCCGAGGCGGGGCCTGCGCGGGTGGGTGAGCGTCGCGGCGGCGGTCGACTCGGTGAGGCCGTAGCCCTCGTAGACCTGGATGCCCGCGCCGGCGTAGAAGGAGGCCAGGCGCCGGCCGAGCGGGGAGCCGCCGCAGACCACCTGGCGGACCTTGCCGCCCAGTGCGGCGCGGATGCGGCGGTAGACGAGCGGGTCGTAGAGGGCGCGGGCCGCCTTGAGTTTCGTACCCGGCCCCGAGCCCGTGCCGTGCTGTTCGGCCTCCATGGCATCGCCGTAGCTCCGGGCCACCCGGGCCGCCCGGTCGAAGGAGGCGGCGCGGCCCATCTTCTCCGCGGTCGCGCGGCCGGTGTTGTAGACCTTCTCCAGGACGTACGGGATGGCCAGCAGGAAGGTCGGGCTGAACCCGGCGAGGTCGGCCAGCAGTTCCTCCGTGCGGATGCTCGGCGCGTGGCCCAGCCGGACCCGGGCGCGCATGCAGGCGACGGACACCATCCGGCCGAAGACGTGCGAGAGGGGGAGGTAGAGGAGCGTGGACGCCGGTTCCTTGAAGCTGGACTTGAAGACCGGGTGGAGCAGTTCGACCGCGTTGTCGACCTCGGCGAAGAAGTTGCCGTGGGTCAGCGCGCAGCCCTTGGGGCGGCCCGTGGTGCCGGAGGTGTACATGATCGTCGCGAGCGAGTCGGGGCCGAGCACTCCACGGCGTACCTCGACCTCTTGGTCCGGCACGTCCCGGCCCAGCTCGGCCAGCCGCTCCGTGTGCCCCTTCTCGAAGATCCACATGTGCTGGACGTCGGGGAGCCGGTCGCGCTCCGGACCGAGCGCGGCGGCCTGCGACACGTGCTCGACGGCCAGCGCGACGGCGCCGGAGTCCTGGAGGATCCAGCGCGTCTGGAAGACGGACGAGGTGGGGTAGACGGGGACGGTGATCAGTCCCGCGGCCCAGGCGGCGAAGTCCAGCAGCGTCCACTCGTAGGTGGTACGCGCCATGATCGCTAGCCGGTCGCCCGGCATCAGCCCCTCCGCGATCAGCCCCTTGGCGACCGCCAGCACCTCGTCCGCGAACTCGGCCGCCGTGACGTCCGTCCAGTGGCCGTTCGGTCCCTTGCGGCTGAGCACCGGGGCGTCGGGGGCCTGTTCCGCGTTGTCGAAGGGGATGTCCGCGAGCGATCCGTGCGTGACGGGGCGGACCAGCGGGGGGACCGAGACCTCTCGTACGACCCCGTCCAGCCGCCTGACCTCGGGTTCCGGGACGACGGGCTGGGGGTTGGCGGAGGGATCGCGGGACACAGGCGGCTCCTTACTCTTGTGCTCTCCCCATTACGGCCCTGTGAAGTGGCGGGTTCACCTGGGAAACCGGGGGGCTTGTGTGCGGAAGAGTGAGAAGTTCGTGTTCGTAGCGTACGACCGTTCATCTTTTGCCCAACAGGCATGCGCATCAGGGATGTTCGAGTTCGAGGGTTTCGAGGTGACGACAACAACGTAGGCCGGAATCGCCGACGACCGCGACGCGGCGCGCCTGAGGCTGAGGCCTAGGAATGTGAAGGCCTTGAGGCGCTTGCGAGGGCTTCCGGGGACTCATCTCGACCCGCTCCCCACCTGTGACATACCCTTACCTAGGGTAACCTTACTCTGGAGTAAGCAAGCCTGAGTGCAGGACCGAACTGGGAGTTGGACCGTGGCCGACCGCTACCTGGGCTTCACCGGGACCGGGACCGGCCCGCTTCGTGACCCGTCGGCTCGGGCTGCCGCAGCCGGCGCCGTTGCGCCGGCGTAGGAGTGGATCAACGATGGACGACACGACGGAAACGATGCACACCCAGGCCCTCACCAGCTCCCCCGCCCTGGTCCCTCTCCTCGCCCGGGGTGCCCTCCTCTCGCCGTTCAAGCGACCCCGGACCGGAGTCACGGCGTCCCGTACCCGGCTCGTTCTCCCAGACGTCCGGATCGATCTGGCCAAACTCGCCGCATACGAACGGGCCTGTGGATTCGGTGTCGGGGCCGATGAGTTGCCCTTGACGTATCCGCACGTACTCGGCTTCCCGTTGGCCATGCGCCTGATGAGTGGCCGTGCGTTTCCGTTGCCGTTGCTCGGGCTGGTGCACACGTCCATCGAAGTCAGCCGGCACAAGGCCCTCGCGGCCACCGGGGAGTACGAACTCTCCGTGTACGTCGATGAGTTGGTGCCCCATCGGCGCGGCACCGAGGCCGCCGTCGTGACCGAGGCGCGGGCGGGCGGGGAGCTCGTGTGGGAGTCGAGGAGTACGTATCTCGCGCGGCACCGGACGACGCCGGAGAGCACACTCCGGCACGGCACCACGACGGAGACCTCGCTCAGGCACGGCACCACCACCGAGACCTCGCTCCGGCACGGGACCGCGCCGGAGAGCACGCTCGAGCAGCGGCCCGTGGACGAACGCAAGCCGTTGCGCGTCCTCGCCGAGTGGCGGCTCGCCGGGGACGTCGGGCGGCGGTACGGGGCCGCGTCCGGCGACCGCAACCCGATCCACCTGCATCCCCTCGCCGCCCGCCTGTTCGGCTTCCCCGGGACCATCGCGCACGGCATGTGGAGCGTGGCGCGCTGCCTCGCCGAGCACGGGGCGCCCCAAGCGGCCCTGGTGAGGGCGGAGTTCAGGGCACCGGTGCTGCTGCCGGGGACAGTGGCGTACGGGGCCGAGGGCGGCGCTTTCGAACTGCGCGGGGACAGCGGACGCCTCCACCTGGCGGGGGAAGTGTCACCGCTGCTCTGACCAGGGCCGCCCCTCCATCAGATCGCCGAGCCCCGCCCAGGCGAAGTTCATCAGGGTCGCGGCCGTCTGTCTCGCCGAGATGCCCGGCGTGGCGTTGGCCCAGGCGGCGAGGGACTCGGCGGCACCGACCAGGGCTTCCGCCAGACCGGCGACCTCGCGCTCGGGCAACGACGGGTCCTGGTGGGCCTCCCGAGCCGCCACCACGATCAACTGGGTGACGAACGCGACGATTTCCTCGCGCATCGCGCTGACCTCGGCGGCGAACGGCTCCCCGTGCGTACGCGCCTGGAGGTGCAACACCGCCCAGCCGTCCGGGTTCTGCGCGGTGTGCGTGAAGAACGCCCGCAGGCCTTCCCAGAGTTGGCGGTCGGCGGGCAGGCCGGGCTGGACCCCCGCGCGTACGGCCTCGGTCAGGGCCTGCGCCTCACGTCGGATGCATGCGGTGAACAGGTCTTCCTTGGAGTTCAGGTACAGGTACACCAACGGCTTGGACACGCCCGCCAGATCGGCGATCTCGTCCATCGACGCGGCCCGGTACCCCCGCTGCCCGAAGGTTCGCACGGCGGCGTCCAGCATCTGCTGTTCGCGCACGGCACGCGGCATCCGCTTGTTCTTCACTGCACCCATGTGTCAAGCGTATGGTCTGCCGACGGCTTGGCCGGGTTGAGGTGCGCCTTTGCTGTGAGCTGTGAGCCGAGGGCTGGAAGCCGCGGGCTGCCGGCTGCGCGGGCTGGGAGTGTCTTACGACGTCTGGCCCTGGGTCCTGCCCTGGGCCCTTGCGACGTCGTCCACCGCCTCGTCCTCCTGGCTGCGGTTCGCCTCCAGGTTGGACTTGACGCGCTCCACCTTCTGCACGACCTGGGCCGAGGCGCGGTCGCGCTCCTTGCGGAGGGCCACGAAGCTGATGGGAGCCGAGATCACCAGGGAGAGCAGGACGACCCACATGTAGTTGGAGTCGCCGAGGCCGCGCGGCGCGATACCGGAGTAGACGAGGCCCCAGACGACCACGAGGCAGCCCGCGAAGATTCCTAGGCGCATCAGCGTGTAGCGGAGCATCTCAATCCACTCTTCCCGTTCCGAACGATCCCAAAGGGCACCGTCAAGTGAAGCACGGGCCCGGTGGGATCTTGTAGGGGGGTTCGTCAGGTGAGCGGCAGCAGCATGGTGATGTCGTCCCGGTCGTCCCCCGGTGCCACCCTGATCGCCTGGGGCACGCGGCCGACCTCCTTGTAACCGCAGGAGGCGTAGAACCGCTCGAGCCCCTCCCCGCCCCGGCAGGTGAGCCGTATCGCGTCGATCCCCTCGAACCCGCGGGCGGTCTCGGCGGCGGCCGCGAGCAGATCCCGCCCATATCCCTTGCCCTGGTGTTTCGGGTGCACCATCACCGTGTAGAGCCACACCCAGTGCGTCATCAGCCGGTGCGTGTTGAAGGTGAGGAAGGCGGCCGCGACGACGGACCCGGCCCCGCCCTGGTCCTGGTCTTGGCCTTTGCATTCGTTTTCGTCTCGTCCGACCAGCAGCCGCCCACGCCCCTCGCTCATCGCGGCAAGGTGCTTCACGAGTTCCGGACGTATCGCCTCGCGCGAGACGGGCGGTACGAAGCCGACGGCGCCGCCCGCGTTGGACACGTCGGCCCACAGGTCGACGAGGCCGTCACGCAGCGCCGGGTCGATGGAGGGGTCGAGCTCGAAGGTAAGAGCCATCGGGGGAGGTTATCCATTACCTCGACCGCGACTCAAGGATGTTTTCGGGGAACGGAGAGGACGACGGACGGCAGGACGACAGACGGCAGGCTGCCGGACGGCAGGACGACGGAACCTCGCTCAGAACCCGGTCAGTGCAGCGCCCGTGCCGCCACCTTCAGGTCGGAGACCAGCCCGCGGTAGGCCGCCTCCCGGTCGTCCGCGCGCAGGACGGAGGACGGGTGGAGGGTCGCGACGACCCGTTCCTTCCGTCCGTGGATCTCCTCCTCCAGCAGCGTTCCGCGCTGCTGCGTGACCCGGAACGACGAGCCGAGCAGCGCCTTGCCCGCGGTCGCTCCGAGTACCACGATCAGCTCGGGTTCGACGAGGGCCAGCTCGGCGGCGAGCCAGGGGCCGCAGGCCGTCATCTCGCGCAGGCTCGGCGCCTTGTGGATACGGCGCTTGCCCGGTCCCGACTGGGTGAACTTGAAGTGCTTGACGGCGTTCGTCACGTACGTCTGCTCCGGGTCGATCCCCGCCTCGGCCAGTGCCCGGTCGAGCAGGCGCCCCGCGGGACCGACGAAGGGCTCCCCCTTCTGGTCCTCCTGGTCCCCGGGCTGCTCCCCCACGAGGATGACGCGCGCCCCCGCATCACCGCTCCCGAACACCGTCTGAGTCGCTTCCCGATGCAACGGGCACCCCCGGCACTCGGCAGCGGCCTTGCGCAGCGCGGCGAGCCCGCCACGCGAGGGAACGAACGGCTCGGCGGTATACGCGTCCTCGGGCGCCGTGGTAACCATGCCGACCGAGTACCCGCCCGACGCGGGGTGTCACCTGCACGATGACGGGTGGGCGTGCGGGACACAGAGCCCCGCTGCCCCGCCCCGGCGAAAGGCTCAGCCCCGCTTCCGCCTCAGACCCGCATCGGCTGAGGCGACTCCCGGCGCTCCGGGTCCGCTCCCTCGTACTCGCGGATGATCTCGTACCGGGTGTTGCGCTCCACCGGGCGGAAGCCCGCGTCGCGGATCAGGTCGAGCAGATCCTCGCGGGTCAGCTTGTTCGGGGTGCCGTAGTTGTCCGCGTCATGGGTGATCTTGTACTCGACGACCGAGCCGTCCATGTCGTCGGCGCCGTGCTGGAGGGCGAGCTGGGCGGTCTGGACGCCGTGCATGACCCAGAAGACCTTGACGTGCGGAACGTTGTCGAAGAGCAGCCGCGAGACCGCGAAGGTCTTCAGGGCCTCGGCGCCCGTCGCCATCTGGGTGCGTGCCTGGAGGCGGTTGCGGACCTTGCCGTCCTTCATGTCCACGAAGTCGTGCTGGTAACGGAGGGGGATGAAGACCTGGAAGCCGCCCGTCTCGTCCTGGAGTTCACGCAGGCGCAGCACGTGGTCGACCCGGTGGCGGGGCTCCTCGATGTGCCCGTACAGCATCGTGCACGGGGTCTTGAGGCCCTTCGAGTGCGCGAGGCGGTGGATCCGTGACCAGTCTTCCCAGTGTGTGCGGTGGTCCACGATGTGCCGGCGGACCTCCCAGTCGAAGATCTCCGCGCCGCCGCCGGTGAGCGACTCCAGGCCCGCCTCGATCAGCTCGTCCAGGATCTCCGACGCCGACAGACCCGAGATCGTCTCGAAGTGGTGGATCTCCGTGGCCGTGAAGGCCTTCAGCGAGACGTTCGGCAGCGCCTTCTTCAGCTCGCTCAGCGACCGCGGGTAGTACCGCCACGGCAGGTTCGGGTGGAGCCCGTTGACGATGTGCAGCTCGGTGAGGTTGTCGTTCTCCATCGCCTTGGCGAGGCGGACGGCCTCCTCGATGCGCATCGTGTACGCGTCCTTCTCGCCCGGCTTCCGCTGGAACGAGCAGTAGGCGCACGACGCGGTGCACACGTTCGTCATGTTGAGGTGCCGGTTGACGTTGAAGTGGACCACGTCACCGTTCTTGCGGGTCCGCACCTCGTGGGCGAGCCCGCCCAGCCAGGCCAGGTCGTCCGACTCGTACAGCGCGATGCCGTCCTCACGGGTCAGCCGTTCACCGGCCCGGACCTTCTCCTCCAGCTCGCGCTTGAGCCCGACATCCATGCCTCTGCCTCTCCTCGAACCCGAAGACGAACGAACCGTGCCAACCGTACGCCCCCACCCTTCGGGCGGTAGGAGCCCCCATCAGCCACTCCGTGCCTGAGCCACTACTGCTCTTCTACTGCTCTTCCTCCGGCAGCTCGCCCACCCTGTTCTCCCACTTCGTGGAGAGCACGATCGTGGTGCGCGTCCGCGAGACGCCCTTCGTCCCCGACAGCCGCCGGATCGTCTTCTCGAGACCGTCCACGTCCGGCGCTCGCACCTTGAGCATGAAGGAGTCGTCGCCGGCGATGAACCAGCAGTCCTCGATCTCGTTGAGGTCCTTCATCCGGCGTGCCACGTCCTCGTGGTCGGCGGCGTCGGAGAGCGAGATGCCGATGAGGGCGGTGACGCCGAGGCCGAGCGAGGCGGCGTCGACCGTCGCGCGGTAGCCGGTGATGACACCGGCGGCCTCCAGGCGGTTGATGCGGTCGGTGACGCTGGGTCCCGACAGTCCGACGAGGCGTCCCAGCTCCGCGTAGGAGGCCCGGCCGTTCTCCCTGAGGGCCTGGATGAGCTGCCTGTCCACCGCGTCCATGCGATCGATAGCCTTCCGCTGAGAGTTCCTGAAGTGATGAGTGGGTACTGCTCGTTGCTCGACCGGTGTCGCTCAACGCTCGACCGGTGTTGCTCAGGTGGTGCTCCGGTAGTACTCGGTGGCGCTCAGGTGGTGCGTGAGCCGCCGCCGAGTTCGCCCTCCCAGCGGCGGTAGAGCGTGTGCTCGACGCCCGCCGCGTCCAGCACGCGCCCGGCGACGAAGTCCACCAGGTCCTGGATGTGCGTGGCGCCCGCGTAGAACGCCGGGGAGGCCGGGAGCACGGTCGCGCCCGCGTCGTCCAGTGTCACCAGGTGCCGCAGGGTCTGCCCGTTCAACGGGGTCTCCCGGACGGCGACGACCAGCTTGCGCCGCTCCTTGAGGGTGACGCTCGCGGCACGCTGCAACAGGTCCTTCGAGAGGCCGAGCGCGACTCCGGCCACGCAGGCGGTGGAGGCGGGCACGATGAGCATGCCCTTCGAGGGGTACGAGCCCGACGACGGCCCCGCCGCCAGGTCACCGGAACCCCAGTGCCGTACGGCGTCGACACGTTCCTCGAAAGCCCTGAAGGTGCCGGGCTTCCCGTCCGCGCCCCGGGCCAGCCACTCCCGCAGGTCCTCCTGCCAGTGGGCGTCCCGGAAGCCGATGCCGGTCTCGTCAAGGAGCGTGAGCCGGGAGGCACGGGAGACCACCAGGTCGACGCTCTCACCGGCCGCGAGAAGCGCACGCAGCACGGCAGCGGCGTACGGGGTCCCTGATGCCCCGGACACCCCCACGATCCAAGGCGTGCGCTGCGTCTCTCCTGGCTTCATGGTGTCGAGCCTATCCGGCGGCTGACGGTATTCAGACCGTGAGGCCGCGTACCAGCAGATCGAGCAGGGCGCAGAGGAACAGGGCGATGCCGATGAAGCCGTTGACGCTGAAGAAGGCGCGGTTCACACGGGACAGGTCGTGCGGTTTGACGATGGAGTGCTCGTAGAGGAACGCGGCCGTGACGATCAGCAGGCCCAGCCAGAAGAACGCGCCCGCGTCGGTGGCCACGGCGTACCAGACGAAGAGCCCCGTCGTCACCGCGTGACAGAGCCGCGCACCCCAGATCGCCGCCGGGATGCCGAAGCGGGCGGGGACCGACATGACGCCGATCTCGCGGTCCGTCTTCACGTCCTGGCAGGCGTAGATCAGGTCGAAGCCGCCGATCCAGACGCCGACCGCGAGGCCGAGGATCACCGCTTCCCAGGACCACTCCCCGGTGATCGCCAGCCAGCCGCCGATCGGGCCCATCGCCTGGGCGAGCCCGAGGATGGCCTGCGGGAAGTTCGTGAACCGTTTGCCGTACGGGTAGACCACCATCGGGATCACCGCGATGGGCGCCAGGGCCAGACAGAGCGGGTTGAGCAGGGCCGCGGCGCCCAGGAAGAAGACCAGGGCGACCAGCGCGCCCGTCCACGCGTGCTTGACCGTCATCGCGCCGGTGACCAGCTCGCGATGGGCCGTACGGGGGTTGCGGGCGTCGATCTCGCGGTCGATGATCCGGTTGGCGGCCATGGCGAAGGTGCGCAGACCGACCATCGCGACGGTGACGAGGAGCAGTCGGCCCCAGTGGATGTTCTCGTCCAGCTGGAACATCGCCGTCAGCGCCGCGATGTACGCGAAGGGCAGCGCGAAGACGGAGTGCTCGATCATGACGAGGCGCAGGAAGGCGCGCGCCCTGCCGGGCTGGGGCATCGCGGCGGCGGAGGCGCTCACAGGCCGCACTCCGTCCAGCGGCGATCGACCACCGGGGGTCCGGGGGTTGCCCCCCGGGAAAGCACAGCACCTCCGCGGCTGCGGAGAAGCCCCGCCGCCGCGCTGCCGCGTTCCGTCATCGCCTCGACCCTCACAGTCCGTATTCCTTCCAGCGCTTCGTCACCCGTTCGGATGTCTCCGGGTCCGAAAGCACCATCTCAGGCCAGCCCCCGTCCCGCGTATAGCCCTCCTCGGGCCATTTCCGCGTCGCGTCGATGCCCGCCTTGCCGCCCCAGAACTGTTGGTAGGAGGCGTGGTCGAGGTGGTCGACCGGGCCCTCGACGACCGTGAGGTCACGGGAGTAGTCCGTGTTGCCGAGCGCGCGCCACGCGACCTCGTGCAGGTCGTGGACGTCGCAGTCGGCGTCGACGACCACGATCAGCTTGGTCAGGGACATCATGTGGGCGCCCCAGACGGCGTGCATGACCTTCTGGGCGTGCTTCGGGTACTTCTTGTCGATCGCGACGATCGCGCAGTTGTGGAAGCCGCCCGCCTCGGGGAGGTGGTAGTCCACGATGTCCGGCACGATGATCTTCAGGAGCGGGAGGAAGAAGCGCTCCGTGGCCCGGCCGAGAGGTCCGTCCTCCGTCGGGGGGCGGCCGACCACGATCGACTGGAGCAGCGGGCGCTTCCGCATCGTCACGCAGTCGATCGTGAGCGCCGGGAAGGGTTCCTGCGGCGTGTAGAAGCCGGTGTGGTCGCCGAAAGGTCCCTCGGGGAGCATCTCACCGGGCTCCAGCCAGCCTTCGAGTACGACTTCCGCGTTCGCCGGGACCTGCAACGGCACCGTCTTGCAGTCCACCATCTCGATCCGCCTGCCCTGGACGAACCCGGCGAAGAGGTACTCGTCGATGTCTCCGGGAAGCGGGGCCGTGGCTGCGTACGTCACCGAGGGCGGGCAGCCGAAGGCGATCGCGACCGGCAGCCGCTCACCCCGCCGCGCGGCCACCTGGTAGTGGTTGCGGCTGTCCTTGTGGATCTGCCAGTGCATGCCGATGGTGCGCTTGTCGTGGCGCTGGAGGCGGTAGAGCCCGAGGTTGCGGATGCCGCTCTCCGGGTCCTTGGTGTGCGTCAGGCCCAGGTTGAAGAAGGAGCCGCCGTCCTGCGGCCAGGTGAACAGGGCCGGGAGCTGGTCCAGGTCCACGTCCTCGCCCCGGAGCACGACCTCCTGAACGGGGGCGTTGTCGGACTTCACCTTCTTCGGCGGTACGTGCGTCATGGCGCCGAGCTTCCCGAAGGCCTCGCGCACACCGACGAACCCGTGCGGCAGCTCCGGCTTGAGCAGCCCACCGATCTTCTCGCTGATCTCCTCGTACGACTTCAGGCCGAGCGCCTTGAGCAGGCGGCGGTCGGTCCCGAAGACGTTCATGGCGAGCGGCATCGCCGACCCGCGCACCTTCTCGAAGAGCAGGGCCGGGCCGCCCGCCTTCTGTACCCGGTCGACGATCTCCCCGACTTCCAGGTACGGGTCGACCTCGACCTTGACGCGCTGGAGGTCGCCCTCGCGCTCCAGCGCCCGGAGCAGGGAACGAAGATCGTCGTAAGCCATGCCTTTCAGTATCGGCTACTCGCTACGCTGACCCTGTAACGGGGGCCGCCCACCCGGTCCCGATCTCCACACGCAGGGGGACCGCCTCATGCTTCGGGTGCTGATGATCCTGGTGCCACTGGCACTCAGCATCTACGCGTTCATCGACTGCATCTCCACCGATGAGAAGGAGATCCGGTACATCCCCAAGCCTCTCTGGGCGATCCTCGTGCTGCTCTTCCCGCTGGTCGGCTCCATCTCCTGGCTGCTCGTCGGCAGGAAGCGCACGCCCCGCGGCGCCTCGCCGGGCGGCCGGGGCGGCTGGGTCGCGCCCGACGACAACCCCGAGTTCCTCAAGTCCCTCAAGGACGAAAAAGGCGAGAAGGGCAAGAAGGGCGACGTCAAGGGCGAGGCCGACGGCCCGAGTGCGGAGAAGGACGACGACGCCCACCTCAAGGACTGGGAGGACGATCTGCGCCGCCGCGAGGAGGAGCTGAAGCGCCGCGAGGGCGGGACCGGCGACGGCCCCGACGACGCCGCACCGCCCAAGCCCTGACCGGAGAGCTGAGAGCCGAGAGCTGAGAGCTGAGAGCTGAGAGCTCTGGAGTCGACGCCGCCCCGTCTCCCTACAAGGTGTACGCCGACGAGCCTCCCGAAGCGGACAATGCGCCCCTGGGCCCGAGCGCGCGCGGGCCGGACACTTGGCGGGCATGACGACAGCTCCGGCCAGTAGTACCTCCGCGTCCCCGCCCCCCGAGTACGGCGACAAGGTCATCGCCGTCGAGACGGCGGGCTCGGAGCCGATCCCCCTCTCCGAGCGGCACGGCAGCCCGCTTCAGCTGCTGTGGACGTGGGCCTCGCCGAACATCGAGTTCGCGACGGTCTACATCGGTGTCATCTCGGTCCTCTTCTTCGGCCTGAACTTCTGGCAGGCGTCGGCGGCGCTGCTGCTCGGCACGGCGCTGGGGGCCCTCACCCACGGGATCCTGTCGCTGGACGGGCCGCGCTTCGGCGTCCCGCAGATGGCCATCGGCCGGTTCGCCTTCGGTTACCGGGGGAACGTGTTCCCGTCCGGGGTCAACGCCCTGGTGGCCGGGGTCGGCTGGTTCGCCGTCAACAGCGTGAGCGCGGCCTTCGCACTCAACACCCTCACCGGCCTCCGCCCCCTCCCCTCCCTCCTCCTCGTCGTCGCGGTGGAGATCGGCATCGGTTTCATCGGGCACAACTTCGTGCACGTCTTCGAGCGGTACGCGTTCCCGGTGCTGGCGGTCGTGTTCCTGCTGGCGGGCGTGTGGACCTTCAAGGAGGCGGACTTCTCGACAGCGGGCGGCAGCGGCGGCATCGGCGGGTTCCTGCTCGCGTTCAGCGCGGCGTGGGGGTACGCGGCCGGCTGGAACCCGGGCGCCTCCGACTACTCGCGCTATCTGCCGCCGACCGCGTCCCGGCTGCGTACGGCCCTGTATCCGGCCGTGGGTCTCTTCGTCTCCGTCGCCGTCGTCTCCGTGATCGGCGCCGCCTCGGCGACGATCGTGGCCCCGGAGGGCTCGACCCCGACCGCCGCCTTCACGGGCCATCTGCCGGGCTGGCTCAGCGACTTGGTACTTCTCGCCATCATCCTGGGCGCGGTCTCGGCGAACGCCCTCAACGTCTACTCCTCCGCCATGTCGGTCACCTCGCTCGGCCTGCGCCTGCCGCGGTGGCTCGGCCGCAGCGCGCTGGTCGTGCTGTCCGGACTCGCCGGTACGGCCGCCGCGTGGGCGTCACTGGCCGACGCGGGGCACGCCTACGAGGCGTTCCTGCTGGTCATCGCGTACTGGGTGGGACCGTGGCTGGGCGTGGTCCTGGTGGAGCGGTGGGCCCGCTCGCGCACGCCGGCCGAGGAACTGTCCCCGCGGCTCGGCGACCGCACCTTCACCAACTGGCCCGGAGTCACCGCCCTGTTGGCGGGCATCGCGATCTCCGTCCCGCTCTTCTCCAACCAGGAGAAGTACGTGGGCTGGGTGCCGGAGCAGTGGCCGTCCTTCGGGGACATCACGTGCCTGGTGGGGTTTGTGGTGAGCGCGGGGCTGTATGCGGCGCTGCGGGGGCGGTTCGCCAGGTCGGTCTGAGGGCTTCGGTGTCATTCAGCTCCCCGCGGCGACGGCCAGGCGGTGGAACGCCTGGGTGGTGCGGGGGCGGGTGATCTCGTCCAGCAGGTGCCGCCACTCGGGGTCGGCGACGGCGGGGTGCGCACGGTCCCAGGCGGCGAGCAGCGGGGCGAGTTCACTCTCGGCCTCGGTGAACTCGTCCGACGTGCAGGGGATTTCGGTCAGGGCGCCCATGGCCGTGTCCGTGTTCTTGGTGGAGGCGAGCAGCGAGTTCATGGTGGTTTCCTTCCGGATGGGCAGCCGCGGATCTCTGGGATCCGCTGGGCTCGGCTTGTTCCGCTGGGCTGGCTTCTGGGCTGGCTTCTGGGCTGGCTTCTGCTGGGTTCAACGATGCCGCCGTCCGCTCGCCGGCACGAGGTGGCATCCTCCCGGACCGAGGGTGCAGCCGGCCCCACCACGGGCGTCGGGTTGTCAGACCCGCGGGTTAGTCTTCCCGGCCATGACCTCACATCTGGACGCCACCAGGGCGTCGTACGACACCGTCGCCGTCGACTACGCCGAGCTGCTCAAAGCCCAGTTGGACGACAAGCCGCTGGACCGGGCCATGCTGGCCGCGTTCGCGGAGACGGTGCGGTCCGGTGGAGGTGGGCCGGTTGCGGATCTCGGATGTGGGCCGGGGCGGGTGACCGGGCATCTGGAGGGGCTCGGGCTGGACGCGTTCGGGGTTGATCTGTCGCCGGAGATGGTGGCGGTGGCCCGGCGGAGCCATCCGCGTCTGCGGTTCGAGGTCGGCTCGATGGCCGGCCTCGGCATCAAGGACGAGTCGCTCGCCGGGGCGATCGTCTGGTATTCCACGGTGCACACTCCACTGGAGGAACTGCCCGTGTTCTTCGAGGAGTTCCAGCGGGTGCTGGCCCCGGGCGGTCATCTGCTGCTCGCCTTCAAGGTGGGCGACGAGCGGGTGCGCCTGGAGCACGCGTACGGCCATGACGTCGACCTCTACGTGTACCGGTTCCCGCCCGAGCGGGTCGCCGAACTGCTGCGCCGGGCGGGGCTCGTCGAGGTCGCGCGGCTCGTGCGGGAGGCCGACGCGCCGGAGAAGACCCCTCAGGCCTTCATCCTCGCCCGGAAGCCGGAGCCGGAGCCGGAAGCGGTGTCGTCGTAACCGTCGCGCCGGTAGGGCACGAGCGAGCCCCGGGGAAGCTGCTGGTCGACGTCCGGAGCGTGGCGCGAGCACGCCCCTGATCGCCACCGGGGTCGTAAGGTGCCCGGATGTTCCAGGCACCAGAGACGTTCGCGCGGAGCACCGTCGAGCGCGAAGGAGAACGCGGAGCGGTGTGGCTCACCGAACTGCCGGGGATCGTGGACGAGTTGCTGGGGCGCTGGGGGTGCGTGCCGGACGGGGAGGTCATGCACGGGGGCGTCGGGGTCATCGTCCCGGTGCGACGGGGAGCCGAGGGCGCCGCCGCCGTGCTCAAGGTGTCGTTTCCGCATCCCGGCAACGTCCACGAGCCGGATGCCTTCATGGCGTGGGGCGGGCGCGGAGCCGTCCTGTTGCACGAGCGCGACGACGAGCGGTTCGCGATGCTCCTCGAACGGGCCCAGGCGTCAACCCTGGCCGACGTCGAGAACGGCGACGAGGTCGTGACGGTAGCGGGGCGGATCAACCGTCGACTGGCCATCCCCGCCCCGCCGGGCCTGCCTCGGCTGCGGGAGCGGGCGGACGCCTGGGAGAAGCAACTGCGCCAGGACGCCCAGGAGCTGACGCACGCGCTGCCGCGTTACGTGGTGGACTCCGCCGTGGCGACCGTCCGTGAGCTGGGCCGCGTCCAGCCGGACACCCTCGTCCACGGCGACCTCCACGCCAGAAACGTCCTGCGCGCCGAGCGTGAGCCATGGCTGGCCGTCGATCCCAAGGGATACGCGGGAGACCGGGCGTACGACGGTGGCACGCTGCTGAAGTCGCGCGCGCTGACGCTCCTTGAAGCGGACGACCTGCGCAAGGCTCTCCACCGCGCCTTGGACGTCTTCGCCGAGGCCGCGGAACTCGACCGTGAACGCACGCGGCGTTGGGCCCAGTTCCATGCCGTTCAGGCCGCGTTCTCCGGCCGCCGTCATGGATTCCGCATCGCGCGCGGTGGAGCACTGTTGGAACGGCTCACCGAATTCGCGGACCACATGGCGGAGTTGCTCACGGAACCGCGCTCGGTTCGTGATGCTTCTGGTCACGCGGGGGTCTGACGACAGGCGACGACAGACCCTGGCCCCAGCGAGGCTGGAACCAGCCGCCGCTCCGTCGAGGTTCCCCACTATCCTCGCGTGTTCCACCTAACGCTTACAGATCGGCTGCGTACGATGCGTAGCCAGTCCGTGGACACGGAACGAGGACTCCGTGGAGCTCGAATACCGATTACTCGGCCCGGTCGAGGTCTGGTCCGACGGCCGTCGTCTCGCGCTCGGCGGGCCCAAACCCCGTGCTCTGCTGGCCGCGTTGCTGCTCTGGCCGGGACGAGTCGTCTCCGCCGACACGTTGATCGACGCTGTCTGGGGCGAGGGGCCGCCGGACACGGCACGCGCGCTGATCCAGACGTATGTCTCCGGGCTGCGGCGCGCGCTGCCCGTCGGCGTCGACGGCGTCGACCCGATCGAGACCCGCCCGCCCGGATATCTGCTGCGGGTGGAGGGGGACGGGGTCCGGGTCGACCTCACGGAGTTCGAGCGGCTGACGGCGCGGGGGCGGGAGCGTGCGGCCGCCGGTGATCACCGAGAGGCCGCCCAACTCCTCCGGGACGCACTGGAGTTGTGGCGCGGGCCGGCGCTCGGTGGTGTCGGGGACGCGCTGCGGGTCGAGGCCGGGCGGTTGGAGGAGGCACGGCAGGCCGCGCTGGAGGACCGGATCGCGGCGGACCTCACGACGCCGGGGCGCGAGCGGGACCTCGTCTCCGAACTCACCGCACTGGTCGGCACGCATCCCACACGCGAACGGCTACGAGGCCAACTGATGCTCACCCTCTACCGCTTGGACCGCCAGGCCGACGCCCTCGCGGTGTACGCGGAGGGGCGGGCCGCACTCGCCGACGAGCTGGGCATCGACCCGGGGCCGGGGCTGCGCCGGTTGCACGAGGCGATCCTGCGGGGGGACGCGGGGTTGGTCCTCGCGGGGCCCCTCCGGGGGGAAGCGGCTCCCTCGCCCGGCCTGGCGGCGAACCCCGGCCCGGCGGCGGATGTCGCGCCCGGAGACTCCGTATCGGAGGTATCGGAGGTATCGAATGGATCAGAGGGATCAGAGGGATCAGAGGGATCAGGCGTATCTGGGGTATCTGACGTATCGGAGTCCTCTCGCGAGGCGACCCCGGCCGTTGCCCCGCCCACCGCCTCCCTTCTCCCGCCCGCCATCGGGGACTTCACCGGTCGCGACGCTCAGCTCGACGAGGTGGCGAGCGTTCTGTCCGGGCATCGCGAGACGATGCCGATCGCGGTCGTTTCCGGGCCCGGCGGGGTCGGGAAGTCCGCGTTCGCCGTGAAGGTCGCGCACCGGGTCGCCGCCGATCACCCCGACGGCCAGCTCTACGCCGAACTGCGCGGCTTCACCGACCCCGTGCCGCCCGACGAGGTGCTGGGCCGGCTGCTGCGGGCGCTGGGCGCCGAGCCGCCCGAAGGGCTGGCCGAGCGCGGTGACCTGTTCCGGAGTCTGGTCGCCCGCCGCCGCATCCTGCTGGTACTGGACGACGCGGGCAGCGAGGCGCAGGTACGCCCGCTGCTGCCCGGCAGCGCCACCTGCGGCGTACTGATCACCTCGCGGGCCCGGCTGGCCGGCCTCGGCGGCGCCCACCGTACCGATCTCGACGTACTGGACGAGGAGTTGGGCCTGGAGCTCCTCGACCGGGCCGCCGGCGGGGATCGGGTGCGGGGCGAGCCCGAGGCCGCCCGGCAAATCGTCGCGCTGTGCGGCGGGCTGCCGCTGGCCCTGCGCATCGCCGGGGCGCGGCTCGCGACCCGCCGCCACTGGACGCCGCGCATGCTCGCCGACCGCCTCGCGGACGAGCGCCGCCGCCTGGACGAGCTCGTCGTCGGCGACCTGGAGGTACGTACCGGCCTCGGCCTCAGTTACGACGCGCTGGACACCCCGGCCCGTACCGCCCTGCGCCGCCTCGGCCTGCTCGGCGCGCCCGACGTGGCCGCCTGGGTGGTGGGCACGCTGCTGGGCGTACCCGAGGCGGAGGACGTTCTGGAGCAGCTCATCGACGCCCAGTTGTTGCACTTCGCGGGCGCCGACCGGGCGGGGCAGCCGCGCTTCCGGCTGCACGACCTGGTGCGGGTGTACGCGGCCGAGCGAGCCGAGGCCGAGGACTCCCCCGCCGAACGCGCCGCCGCGCTCGGCCGCGCGCTCGGCGGCTGGCTGTGGCTGAACGACCGGGTCTCCGCCGCGGCCCCCTCCGGCGCGGTGGTCTTCCGGGATCCGCACACGCTGCTGCCGGTCGGTGAGGAGGTCGCCGAGCGGGCCCTCGCCGATCCCACCGCGTGGTTCGAGGCGGAGGCCGACGCGATCGCCGTGGCCGTCGAGCGGGCCGCCGCCATGGACCTGCACAGCCTCGCCTGCGAGGTGGCGGCCGCGTTGTGCTCGTCCTCGTACGCCACCGGTAATCGGTTCGACCCGTGGTGGCGCACCCACGACGCGGCTCTCGCCGCCGCGCGCCGCGCCGAGGACCTCGGCGGTGAGGCGCTGCTGCTCATCGGCCTCGGTCAACTCCGTTATGAACAGGACGACTTCGACGAGTCCGTGGCGTACTTCCGGCGGGCGGCCGATCTGTGCTCCGAACTCGGCGAGGTACGGGGGCATGCGGCGGCCCTCGCCGGGCTCGGCACCGCCTACCGCGAGCAGGGGAAGTTGCGGGACGCCGTGGACGAACTCACCGGCGCGGCCCGGGAGTTCAGGCGACTCGACGACGCGGCCGGGCTCGGCCTCACCTGCCGTATCGCCGGGTCCGTCCACCTCGAACTCGGCGACTACGACGCGGCCCGCGCCCTGCTCGACGAGTCCCTGACCGCGTACCGCCGCCTCGGCAGCCGGCGCGGGGAGGCGCTCACCCTGCGGTCGATGGGGCTGGTGCACAGGGCTCTCGGCGAGTACGCGGCCGCCGAGGAGCTGTTCGGCCAATCGCTGGTGATACTGCGGGACTTCGGGGATCCGCTGATGAGCGCGTACGCCGCGCAGGCGCGGGCCAAGGCACGGCTGCGGCTGGGCCGTACGCGGGAGGCGGCCGCGGATCTGGACGGGCTGCTCGACGTGTGCCGTCGGCACAACGACCGCTTCGGCCAGGCCCTGGTGCTGCGTACGCTGGGTGAATGGGCCATGGTGGAAGGCGAGTTGGTGTCCGCCGAGGCCCACCTGCGCGCCGCCGTCGAACTCTGGGACGTACTCCGGCTGCCGTTGCACCGAGCCCGTACGCTGCGGTCGCTCGCGGCGGTACGGGTTGCCGTCGGCGATGTCGCGGCGGCCCTGGTGATGCGGGACGAGGCGTTGGAGGTGTTCCGGGCGTACGAGGCCCGGGAGCGGGACGAGCCGGAGGGGCCCGGGAGTCCGTAGGCGCCCGGCAGTCCGTGGGGGGGGTCCGCGAGCTCGTGCGCGGCCTGTTGGAGTCGCTTGCGGTCGCTTGAAGTCCCTTGCGGTCTCTTGATGCGGACTTGCAGAGAACTTACAGCGGCTTCGGCAATGCTTCTCATGGGAGTTCACCAACGCGGTCCTCCACCACAGGGGCGGCGTGTCACCGCGCGGACGTGTAAGGCCCACACAAAGGCCGGTGCAAAGGCCAATGCAATGGGGGGAGCGGGGGAGCCCCGGGGGCGGTCGGGGGACCGTTCCCGGGGCATCGCGGTGCGCCGACAGCACGACGCTCAGGACGGACATGCCAGAGATCATCCTCATGAACGACGCCCGGGTGGCCGACACCCCTGTGCGCGAGTGCGCTGAACCCCTGGTGGATCTGCGGCAGTTGCCCTTTGTGCGCGTCGACACCCGCCTCGCCGACCCGGCCGGCGCCTACGCCCTGCTCCGGGAGGGCGTCGCCTGGCGGCTGGCCCGTGCGGCGAAGCTGCTGCCCGAGGGGCTGCGACTGCTGGTGACGGAGGGCTACCGTCCGCTCGACCTGCAGATACGATACTTCGAGGACTACGCGGCCGAGTTGCGCGCCGCCCACCCCGACTGGTCGGAGTCGTATCTGCACACGCAGACGAGCCGTTCGCTCTCGCCGCCGGAGATCGGCCCGCACGTGGCGGGCGCGGCGGTCGACCTGACCCTGTGCTCGGCCGACGGCACCGAACTGGACCTCGGCACCCCGGTGAACGCGAGCCCGGAGGAGAGCGACGGCGCCTGCTACACGGCCGCGCCGAACATCTCGGACACCGCCCGCCGCAACCGCCGCACCCTCACCGCCGCGCTCACGACCGCCGGTCTCGTCAACTACCCCACGGAGTGGTGGCACTGGTCGTACGGGGACCGCTACTGGGCGATGACGACCGGCGCACCGGCCGCGGTGTACGGGCCGGCCGAGGCGGGTGCCTCCAGCGGTTGAGCGGTTGTTCGGGTGCGGGTGCGGGTGCCTCCGGCGGTGGGGTGGTTGTTTGTCTGCGGGTGGGTGGGGGCTGGGCGCGCCCACGCGGCGGAGCCGCAAATCGTCACAGCCCCGCGCCCCTGAGGGGGCGCGGCCCCGCGCCGCCATCAACCCAGGAGTCCTACTAGGACAGGATCTGACCTGTATGGCTCCTAGCGTGGGACGTGCATTCTTCGACGCCCACCAGGGAGTACGCGATGAGTTACGTCACCAGCATTCAGCCGGACGGCACCCCCACGTGGATCGACCTCCGGGTTCCCGACCGCGAGCGCGCGCTGGAGTTCTACGGTGCGCTCTTCGGCTGGGAGTACGCCCAGGAGCCGGCGGAGACCGGGACCGGGCTCGGCACGACGTGCCTGCTGTACGGTCGGCCGGTCGCGGCCATCACGCAGGCCCCGGCCACCACGGGCTTCGGCTGGAACATGTACTTCGCCACCGCCGACTGCGACGGCACCGCGAAGCGCATCGCCGACGCGGGCGGAACGCTGCTCAAGGCTCCGACGGACGTCGGGGACAAGGGAGACCAGGGCCGTATGGCCATCGCCGAGGACCCGGTCGGCGCCCGCTTCGGACTCTGGGAGGCTCGCGCGCACCTCGGCTGCCAGGTCGTGAACGAGCCCGGTTCGCTCGTGCGGAACGACCTGGTCACCGCGGACCCCGAACCCGCCCGGGCCTTCTACGCGGCCGTGTTCGACTACACCCTGGACCTCAACGAGACTCTCCCGGACGCCGACTTCACCTTCCTCCGCCGTAAGGACGGCCACGAGATCGGCGGTGTCTTCGGCTTCCCGGGCGCGCCCTCGTCCGCGTGGGCGACCACGTTCGAGGTGGCCGACACCGACGCGGTCACCGGCCGGGCGCTCGCGGCGGGCGGCACGACCAGCACCCCGGAGGACTCCCCCTACGGCCGGATCGCCACGATCACCGACCCGTTCGGCGTCGAGTTCTCGGTCATCACCAGGGCTTCCTAGGGGTTCCCAGGGGTTCCCAGCCTCCCAGGGCTAGGACTGCTGAGGCAGCCGCCAGTACTGCCGTCCGTTCTCGTCACGCACGACCACACCGAGTCTCATCAGCTCGGCACGCAACTCCCGGGCGTCCGCGGCGTCGTCGTCCTTCTTCAGTGTCTGCGCGCGAGCCCTCAGCAGTGCGTTCGCCCCGTCGGGCAGGCCGGGGGTCTCCGGCACCCAGCGCCGGAACTCGTCCCGGTGGGGATCCTCGTCCGCCCAGCTGTAGCCGTGCTCGGTGAAGGCGTCGGCGAGGCGTCGCCAGGGGAGGCCGCAGTGCTCCCGCGCGATTTCCATGCTGTTCGGGGCGAGCAGCACGAGCTGCTTGCCGTCCCGGAACGCGAGGGCGATCGCGTCGTGCGGGAACTCCTGGTCCTCGTCCCTGATGGTGAGAACCACGCGGCTGTCGGAGATACGCGCCGTCAGCGACTCGTGCACCGCGATGAGCCCGACCAGCAGGCCCAGAAGCCCGCCCACGACCACCGCGCCGATGGTCAGGCCGGGCTCGGGGATCGAAGTCAGCAGCTTGGCCGGTCCCTTGAGCGGTGCCCAGCGCAGTGTCACGAGCCAGTCCGCGAGGACCGGGACCAACAAGCCGACGACAGCCCCGCACGCGACGCAGAAGAGTGTGATCGCCCAGGCCGATTCCGCGAGCACCGTGGCCTTGTGTCCCTGTGCCTGTGCCTGTCCCTGTCCCTGCGGATCCGGCCGCTTCCTCATGTCCACGCTGCCGCTCCCCGATCGTCCGTCCGGCGCTGTTGGCGTGGCCAACAGTCTGGAGGGCAGGGACACGTTCAGTCGTCGGCCGATGGTCTACGGTGCCTCGACTTTGGTCGCCCATCGGCGCATCGGCGCATCGGTGACTCGGCCCGTCAGCGACCCGAGACCTTTCAGGCCACCGTCCGCAACCCGCCCGCCCCGGCCGCCCCCATCCCCCGAACCACCCGGTGCGCGCACGTGGCCGCCAGCAGTTCCCCCAGCAGGTCCGGGTCGTCGATCTCCAGGCCCAGCAGGGACTCGATGCGTTCCAGGCGCTGGTAGAGGGACTGGCGGCCGATGTGGAGGAGGGCGGCCGTGCGGGTCGGGGAGCAGCCGTGGCGGAGGTGGGTCTCCAGGGTGCGGACCAGGTCGGAGGGGTGGGCCGCCTCCCAGGAGAGGAGCGGGCCCAGGGTGTGCTCGACGAGGCGGGAGAGACGGTCGCGGTTGGCGTCGACACCGCCCCGCGTCAGCTCGCGTTCCAGGGCGAGGGCGCGGGACGACGTCACGAGGGGGCCTTCGGCGGGGCACGGTGAGGCCGGCGGGACCGTGAGGGCGAGTTCCAGGGTCGTACGGGCCGTGCGCAGGGTGTCGCTCCAGCGGAGCCAGCCCGCACCGGTCGGGACGGTATGACCGACGGCCACGGTCAGGGACGGTTCGGCGGCGGCGCGGAGTGCTTCCTGCAGCGCCCGTACGGGATCGCGCGTGCCCGTGTCGGGGAGGGCGAGGAGGGCCAGTACGTCCCCGGGGAAGCCGGCCCGCAGTACCCCGGCCCCTCCGACAGCCCGTGCCGAACGGTCGATCGCGGCCGCCGCGGCGTGCTGCGGGCCGTGGACCGAGACGCCGACCAGGCGCGAACCCGGCCCCGGCCGGAACCCCGCCAGCGCGGCCCGCGCCTCCACCTCCGGCTGGTTGAGCGCCTGGCGGTCGGCGAGGTCGGCGAGCAGCGCGGCCGTGTGGTCGGCGCCCCAGGGGCGTACCGCACGGCCCGACAGGCCCCGGGCGACGATCGCGCGGTTCGCCGCCTCGGTGATGCGTACGAAGGGGACCACCCGGCACAGGGCGATCAGCGGGAGGCCCAGGCTGCGGGCCTCGTCCGTGACCTCGTCCGGCATGCGCGGGAGCGAGCGGCCCACCTCGACGGCCAGGGCGGCGGCGCCGCGGGCGGCCAGTTCGCGGACGTAGCGGCGGCGGGAGGCGGCGTCCGCGTCGGCGAGGCCGAAGCCGTTCGTCAGGAGGAGTTCGCCGCCGTCGAGGAAGTTCGCGCCCTCGTAGACCTCGCTGGAGTGCACCCAGCGGACCGGGCGGTCCAGCCCGTCCTGGCCCGCGAGCAGCGAGGGCGCGGCGGAGCGGACGGAGTCGAGGGCCAGGATCTCGCGGAGGGTGAGTGCGGGCATTCGGGCCTCCTGGCGGGTCGAGACCGACAGTTCGTCCGGCTGAACCGACAGTTCGTCCGGCTGTGGGCTGCCGGAAGAGTACTTTCCGCACGTTGCCCTGGTGTTTCGGCCACAGGAGAGTGGAGTCATGAGCGGAATGGAGCGCATCGAGCACATCGATCAGGCACAGGCCCGCGCGTGGCTCGCGACGGCCGTCGAGGAAGCCCGGGCCGGGCTCGCCGAGGGCGGCATCCCCATCGGCGCCGCGCTGTACGGGGCGGACGGCACGCTGCTCGGCCGCGGTCACAACCTCCGCGTCCAGGACGACGACCCCTCGATGCACGCGGAGACGGCCGCCTTCCGGAACGCGGGACGGCAGCGCACGTACCGCGGGACGACGATGGTGACCACGCTCTCGCCCTGCTGGTACTGCAGCGGTCTGGTCAGGCAGTTCGGGATCTCCCGGGTCGTCGTCGGGGAGGCCGAGACCTTCCACGGCGGGCACGACTGGCTGGCTGAGCACGGCGTCGAGATCGTGCTCCTGGACGACCCCGAGTGCGTGTCCCTGATGCGCGACTTCATCAAGAACAACCCGGCACTGTGGAATGAGGACATTGGTGAGTGAGTCCACCACCCCCCGTACGGCCCCTGTCTCCCGTACCCCCCGCGTCCCGACCGTCGACCTGAGGCCCTGGCTCTCCGGCGACCCGGTGGCCCGCAAGGACATCGCCCGCACGGTCGACGAGGCCCTGCAGACGGCCGGGTTCCTGCTCGTGACCGGACATGGTGTGGACCCCGGGCTCCGTGCGGCGATCCGGGAGGCCGCCCGCACCTTCTTCCGGCTACCGGTCGAGGTGAAGCAGCCATACACGGCCCAGGTCGGCGGCCGCGGCTGGCTCGGCCCGGGCGCGGAGGCCAACGGCTACTCGGAGGGTACGGAGACGCCCCCGGACCTCAAGGAGTCGCTCACGTTCGCGACGCACGAGCCCTTCGAGGACCCCGAGACCAACGCGGAGTGGTACGCGCCGAACGTCTGGCCGGCCGAGGCGCCCGAGCTCCGGAAGCTCTGCGAGGAGTACCTGGCCCGGATGGCGGAACTGGAGAACCACCTCCTCGGCCTCCTCGGCGAGGCTCTCCGTCTGGAGGCCAGCTTCTTCACGAAGCACATGGACCACCCCACTTACGGTTTTAACATCAACTGGTACCCGGGTACGGAGGTCATCGGCGAGCCCCAGCCCGGCCAGTTCCGTATCGGCCCGCACACCGACTTCGGCACGGTGACGATCCTGGACCGGCAGGCGGGCAAGGGCGGCCTGCAGGTCTACACCGACGAGGGCGGCTGGGAGGACGCGCCCTTCGACCCGGAGGCGTTCACCATCAACATCGGTGACCTGATGGCCCGTTGGACAGGAGACCGCTGGCGCTCGGGCCGCCACCGCGTGCTGCCGCCGCCCGCCGACGCGCCCGCCGAAGAGCTGATGTCGCTGGTCTACTTCGGCGAGTGCACCCCGGGGACGCTGGTCGAGTCCGTCCCGGCTCCGGTGGGGCGGGTCGCGCACGAGCCGGTCGACTCACACACGTATCTGCGGGAGAAGCTGGACTCGATCACGGTCGGCTGACAGCGGAAGAAGTCCGTAACTCGACGGGCATCACGCGACGTGATCCGAAGTAATCCGAACCAAGTCCCCCTTGTCGCACCGCTGTTGATACACCTCACAGCAGCAGAGAGAAAGAAAGACAGACGGAGAGAAGCCGGACCGCGCCAGGGGGAGATGCCGTGCACGGAGGGCCGCACGGGCGTGGAGCGGTGTTCGACACAGAGCCGCCCGGCCTCGCTCCACGGCTCGTCGGCCTGCTCCCGTTCCAGGAGGGGTCCAGTCCGTACGAGCACGCGAAGGAGTTTCCCTTCGTGGTGTTCGCGGGTGGCCGGGGCCTGGGCAAGAGCGCGGTGCTCGGCGAACTGCGCGACGCCTACCTGGGGCGTACTCCGGTCGCGCTGATCGACTGCGAGGAGCCGCAGTTCGCCGGGGCGCCCCCGGACCGGCCGCGCGAGGCCTGGTCGCCCGTGTCGCAGGCGCTGCTGACGATCGCCGAACAGCTCGCCGAGCCGGTGACCGGCGCCGGCCGGATCCCCTTCCCGCGGCTCGCGGCGGGGCTGCTGGCCGTCGCGGCGGGTGGCTGGGGCGACCGGGACGTGCCGCGCATCCGGCGGGAGACCGAGCGGATCCTGCTGCTGAACGACACCGGGGCATGGCCGCCCGTGCTCGCGGGGCGCTGGGTCGGCCGGGTGTCGGGCAAGGTCATCGCGGCGATGTCCGGTACGGGACCGGTGGTCGAGCCGATCATCGAGGCGACCCTGGAAGCGTTCTGCGAAGGGGTCTCGCCCGCCCATCGCCGGCTGCGGAAGGCGGCGGCCTGGTACCGCGACTACCCGAACGCGAGCGGCAGTCCGAAGCTCGGACTCGTCCTGCTCTCCGGGCACTTCAGGGCGTGCGGCGGCTCCCGCGCGCACGCCGAGAGGTATCTCGTACGGGCCCTGCTGACCGACCTCGACGACGCGTACACCGGCGCCATCCAGCGCACGCACCGGCCCGGGCGTCCGGTCGTCCTCATCGACAACGCGCAGACCGCACCGGGCAGCGGCCTGGTCGGGCCGGTGCTGCGGGACCGGGCCGAGGGCATCGCAGACCGGGTGGCGTTCTTCGCGGGGCTGCGCGGCCAGGGCCATCCGGCACTGCGCGACGCGGTGCGCCGGACGCTGTCCGAGGTGGCCCTGAGCAGCGGCTGGGAGCCGGACGCGTCCATCTCCTCCCGGGCGCTCCTCGTTCCGCTGCCGCCGCTGTCCCCCGACGACACCGCCCAGGAAGAGAGGCCAGGGTGAGGCGACAGGGTGAGGTCAGGGCCGCCGGCCGGCCTCGTCGACGACGGCCCGGCGCAGGACGGCGGTGTTGCTGGTGACCGTGCCCTCCTTCACGTCCGAGTAGTCGTCGGTGGCCACACTGCGCTCGCCGAGGAACTCACGGGTCTCCTTGTCGAAGATCCACTCATCTCGGCTGGGGTTGTCGGGGTCTTTTCGGGCGATGGCGACACCGCGCCGTCCGGCGGCGTCCACCGCGTCCTCGATCACCGTCACCCCGGGGATCCTGGCGACCGCCCGGAAGAGCGCGGCGCTCTGCTCCGGGGGCACGATCGACTGCTTCAGCAGGTCTCCGACCAGCACGAACATCGCCTGATAGGTCTCCTGACCGCTGTACTTCGGGGCGGTCTTGTACAGGTACTCGTACATCGCGTCGGCGTCGGTGGGCAGCGTCTTCACGTGGTTGTAGAGGTGGGAGACCTCCCAGCCGAGCTCGCCCGGCTTGACGTCGGGCTCGATGACGAAGGGCTCGCGGCCCACCTCCCGCAGCAAGCCGTCGTGCAGACCGTCCACCGACCACCAGGCCTCCAGCCGGTGCAGCGGCGGGATGGTGACCTTCCCGTCCGCCGCTTCGGAGTACGACACCTTGCTGTCCACGTACACGAACTGGTCGTCCCTGATGTCGCCGTAGTCGTTCTCGCGCTCGGCCGCCAGCGCGATGTCCTCCAGCAGGGCGACGGTCGCCTCGCTGGGCGGCCGGGCGCTCACGCCGCCGCCGGACGACGGGAGGACGACGAAGGTGACAGCGGCAGCGGTCGCAACGGCGGCAGCGGCGATCGCGGGCCGCAGCCACGGGGTGCGAGCTCGGGCGTTCGGCTGGTCTTCGCGCCGGATCTCGGTCATCAGATACTCCTTGAGGAGTCGGTGACGGCCCGGCGGAAGGTCTCTCTCGGGAAGCTGGTTCATCGGTTTCCCTCCCTCAGGGGCCCGACCGCGGTGGTGCGGTCACCTCTCATCTGTCCGCGCTCGAGCGGCGGTTCCATATGTTTCGCGAGTTTCGTCCGTGCGCGGGAGAGCCGTGATCGCACGGTGCCGACGGGCACTCCGAGCGCCTCGGCGGCGGCCTGGTAGTCCAGCCCGGACCACACGCACAGCGCCAGCACCTCCCGCTCGGCCCGCCGCAGCTTCGCCAACGCGGTCCGTACGGCGGCCAGTTGCGCGGCGTCGTCGAGGCGGTCCGCGACCTCGTCGGCGAAGTCGCGCACTGTCTCGTCCCGGGGCAGGCGGGCGACCGCGGCGGTGTGTCTTCGGGCGGCGCGGCGGGTGTTGCGAGTGACGTTGGTGGCGATGCCGAGCAGCCAGGGCCGCACCGAGCCGCCCTCCTCGTCGAGTTTCTCGCGCAGCCGCCAGGCGTCCAGGAAGGTCAGCGAGACGACGTCCTCGGCCACCGCCCACTCTCCCGTGAGCCGGTAGGCGTGGTTGTAGACGGAGCGTGCGTACGCGTCGAAGAGATCGCCGAAAGCGTCGTGGTCCCCCGCGCGGATGCGTCTTCGGAGATTCGTATCCACGCCCTCTACCTGTCCGTACGACGAAGGCCGGTTCCGGTGACCTGGGTCACACGCGAACCGGCCTTCAACGTACGGGGATGTACGGCGAGTTATACGCCCGCGTAGGAGTGTTTGCCGGTGACGAAGATGTTCACCCCGTAGTAGTTGAACAGCCAGCAGGCGAAGGCGGCGAGCGCGATGTACGCGGCCTTGCGGCCCTTCCAGCCGGCCGTGGCGCGCGCGTGCAGGTAGCAGGCGTAGGCGACCCAGGTGATGAAGGACCAGGTCTCCTTCGGGTCCCAGCCCCAGTAACGGCCCCACGCATCGCCCGCCCAGATGGCGCCCGCGATGATCGTGAACGTCCACAGCGGGAAGACGGCGGCGTTCACGCGGTACGAGAACTTGTCGAGCGAGGCCGAGGCGGGCAGCCGTTCCATGACGGAGGTGGCGAAACGGCCCGGCTTGCCGCCGTTCTCGAGCTTGTTCTCGTACGAGTCCTTGAAGAGATACAGGATCGAGCTCATCGCGCCCACGTAGAAGACGGCACCGCAGAAGATCGCCGTGGATACGTGGATGTAGAGCCAGTACGAGTCGAGGGCGGGAACCAACTGGTCGCTGGCGGTGTACAAGACAGTGACGGCGAGACCGAGGTCGAGGAGGACCGTGGTGACCAGGGGGAGTCCGAGCCAGCGGACGTTCTTCTTCAGCGCGAGGAGCGCGAGGTACACGCCCACGGCGACGGTGGAGAAGGTGATGTTGAACTCGTACATGTTGCCCCATGGCGCCCGCTGCACCGACAGGGCGCGGGTGAGCACGCCGCCGAACTCGATCGCGAAGGCGAGCACGGTGAGGGACACGGCGATACGGCCGTAGAGGTCTCCCTGCGCGTTGCCGCCGTGCGCGCCGGGCCCGTCCGGCACGTCACGGGCGCCGGCGGCGGCCCGCGTGATGATCTTGGGCCGCTCCAGGACGGCGGTACCGCCCGCCTTCTTCACCGTGACCGCGGGAGCCGCCGCCTTCTTGCCGTCCTTGGTGGCGGTGAGCGCGGCGGCCGTCCGGCTGACCTTGCTGCGGCTGCCGAAGGTCCATTCGGCGATGTATGCGAAGAAGGCCAGCGTGTAGACGGCCATCGAGGAGTAGATCAGCGTGTTGCTGATGTTCGCGAGGTTTTCGTTGGTCGCGGCGGCGAGCTCGGTTGCGGCGGCGAAAGTCACTTCTTGTCAGCCCCTTCGGCGGCGGATACGGCGTGGGGTTCGGAGGGGGTGGAGGTCGAGGTGGAGGTGGAGGTGGGGGAAGCCTTGGTGTCCGTGCCCGGGTCGGTCCCGGAGTCGGTGTGCGGGTCCGGTGCGTCGGGTGCGCCCGGAGCCACGTCGTACAGGAGCGAGGCCAGGTTGCCCAGTTCCTCCGGGACCTTCACGGACTCGCTGCGGCCGAGGCCGGCCATCTCGACGACGGTGACGCCGTCGGGGCCGGTCGTGGCGCGCACCCACACGCGGCGGCGCTGGACGAAGAGGGAGGCGGCTAGGCCGAAGATCGCGGTGAAGGCTCCGCCGAGGGCCCAGCCACTGGCGGGCTGCCGGGTGACCTGGAAGCCGGCCCACTCCTTGATGTCCTTCTCGAAGGTGATCGAGCCGGCTCCGTTCGGAAGCTTCATGGTCTCGCCGGGCAGCAGCCGCTGCTTGAGCAGGTTGCCCTTGGAGTCCTTGAACTCCTTCATGTTGGTCTTGTCGAGCTGGTACACGCTCTGCGGCAGTCCCGAGTCGACACCCAGGTCACCGTGGTAGGCGGACAGCGCGAGCACGGGGAAGTCGAGCGCGGGGAACTGGGAGAGCATCTGTCCCTGGCCCGCCCCGGCGAAGGTCGGCACGAAGAAGGCGTTGAAGCCGAGCTGTTCCTTCTCGCCCTTGGCGTTCCGGTAGCCGTCGAGGACCTTGATCGCACCGGAGGACGTGGCGTTGGAGTCGAGCGGCAGCAGCGCCACGGGCTGGCTCAGGACGACGTCGCCCTTGCCGTCCCGGATGGTGACGACGGGCGCGTACCCGTGGCTGACGAGGTGGACCTTCGAACCGCCGATCGCCAGCGGGTCGTTGACCTCGACGGAGGTCTTCTGCTCCTTGCCGTCGGCGCCCTCGCGGTAGGTGACCTCGGCCTTGTAGACGCGCGGGGTGCCCCGGTTGGGGCCGGTCTTCTCGTACGTACCGATGAACTTGTCCAGGGTGAAGCTGAACGGATCCAGGTCGTCGGTGCTGAAGAGGTTGCCGGACTTGAAGTCGTCGTACTGCGTGAGGGTGTTGGCGAAACCGTCGCCCTCGACGATCAGCTTGTTGCCCTCGGACTTGAAGAGCTGGCCCCAGGCGAATGCGATCAGCATCACGATCAGCGCGAGGTGGAAGGCGAGGTTGCCGACCTCGCGGAAGTAGCCCTTCTCGGCGGCGACGGCGTCCCCGGCGGCATGCGCCCGGAAGCGGCGCTTCTTGAGGAGGGTGAGCGCGGCCGCACGGACCTGCTCGGGCTCGGCCTCGGTCCGCCACGTCGTGTACGCGGGCAGCCGGGTCAGCCGCTTCGGCGCACCCGGCGGCCGGCCGCGCAGCTGGCCGACGAACTGCCAGGTGCGGGGCACGATGCAGCCGACGAGCGAGATGAACAGGAGGATGTAGATCGCCGAGAACCACACCGAGCTGTAGACGTGGAACAGCCCGAGCTTCTCGTAGATCGGCCCGAGCGTGGTGTGCCGCTGCTGGAAGTCGGCGACCTTCGTCTCGTCGGTCCCCGACTGCGGGATGAGCGAGCCGGGGATCGCGCCGAGCGACAGCAGGAAGAGCAGGATCAGCGCGACCCGCATGGAGGTGAGCTGCCGCCAGAACCAGCGGGCCCAGCCGACGGTTTCGCGGCCCGTCCACGCGAGCCATCCCGCGGCACCGGGGGCGCGCGAACCGCCGAAGGAGCCGGGCACCGCCTTCTCCACGGGCGCGGTGGACAGCTGCGCCCCGGCCGCGCCGAGCTCGCTCGCGTCCCGCGCCGCCGTGTCGTTCTCTTCGTTCTCTTCCTCGGTCCGCACGTCGGTGTTCCGTGTCGTGCTCATGGATCAGACCCCTACCGTGAAGCCGTTGGACCAGCCCTGCATCTCCTGCACGATGCTGTCCCACGCGCCGGTCAGCAGGAGCAGGCCGGTCGCGATCATCATGCCGCCGCCGATACGCATCACCCACACGTAGTGGCGCTTGACCCAGCCGAAGGCACCGAGCGCCTTGCGGAAGGCGACCGCGGCGAGGACGAAGGGCACGCCCAGGCCGACGCAGTACGCGATCGTCAGTATGGCCCCACGGCCCGCGCTCGCCTCGTTGGAGGAGAGGGCCAGCACGGAGGCGAGGGCCGGGCCGATGCAGGGCGTCCAGCCGATCCCGAAGAGCGCGCCGAAGAGGGGGGCGCCGGCGAGCCCGGCCACCGGCCGCTTGTGGAAGCGGAATTCGCGCTGGGTGACCCAGGGCATCAGGCCCATGAAGAAGATACCCATGAGGATCATGAGGCCGCCGAGCACCTTGGAGAGGGTGCTCTGGTATTCCTGCAGGGTCGAGCCGAAGTAGCCGAACAGCGCGCCGCCGGAGACGAACACCGCGGTGAAGCCGAGGACGAAGAGCGAGGCGCCGGCGACCATCCGTCCGCGCCGGGCGTCGGCCAGGTCGGTGCCGCTGATGCCGGTGACGTACGAGATGTAGCCGGGTACGAGCGGCAGGACGCAGGGCGAGAAGAAGGAGACCAGACCGCCGAGCATGGCGATCGGGATGGCGAGTACCAGGGCCCCGGTGAGAACGGTCTGGTTCACGTCGGTGGCTGCGGCGAGGAGCACGTCAGGTCACTTCTCCGCGAGGATCGGCTTGAGCATCTTGCGGAGCTTCTCCTCACTGAGCGCCGACAGCGAGCGGGCCGCGACGTTCCCCTCCCGGTCGATGATGAGCGTGGAGGGGATGGCCTGCGGGTTGAGCGTGCCCTTCTTGAAACGGAGCATCAGCCTGCCCGTCGGGTCGTACAGACTCGGGTACGTGACCCCGTACGACTTCTCGAAGGCCACCGCCGGACCGGTGTCGGTGTCGCGGGTGTTGATGCCGACGAACTGCACGCCCTGGTCCTTGACGTCGGCCTCGACCTTGACGAAGTTCTTCGCCTCCAGGCGGCACGGTCCGCACCAGGAGCCCCAGACGTTCAGGACGACGATCTTGCCCTTGTAGTCGGCGACGTCGAGCTGCTTGCCGTCGATGGTCTCGCCGGAAAGGTCGGGGGCCGGGATCCGGTCGGCCTTCGCGACCGTGGCGATGCCGTCGGTGCCGGTGACGAACCCGGCGCCGTTGCCTCCCCCTTTGGTCCCCCCGGATCCGCACGCGGACAGGAGCAGTGCCGCGACGGCGGCCCCGCTGGTCAGCAGGGCGGCGCGGCCACGGGTGCGGTTCAGGCGCTGAGGCATGCGGCGGTCAAGCTGAGGGGTCCGGTTCGAGCGCTGGAGGGCGCGGCTGGCGGCACTCATGTGAAAAGTTTCGCATGTCCGTTCCGAGGATCTTGCGCACCCCCCTTGCGGGCGCAAACCCGCATTTCAGGCGGTGTTTCGGACCGCGTTCCGAGGGACCGTCAGGCGGCCTGTCCCGAGCCCTTCACGGAACCGCTCCCCGAGTTCGTGGCGACCTCGCCGAGGAACTCCTTCCAGCCACCCGCCGGCTCCTGCCCCACACCCAGCGACCGCAGCTTCTCCAGGACGGCCGGGTCCTGCGCGTCCAACCAGTCCACGAACTGGCGGAACGACACCAGGCGTACGTCCTTCTTGCCGGCCATGTGCTTCAGCGCGCCCTCGACGGCGTCCATGTAGATGCCGCCGTTCCACTCCTCGAAGTGGTTGCCGACGAAGAGGGGTGCGCGATTCGTCTCGTATGCCCGCGTGAAGCCCGCTATGTAGGCGTCGGTCGCCTGCTTGCGCCAGGCCGGGTAGTTGGCGGGCGGCGCCTGGGTCGAGTTGATCGACTGATTGGCGAGGATGTTGTAGTCCATCGAGAGGACCTCGAAGGTGTGACCGGGGAAGGGGATCGCCTGGAGGGGCAGGTCCCAGAGGCCCCCCTTCTTCGAGGGCCACTGCTGGAGGCCGCCGGGCGAGGAGGCGTCGTAGCGCCAGCCGAGCTCGCGGGCGGTGGGCAGCAGGCTGGACTGGCCGAGCAGGCACGGGGTGCGGCCGCCTATGAGTTCCTTGTCGTAGTCGAAGGGCAGCGCGGGCAGGTCGGTCCAGCCCGTATTCGTACGCCACTCCTTGACGAAGGACTTCGCCTGGGCGATCTCGCTCTTCCACTGGGCGGGCGTCCAGTTGCCGACGCTACCGCTGCCGCCGCAGAAATGGCCGTTGAAGTGCGTGCCGATCTCGTGCCCGTCGAGCCAGGCCTGTCGGACGTTCTTCAGCGTCGTCCTGATGTGCGCGTCCGTCAGATATCCGATGTCGGAGGCGCCCGGCGCGTTGTTCGGCGGAAGGTACATGCGCTTTTTCGACTCGGGCAGCAGATAGAGCCCGGAGAGAAAGAAAGTCATGCGCGCGTCGTGCTCTTGGGAGAGTTTCAGGAACCGCTCGAAGAGGCCGTTCCCCACATCTCCCGCACCGTCCCAGGAAAAGACCACGAACTGCGGCGGAGTCTCACCGGGTTCGAGTGGCGCGGGCTTCGCGGGCTGGTTGGGCTGCTTGCCGGTGAAGGCGGTGGAGCCGTCACCGAGGGGCCGGGAGGGACGCTTGGGACTGCCTTTTCCTGAGCTTCCCGTGGCGCCGGGGCTGTCCCCCAGCGCGGTGCCGCAGCCCGTGAGTCCCACGGCCGCGGCTGCGCCGACTCCGAGTCCCAGCATTCCCCTTCGGCTGATGTCGCGCATTCCAACCCCAATCGTCGCGCCCTGCCCCCGTGCCATGTGCACATCGGGTTAGAGGGCGCGACGAAGATGGGGGTTCCATACAACTAGCGTATATTTCAGTGACTTTACGAAGATGAACCCGCAACACACAGAACGGAACCAAACCAACCGAAATTCCGTCTGTGTAACGGTGCGCCCCTCGTAAGGGCGCGGGGAACTGCGCGACCAGCCCCCACCGACCTGCACACAGAAACAGCCCCAAGCACACCCGGCACGCCAAGCGGAGCGCCTACGCTCCGAAGGCCTTGCTCTTCCCCTTCACCGGCTTGGCGCCCGCCAGAAGATGCGGCGGCACGAGATCCCGAGCGGGCTCGCTGTAGCCAACGGACACGACCTTGTCGCCCTGATACGTGAACGTCGTCAGAGAGGCGAGCGTGCACTGCCGCTTACGCGGGTCGTGCCACAACCGCCGCCGCTCCACGAAGGAACGAAGCGTCCAGATCGGCAGCTGATGGCTGACACACACGGCCTCATGCCCACGCGCGGCGTCCTTCGCGGCATCGAGCGCCCCCATCATCCGTACGACCTGCTCCAGGTACGGCTCGCCCCAGGACGGCTTGAAGGGGTTGACCAGATGCTTCCAGTTCTCGGGCCTGCGCAGCGCGCCGTCACCGACCCCGAAGGTCTTGCCCTGGAACACGTTCTCGGCCTCGATCAGCCGCGCGTCGGTCGCGAGGTCGAGCCCGTGCGCCCCGGCGATCGGGGTGGCCGTCTCCCGCGCCCGCTCCAGCGGCGAGGAGACGACGTACGTGATGTCCCGGGAGGCGAGGTGCTCGGCGACCCGCTCGGCCATCCGCTCCCCCAGCTCGGACAGGTGGTAGCCGGGCAGCCGCCCGTACAGAACCCCGTCCGGGTTGGCGACCTCTCCGTGCCGCACCACGTGTACGACTGTGATGTCACTCATGCTGCCGTGGCCTCCGCTGCTGCCCGCGCCGCCGCCGGAAGGGCGTCGGCGATCCGCTGTACCGCCCGGTCGTCGTGCGCCGTCGACACGAACCAGGACTCGAACGAGGACGGCGGCAGGTAGACGCCCTGCGCCAGCATGGAGTGGAAGAACGCGGTGAAGCGGTACGACTCCTGCGTCTTCGCGTCCTCGTAGTCCCGTACGTCCCTGTCGGTGAAGAAGACGGAGAACATGTTGGACGCGTTCTGCAGCCGGTGCGCCACACCTTCCTTGGTGAGGGCGTCTGCGACGAGGGTACGTACCTGCTCGGACACCGCGTCGACCCGCTCGTACGCGGCGTCGTCGAGCAGCCGCAGCTGCGCGAGCCCCGCGGCGGTCGCGACCGGGTTCCCGGACAGCGTTCCGGCCTGGTAGACGGGCCCGGCGGGCGCGAGGTGCGCCATGACGTCCTCCCGCCCGCCGAAGGCGGCGGCGGGGAATCCCCCACCCATGACCTTGCCGAAGGTCATGAGGTCGGGCGTGACCCCGTCGACCCCGTACCAGCCGGCCTTGCTGGTACGGAACCCGGTCATGACCTCGTCGGAAATGAACAGTGCGCCGTTCGCGGCGCAGGCGTCCTTGAGCCCCTGGTTGAAGCCGGGCCCCGGCGGCACGACGCCCATGTTCCCGGGCGAGGCCTCCGTGATCACGCAGGCGATCTCGCCGGGGTGGGCGAGGAAGGCGGCGTGCACGGCGTCGAGATCGTTGTACGGAAGGACGATGGTGTCGCCGGCCTGGGCGCCGGTGACACCGGGCGTGTCGGGCAGCGCGAAGGTGGCGACCCCACTCCCGGCGGCAGCCAGCAGCGCATCGACATGCCCGTGGTAGCAGCCGGCGAATTTGATCACCTTGGCGCGCCCGGTGAACCCGCGCGCGAGACGGATGGCGGACATGGTCGCCTCGGTGCCGCTGGACACGAGACGGACCTGCTCGACGGGCTCGACGCGGGCGACGATCTCCTCGGCGAGCAGGACCTCGCCCTCTCCCGGCGTACCGAAGGACGTACCGCGGGATACGGCTGCCACGACCGCCGCGTTCACCTCGGGATGGGAGTGGCCGAGGATCATCGGCCCCCAAGAACAAACGAGATCTACGTACTCCCTCCCGTCGGCATCTGTCAGGTATGGGCCGTTACCGGACACCATGAACCGGGGCGTACCGCCCACGGCGCGGAAGGCGCGGACGGGAGAGTTCACGCCGCCGGGCGTGACGGCCGCCGCACGGTCGAAAAGAGTCTGCGAAACTGGGGCTTCGTACGGATAGCTCACACGGGCCATGGTGTCAGAGGCTGCGAAGATCCTGCGGACAGGTGTTTCAACGCACGTTTCGGCGGGCGGCCGTGGGGGAGGTCACTGTCACGATGATCGGGTTGCGTGGCGGGGGTCGCGCACCCTAGAAAAGCAGTCGGGTGGAGATATGCATCGCGGTGGCGGACTGGGCGAGGGGACCGATGACCTCGGCCCTCGGCGTGCCCGGCGGGGGAAGCACCGGCGCGAGGCGGAAGCGGCCGAGGCACGCCAGACGCAGGGATCGCAGGGCGAGCCTGAGCGAATCGACCCTTCGGCCCGTATGGACGGTATGGACTACACGGACCGCGGGGCAGACCAGCTCAGGGCAGGAAGCGGAAATGGTGGCCGGGTGGGGGTGACCTACAAATACTTCGGGGCCCCGGACGGCGCGACGGCCGCTCGCGTCCCGATCTCCATGCGCCCCGAGGAACTCGGCGGCGACGAGCTCGGCATGAACGGCATGTTCACGAAGATCAAGCCGGAGACGATGGCCGCGATGGTCCTCACCGGTATCGAGGGCATACCGCTGCACAAGGTGCCCCCACTCGAACTCGTCGTCCTCCACCCCGACTACGCCGTCGTGAAGCTTCCGATGACGGTCGTCGATCCCCTGCGGGGCATCGGCGAGGAGGCGGTCGGCGCGGCGGCCTTCATCTGGTCGACGGTGCCGGATCGCGGAGGGCCGCGGGACGCGTTCAACGTGTACCAGTTGCTGCACGAGTGGCAGGACTTCAGCCACCGACTGCATGAGGCGGGGCATCAGCCTTACTGCCTTGTATGGCCTTGATCTGGGCCTCCTTGCGTGCGGCCGTGATCTGAGCCTCCTTGCGGAGAGTGGTGCGATTGCGGAGTGCGGGTGCGATTGCGGGTGCGGGTTGCGGGTGCGGATTGGGCGAGGCTTTCGGGCCTCGCCCTCATTGATGCCGCCCAGAGCCCGCCCCCAGCCGACCAAAGCCCCACTGACCCCCGAGCCCCCCGCCCCCAAACCCCGCCATCATTGGGTGATTGGCGGGTTTGGGACACGCATGACCTCGGCATGCTGTCCCGAACCTTCCAATCACTGATTCTGGCTCTGGGTGGCGAGGGGCCGGGGTCGGGCGGCAGTGATGCTGCGCGGACCCGGGGCCGGGTCGTGTGGCGTAGGGCGTGGGCGCTTCAGGGCTTGCGGGCCAGGCCGCCGTGCTGGCCGATCGGTGTCGGCTCGCTCGAGTCCGGCATCTTTTCCGGGCGCCAGAGGGGGACCGAGACGACTCCGGGCTCGACGAGTTCCAGTCCCTCGAAGAACGCCTCGATCTGTGGCACGGGACGGAGGAAGTACGGGACCGCGCCGGTCTCGTTGTAGCCGTCCTGGGCCGCCTCGTAGGCCGGGTCCGTGCCGCGGGAGCCGTCGTTGACGGAGAGGTAGCTGCCGGACGGGAGGCCGTCCATGAGGTGGCGGACGATGGAGCGGGCCTGGTCGTAGTCCCCGACGTGGCCCAGGATGCCGCTGAGGATCAGCGCGGTCGGGCGGCTGAGGTCCAGGGTCTCGGCGGCGGCCGCCAGTATGCGGTCGGGTTCGAAGAGGCTGGCGTCCACGTAGTCGGTGGCTCCCTCCGGGGAGGAGGTGAGCAGGACCCGGGCATGCGCGAGGACCAGCGGGTCGTTGTCGACGTAGACGACCTTGGCCTCCGGCGCGATCCCCTGGGCGACCTGGTGGGTGTTGTCCACGGTGGGCAGGCCGGTGCCGACGTCCAGGAACTGCCGGATGCCCGCCTCCTCCACCAGGTAGCGGATGCTGCGGCCGAGGAAGGCCCGGCTGCTGCGGGCGATGGTGACAATGCCCGGGAAAACGGCCGTGTACGCGTCGCCGGCCTCCTCGTCCACGGGGTAGTTGTCCTTGCCGCCCAGCCAGTAGTTCCAGATCCGGGCCGAGTGCGGAACCGTGGTGTCGATCTTCCGCCTGGCCGCCGGGCCGGTCGAGCTCTCGTGGTCGGTCATGGGCACCGTTTTCTCATCCAAGGCGTGTACTGACACGCACAAAGTTAAGTCCAAGTTTCAACGTCTGTGGTCCAACACCCAAGATACGTACGCCACTTCGTCCCCCGACGTCGGCCCTCGTAAGCACTCGCGAGTCCTCGCAACGCTACCCCCGGCCTCGCTCGCGGGGGTGCGTGTGATGATGACGAGGCTCGGCCGTCTTCCGGGATGGCGGGGTGGCTGGACGGGGCGGGGCGGGACGGGGAGAGGCGGGGTTGGGCGTGACCAGTCGTTTGCTGATGCCGTACCGGCGTGCGGGGATGGCGGGAGCGGCCGTACGGCCGGAGGGGCAGAACGGAGCGGACGGAACGTTCGGAGCGCCGGGTTCGGCTCGGGCCACCGCGATCCTGGACTTGGCCGACCCGGTCGTCGTCGCTCTGGTGGAACGGGTACGGGGCGAGGCCTCCGCGGCCGGAGCACCCGGAACCGTCGGAACGCTGCGTGTGGCGCACGGGATCATCGCGCGGGACGTACGGCCGGTGTACTCCGTCGAGGACCGGCGCCGGGTCTCGCGGACGCTGCGGCTGGGGCGCGGGTCGTGCAGTCAGCGGATGGCCGTGCTGGAGGCGGTCGCCCGGGCGGTGGGTGTGCCTACGCGGGTGCGGGGACTGCTCGTCGACGGGGTCTTCTGGTATCCGCGGTTTCCTCGGCTGAGGCCGCTCGTGCCGGAGCAAGTGCTGCTGGCCTGGCCCGAGTTCCTGCTTGAGCGGGAGTGGGTGCCGATCGGCGAGCTGTTCGGGACGAGGACCGGAGGTGGGGACGGCGACGGCCTCACCGACCGAGTCGGCGATCTCACTCACCGGGATGTCGATGTCACCGCCCAGGACGTCGCGTTCACCAACCGAGGTGGTGAGACCCTCTTCGACGCGGTGGCCCGTACGACGGTGGACTGGGGCGGGGCCGCGAGCTGCGGGGCGCCGGGCACGGCGTGCGATCTGTCGGCCCAGGTGCTCGTGGATCTGGGGCACTTCGACTCCCGCGACGAGCTCTTCGAACGCCACGGTCAGACCCTGTGCCTCCTCGCCCGCACCCTGAGCGAGCCCGTGCTCGGCCGGTGGAGCGCGGGAGCCGCGGCGGCCTGACGGCGGAGCGTCCGCCGGGCCCCGGCACACGCGCGTGCCCCGCGGCTTCCGTAGCATGAGTGCCGTGACAGCCCGCACACAGGAAGCCCGTACGCTGCCGCCCACGTGGCGGTGGCGGGCGCTGCTGGTGCTCGGGCTGCTGGTCGGGCTGCTCGGCATGCATGGGCTCGGGCCAGGTGGGGCGGGAGTCATGGCCGCCCATCACACCGCTCATCCCTCCAGCCACGAGCAGGGCATGAGCGACTCCCACGGGCGGGGCGTGAGCGACTCCCACGGGCGGGGCGTGAGCGCGGTCGCCCCTCCCGATGAGTCCGTGTGCCATCCGAGCGACGACGGGCATGGCGGCGGACACGGCACTCAGCACGCCGATTCGACCTGCACGTCGGGTGCCGTCGCGGCGGGATACGTACCGCCGGCTCCCGTTGCCGATCCGGTCGGCGTCACCCGCACGGACGAGACCGTCGACCGGTCCGCCGTCGCCTCGCCCCATGGCGGACGCGCGCCTCCCTCGCTGGCCGAACTCCAACTCCTGCGGATCTAGGACAAGACCGAACCGCGCCCCCTTCGAGTGGCGCGGGCCTCAGTCATGTCCGGAACCAGAGCACGACACCCGTGCACGACAGCCGTGCACAACACCTGTGCACGACAGCCGTGCACGACAACAGAGCAACCGCAGGAGTCACACCATGATTCACACCCGTTCCCTGACCCTCCGTTCGCTGACCCGTCGGACGGCTCTCGCCGCGACGGCCGTCACCGCGGCGCTCGTCCTCGCCGCGTGCGGCAACGACAGTGACAGCGGTAGCGACAGCGGCAGCGGTTCGTCGTCCGAGGCGGGGGCGTCCGCCGGCGCGTCCACGGGCGCGTCCGCGAGCGAGAGCGCCGGTGCGCACAACGACCAGGACGTCGCCTTCGCGCAGGGCATGATTCCGCACCACCAGCAGGCCCTGGCGATGTCGGAGATGGCCGCCGATCAGGCATCGTCCGCCAAGGTCAAGGACCTCGCCGCGCGCGTCGAGAAGGCGCAGGACCCGGAGATCAAGACCATGACCGGGTGGCTGAAGGCCTGGGGCGAGGACGCACCGATGGAGTCGATGCCCGGCATGGACCACGACATGCCCGGAATGGGCTCCGACATGCCCGGCATGATGGACAGCAAGGAGATGGACGAGCTGATGAAGGCCTCCGGCAAGGACTTCGACACCATGTTCCTGACGATGATGGTCGAGCACCACAAGGGTGCGGTGGAGATGGCCACCACCGAGAAGGAAAAGGGTGAGTACGGTCCAGCCAAGACGCTGGCCGACGACATCGTCACCGCCCAGAACGCCGAGATCACCGAGATGAACAAGCTTCTCGGCAAGGGCTGACACGCGAGGGTGGGCAGCCGCTCCAGCGGCTGCCCACCCGTCTTCCCGTACCCCATACGTCTCTTCCCGTACGCCGTACACCTCTTCCCGTACGCGTACGCGTACGTCAGACGCCGTACTCCACGGCTCACGCGACCAGCTCCACCGCCCCCACCGCCGGTGTCCGCAGGGCACGGCGGGCCGTGACGAGGCTCGTCACCAATGTCGCCGCGGCCGCGACCGCCACGATCCCGAGCCAGATGCCCAGACCCCGGTCCGGCAGGACCGAGTCCGTGCGGACGATGGTGAACGGAACCATCCCGGCGAGGCCGGCCGCCGTGCCGAAGAAGACGCCCGTCACCGTGAGGACGAGGGACTCGATGCCGACCATGCCGAGGACCTGGCCCGGGGTGGCGCCCGCCAGGCGCTGCTGGCCGAACTCCCGGCGGCGGTAAGTGGTCGCCGCGTAGAGGGAGTTGATCAGCATGATGCAGGAGAAGACCACGATGATGCCGACGACCACGAGGTTGAGGGTCTCGAGGTTCTTGGCATCGATGGACTTCGGGACGCCGGACGCGTCGATGGCGTCGTTCTCGACGGCCTGCATGTAGAGGGTCGCCGTCGCCATGCCGGTGAAGAGGATCAACGGCATGAGGACACCCGAGAGTTGGGCGGCCCGCTCACGCAGGGTGCGTACGGCGAGGTAACCGCTCGGGCCCGACAGGGGAAGCCGGCCGAGCACGGCCTTCAGCAGCCTCGTCGAGAGAAGCGCGAAGCCGACCGCGAGCAGGATCGAGCCGTACGCGGCCGGTGCCATCAGCGCCTCGTCGGTCGAGGAGAAGGCGAAGGTGGAGCAGACCGACAGGCCGCCCAGAACCAGGGCCCCGTACGAGAGGAACTTCCGCGCCTTGCCGCGGGGTTGACCGGCGCCGGCACGTTCCCGTGTGGCCCGCCGTACGGCGAGGAACGCGGCGCCCGCCGCGGCGAGCACGGTGATGTCGATGCCGGAGTACAGGGCGATGGGGCCGAAGGAGTGGTCGACGGACTCGGCGACCTGTCCGCTGTCCTGGAAGAGGTTCAGCAGGGCCTGGCCGCCGAGGATCGCGGGACCGATGGCGAGCAGGGCGCCCACCAGGGCAACGACCACCGACTCCCCCACCACCATCCGCTTGATCTGTGCGGGCGTCGCACCGGAGCAGCGCAACAGGTCGATCTCGGCGGCGCGTTGGCGGACGTTCACCGTCAGGGTGGAGGCGACGGCGAAGAACACCAGCAGGGTGCCGTAGCTGCCGACGACCCCCGCCGCCGTGGACAGGGTCTCGGCGCTGGCGGAGTCGACGCCCTTCGCGCCGGCCGTGTCGTGCATCGAGTTGAAGATCATGATGATCGCCGCGCCCAGGAAGGCGGACAGCAGCGTCGCGGCGAAGCGCCCGGGGCGCTGTCGGATGGAACGCATGGCCAGAGCGAGCATCACGGTCACACCCCCGCCGGAACGTCGGAGATCGAGTCGCCGAGGTGCGCGAGCCGCTCGGCCACCGCGTCCACGGTCGGCCGGTGCATCTCGCCCGCGAGGCGCCCGTCCGCCAGGAAGACGACCGAGTCGGCGTACGAGGCCGCCACCGGGTCGTGGGTCACCATGACGACCGTACGGCCGTGTAGCCGTACCGCCTCCTGGAGCAGCCGCAGGACGTCGCGCGCGCTGCGGGTGTCCAGGGCGCCGGTCGGCTCGTCGGCGAAGATCACGCTCGGCTCGGTGACCAGGGCGCGGGCGATGGCGACGCGCTGGCGCTGGCCGCCGGAGAGCTGGTCGGGCCGGTGGCCGAGGCGGTCGCCGAGGCCGACGGCGGTGAGGATCTCCTCCACCCGCGCACGGTTGACGCGGCGCCGGGCGAGCTTGAGCGGCAGGATCGTGTTCTGGGCGACGGTGAGCGTGTCCAGCAGGTTGTACTGCTGGAAGACGAAGCCGATCCGGCTGCGCCGGAACTTCGTCAGCTCGGCCTCGCTGCCGCCGGTCATCTCCGCACCGTCGACGAGGACGATGCCGCTGTCGGGCCGGTCGAGTCCGGCCGCGCACTGCAACAGCGTGGACTTGCCGGAGCCCGAGGGCCCCATGACCGCGGTGAACGTGCCGCGCGCCAGACTGAGCGTTACTCCGTCCAGCGCGGTCACGGCGCTGTCGTCGGTCCCGTAGGTCTTGCTGACCTTGACCAGCCGCAGGGCTTCGGCGGCGGAGCCCGTGCTGTGGCCCTGCATACGTCGAGCGGTCGTACCTCGATCGGTTCGGCGAAACATCGTCATCACCCTCCGTCGGCACTCCCTGTGCCTCGCGAAAGACGCTACGGAGAGGACGGGCCGGGCACATTGGGCGCAGAACCCGTAAGTGGAGGTGTACTCAGCGACACCCCTGCCGGCCGGACAGCCTCACCGGCCGTGAGGCAGGCCGCCTCACCCGTTGAGGTCGCCCACCGTGAAGCCGATCATCGATCCGCCGCCCTTCCGGCGCCGGGCGAACGGCGTTCCGCCGTGGGCCGTCGCCACTTCACGGACGATCGACAGGCCGAGCCCGGAGCCGGGCAGGCTGCGCGCGTCGGGCGCGCGGTAGAAGCGGTCGAAGACCCGTACGAGGTCCTCCTCCGCGATGCCGGGGCCGCGGTCGAGCACCTCGATCCGGACGGCCCCGCCCGCACCATCGGCCCCAAGACCGCCACCGCCACCTGCACCGGCACCTGCACCGGCACCGGCACCGGCACCGGCACCAGCACCAGCACCAGCACCAGCACCAGCTCGTGCGTCCCTCACCCCCGTCACCACTATCTCGATCCCCGCACTCCCGCTCCGGTCGAACTTCGCCGCGTTCTCCACCAGGTTGGACAGCGCCCGCTGCAACGCGGCGGGCCGTCCGTCCACGACCGTGTCACCGGTCACCCGTACCATGACGTCCCGTCCCGTCCGCCGCCGCGTCAGTACCGCCACGTCCTCCGCGATGTCGGCGACAGCCACCCGCTGTACCGGTTCGGCGTCCGCCTGGCCGGCCGCGAGGTCGACCAACTCGTTGACCAGGTCGGTCAGTTCGCGTGACTCCTGGGCTAGGTCGGCGACCAGTTCCACGCGAGCCGCGGGCGGCAGCTCGTCGATGCGCCGGAGCATGGAGATGTTCGTACGCAGGGAGGTCAGCGGCGTACGCAGCTCGTGTCCCGCGTCCTGGACGAGGCGCCGCTGGTCCTCCTCGGACTGGGCGAGGCGGCCCAGCATGCGGTCGAAGGAACGCCCGAGCCGGGCGACCTCGTCGTACCCGGCGACCGGCACCTGGATGCCGAGCCGCCCGGTACGCGCCACGTCCTCGGCGGCCCCGGTGAGCCGGACCAGCCGCGAGGTGATCCGCCGGGCCAGCCACCAGCCGAAGAGACCCGCGGCGATCACTACGGCAGCGACCAGCAGTACGGTCCGCTGCTGCAGCTCACGCAGCAGGTCCTCCGTGTCGCTGAACTCCTGCGCGACCTGCACCGCGCCCCGCCCGCCGCCGAGCGCGACGGTCCCCACCCGGTACACGTCGTCGCCGCCGACCTCGACGTCCCCGTGCTCGACGAGTCGCCCGGCGGTCCCCGCGGTCGCGGCGTCCCGGTCGTCGGCGTCGACGGGCAGCGGCGGGTGGCCCCGGTCGACGACGTCGCCCCCGGGGCCCAGTACCTGAACGGCCGTGCCGCTCGGCCGGATCAGTTCGTCGCGCGGGCCGCCGTCGATGTCGGAGGTGGCGAAGTCGGCTGGGGTCAGGGGGCGTTGGCGCACCTGGTCGAGCAGGTCCTGGACGACTCCTTCGAACACGGTCTGCTGGTCCACGCGGACGAGCCGGGCGGCGGCGTCGTACGACAGAAGGCCGACGAGTACGGTGACGGCGGCCGCCACGGCCGCGAAGGACACCGTGAACGTGGTGCGCAGCGAGGACAGCCGGGGTCTCACGAGCAGTTGTCGCGGACGGGGGCGCACTCAGTCCTCCCTCAGGACATACCCCACGCCCCGCACCGTGTGGATCAGCGCGGGCGCGCCCGGCTCGTCGAGCTTGCGCCGCAGATAACCGACGTACACGGCGAGGTTCTTGGAGCCGGGCCCGAAGTCGTAGCCCCAGATGCGGTCGTAGATGGTGGTGTGGTCCAGGACGATGCCGGCGTTGCGGACGAGGAGTTCCAGCAGGTCGAACTCGGTACGGGTGAGCTCGATCTCGCGCGGCCCGCGCCAGACACGGCGGGCCTGCGGCTCGATACGCAGTCCCGCGGCGGCGAGTTGCCCCTCATGAACATCGCGAACATCACCAACATCGTGAACACCGCGAGCACCGGGGACATCCAGAGCATCAGAAACATCCGAGGCGTTGGGCATGCGCCGCTGTGCCCTGGGTACGTCGACGGGGGCACTCGTACGCCGGAGCAGTGCCCGTAGCCGGGCGAAGACCTCCTCGACGTCGAAGGGCTTGACCACGTAATCGTCGGCGCCGGCGTCCAGGCCGGCGATGCGGTCGGCGGTCTCGACGAGCGCGGTGAGCATCAGGATGGGTGTGCGGTTGCCCTCGGCGCGCAGCACGCGACAGACCTGGAGGCCGTCGATGCCCGGCATCATCACATCGAGAACGAGCACGTCGGGCGGGGTGCGGTGGGCCTGTGCGAGCGCCTCGACGCCGTCGGCGACCGCCGTGACCTCGTATCCCTCCAGGGTCAGGGCCCGCTCCAGGGCATGGCGGATGGCACGGTCGTCCTCGGCGAGCAGCAGATTCTGGGGCACGGGACCAGTCTGCCAAGCCGTTCTCTACGTACTACCTGCTGAAAGGAGTACGGCCGGCCCTCTTACCCGGCTCTCACCGTGCCGGGACCGGTGGCTTACCTCGCCCAGCCACTGTTTCCCCGTATGTGAGGGGCGAGCGTCGCGACGGGGAGGCCACGCACCGCATGAAACGAACGGAACGAACGGAACATACGGAACGCAGGGAGACCGCGAAGCGCATGACCCGCTTGACCCCCTTGACCCGCTTGACCCGCACAAGTCGCATGAGTCGCATGAGCGGTACGCGCCGCGTGAGTCGCAGAAGCGATTCGGACCGCACGAAGATCGTGTTTCTGCTCCACAACGCGTACGCCATCGGGGGCACCGTCCGCACCACGCTCAACCTCGCGACGGCGCTCGCCGAGCGGCACGAGGTGGAGATCGTGTCGATGAGGCGGCACCGCGACGTGCCGCGCTTCGACATCGATCCGCGGATCACGGTGGTCCCGCTGGTGGACGTACGGGACGGCAGCCCTGACCTCGCGGACCCCGCGCACGCGCTGCCGGCCGTCGACTTCCCCGCCTCCGACAAGCGGTTCGGGCAGTACACCCGGCTCACCGATGTACGCGTACGTGACTACCTCTCCCACTGCGACGCCGACGTGGTGATCGGCACACGGCCCGGCATCAACGTCTACATCTCCCGCTTCGCACCGCGCCGGGCCCTGCGCATCGCCCAGGAACACCTGCGCCACGACGCCCACAGCAAACGGCTGCGGAGTGCACTGGCCCACCACTACCGCGTGCTCGACGCGGTGGTGACGACGACGGAGGCGGACGCGCGGGTGTACCGGCGACGGATGCCGTTGCCGGGGGTACGGGTCGCGGCGGTGCCGAACATCGTGCCGGCGCCGGGGGATCCAACAGGCGACGCGACCCGCGACGCGAGCGGGAGCGGGAACGGGAACGGGAACGGGAAGGTGGTGGCCGCGGCCGGGCGGTTGGTCCCCGGCAAACGCTTCGACCTGCTGATCGAAGCCTTCTCGGCGGTCGCCTCGAAGGAACCGGACTGGAGCCTGCGGATCTACGGCGGCGGCCCCGAACGGGAACAACTCCAGTACCTGATCGACGGCCTGGGCCTGGCCGGACACATACGCCTCATGGGACCGCAGACGCCCATCGAGCGCGAGTTCGCGAAGTCGGCGCTGGTCGTCTCGGCCTCGGACGCGGAGTCGTTCGGGATGACGCTGGTCGAGGCGATGCGCTGCGGAGTCCCGGTCATCAGCACGAACTGCCCGCTGGGCCCCGCCGAGATCATCACGGAGGGCGTCGACGGCCTCCTGGTCCCCGTGGGCGACGCCCGCGCCCTCGCCGAGGCGATGCTCGACCTGATCGTGGACGAGCCCCTGCGCCGCGCGATGGGCGAGGCGGCGCTGAAGAGCTCCCACCGCTACGACCCCGAGCCGATCATGAACCGCTACGAGGCGTTGTTCGCGGAACTCAAGGCGACCCGGGGCCGCCGAGCATGGACCCGAGCCCGCGTCCGTGCGACGGTCTGGGCCCGCGAGCGGAGGCGTAGGACATGGCAGCGGGTGCGGCAGTGGGGGCGCCGGCCGGGAGTGTTGGCTTCCCAGCGTTGAGCTATGGGTGTGGGCATACGGGGGTTGACCTTCAGGCGTTGACCTACGGGCGTTGGCCCACGAACGTTGGCCCACCGGCGTTGGCAGACGCGTGCGGGCCTCCGGGTGTCGGCACATGCGCGTGGGCCCACAGGTGTGGGCACACCAACGTTGACCACCGAAATCCGCGTATCAGCATCAATGTCAGTGCCTCGCCCTACGATCCCCACATGGCCGCCCCACGCCGCGACACCCGAGGCATCGTCGGCGCCGCGGAGCTCTTCGCGCGCGTGGACTTCCGCCGCCCCGAGCCCGCCGAACCCCTCCGCCGCCACGTAGAGCACTACTGGCTGATCGACTGGGACCTTCCCGAGCCGTACGTCTCCCACGTGGTCCCGCACCCCGCCGTCCACATCGTCTTCCAGCAGTTCGAGGGCCAGGCCCCCTTCGTCGAGGTCGCGGGCATCCAGCTCGGCCTCTTCACGCAGAAGCTGGAGGGGCGGGGACGGGTGTGCGGCATCAAGTTCCGGCCCGGCAGCTTCCGCCCCTTCGCGCCGGGGCACCCGGTGTCGGACTGGACGGGCAAGCGCCTCCCCCTGGCCGACGTCCTCCCCGCCGGCCAAGGGAATGACACGGCAGTCCTCACCCCGGCCGACGAGAACGCCCGCGTCGCCGCACTCGACGCGTTCCTCCTCGGCCTCGCGCCGGCCCCCGACCCCGAGGCCGACCTGGCAATGGGCCTCGTCGACCGCATCCGCACCGACCGCACGATCCGCCGTGTCGGCGACTTCGCTCGCGCGGAGGGCATGACGGTGCGAGCGATGCAGCGCCTCTTCTCGGCGTACGTCGGCGTGGGCCCCAAGTGGATCATCCTCCGCTACCGCATCCACGAGGCCCTCGAGCGCGCCAAGTCCACGCCGACCGTCGACTGGGCCACCCTCGCCGCCGACCTCGGCTACGCGGACCAGGCCCACCTGATACGGGACTTCACGGCGACGGTGGGCGTGCCGCCGACGGCGTACGCGGGCGGGGTGCATCCCTCGTAATAACCACGCGACAGCCACGCGACAGCCACGCGCGGGAGACAGCAGCCGACCGGGTGCGTACGTCACTCGGAGGTGAGCGGACGATGGCGACCAGGACCGCGGCTCAGCGGTGTGAGCAGGCACGGGTCGAGTACGACGCGTTCCTCAAGAGCTGCCCGACCAACCAACTCCTCGACCGGATCAGCGACAAGTGGGTCAGCCTCATCGTCTCCGCGCTCGCCGCCGGCCCGATGCGCTACAGCGACCTCGGCCGCAAGATCGCGGGCGTCAGCCCCAAGATGCTGACGCAGACGCTGCGTTCACTGGAGCGCGACGGCATCGTGACGCGGACCGTGACCCCGTCAGTGCCGGTGCGCGTCGACTACGAGCGCACTCCGTTCGGCGCCGGCCTGAGCGGTCTGCTCACCGCCGTGAAGGACTGGGCGGAGGTCCACATCGTGGAGGTCAACGAGGCGCGCGAGCACTACGACGGGTCATCATCCTGAGCTGTTGCCCGGAGAACCGTTGCCCTGAGAACCGTTGCCCTGAAAACCGCCGTCCCTGAGAACCGTTGCCTTCAGGAGCCGTCGGCCTGAGAGTCGAGCGCGCCCTCCCTCAAGCGGGTGATCTGGCCCGCCGTGAACTCGACCGTACGACCCATGTGGCCGATGAGCAGAGCCAGCTCGTGGTCCTCCAGCCCCTCGAACAGCTCGTACCAGCGGCCGCTCAGCCGACCCCACAACCGGCCGAACTCGGCGATCCGCTCCGGCACCGTCGCCACGAGCACCCGCCGCCGGTCGGCCGCGTCCCGCTCCCGCACGACGTAACCCGCCTTCTCCAGCCGGTCCACCAGACGCGTCGCCGACCCGGTCGTCAGCCCCGTCAGCTCGGCGATCCGCCCCGTCGTCACGGGCCCGTCCTCCAGGCTGAGCAGATTCAGGCACTGCAGATCGGTCGGATGCAGCTTCAGGTGATCGGCGACGGCCTGGTTGAAGAGCGCGTACGAAGCCATGTAGCGGCGCGAGACCGCCGACAGCTCGTCAAGGAGCCGCTCACGCGCTGTCCCGGACATGAACCTGTCCACCCTTCTTCTCCTGTGCCGCGCGGAAACCGCACCAGCAGAAGTCGCCGTACCGGAACGGGCCCAGGACGGGCTAGAAGACGTACGTGTCCCCGGTGTCCAGCACCAGCACCTTCTGCCGGTCGTTGCGGTGATTGCGGTCCACAGCACCTCCGCCCCACACCGTGTGGATTTCCAGCTTCACCTCCGACGGCGCCCCTCGCAGCCCTACCGCCATGGTGATCGTCTTCCCCACTCCGTCCGCCGGCAACGCACCCGTCCGGCACAGCACCGCCCGCGCCTCCGAACGCGCGCACCCGCCCGGCAGCCGCTGCCTGTCCGCGAGCGGCACCGACCACCGCAGCCGCACCGTCGCGTCCGCGATGCCGGACGGCCCGTGGCTCCGCGGAGTCATCCGCAACGCCACGCGCCCGCCCGCCATGGACGCGTACCCGTGATAGGCGAGATCTGCCTCGGGAGCCGCCGCCGAAGCCACAGCCGGAGCCGCCGTCACTGCCGGTGCGGCCCCACCCACCACGACGGCCGCACCCAGCGCACAAAGAATCCGCATGTGTCATGTCCTCCGCGTCGGCCCGGATCTCAGTCCGTATGCCAGCCCATGTGTCAGTCCATACGTCACCGGATGTATGCCACCTCGGCCGTGCGGCAGGCGCCGCCCATCAGGTGAGACAGAGATAAGGCCGCCTGGGTGAGGCTCAGGTCAGGCGCGGGTCAGACGCAGGAAACCGGCGCCAACCGCCGCCACGAACCCCCGAACGCGGGCATGCGAGGGTGACCGCATGCTCGTCCTCCGCTCCGTCACCCTGTTCGTCCTCGCCGCGCTCTTCGAGATCGGCGGCGCGTGGCTGGTGTGGCAGGGCGTACGCGAACACCGCGGCCGGCTGTGGATCGGCGCGGGGCGTCATGGCCCTCGGCGCGTACGGCTTCGTCGCCACGCTCCAGCCCGACGCGAACTTCGGCCGCATCCTCGCCGCGTACGGCGGGGTCTTCGTCGCCGGCTCCCTCGCCTGGGGCATGGTCGCGGACGGCTTCCGCCCCGACCGCTGGGACGTGACGGGCGCGCTGATCTGCCTCGCGGGCATGGCTGTGATCATGTACGCGCCGCGAAGCTGAACCCGGGAGACTGAAACCCGGGAGACTGAACCCGCGAGACTGTGAAGCAGGCAGGAACGCCTCAGGCCGGCAGGTTCTCCGGCAGCAGCCCCAGCTGTACCAGGAAGTCCAGCTGATCGAAGTAGAGCCGGTAGCTGGCGATCCGACCCTCCCCGTCGATGGTGGCGAAGTCGACCCCGCGGATCCTGATCTCCTTCTGGGTCGCGGGCAGTGACTCACCGGAGGGCAGCGGGATCGGCCCGGTGTTCTTGCCGCTGAAGAAGCCCTCGTCGATGGCCGTGTTGCCGATCTCGTACGAGTGCACCGGCTCGTACGTACCCTCCGGGATCGCGTCCGTCATCTGTCGCCAGTACTCGACGATGTGGTCGCGCCCGTGGATCTCCCCGCCGTCGGGAGTGACGGCGACCGCGTCCGTCGCGAACAGCTCGCTGAGTGCCTTGAGATCCGGAATGTTGGTGACCGCCTCGGTGAGCCGATCCATGACCTCACGTGCCTGTCCCATGATCCACCTCCTTGCACGGGGGATCACCCACCTCGATTTTCCCACCGTCCCCGACCCCGTGCATCAGGTCACCGACCGGCCGTACGCCCTGCCCGCATATCCTGGCTGGCGAACCAACCGCCCGAGCATTCGCCCGAGCACTCACCCGTACGAGCGAGCAGCGGCCCCCGGGCCGCCGCCCGCACCCCTCGCCGAGGAGCAGCCCATGACCGCGCCCGCCGCCCCCTCCCGCATCGCCGTCGTCACCGGCGCGAGCAGCGGAATCGGCGCCGCGACGGCCCGGCAGCTGGCGGCCGAGGGTTACCGCGTCGTCCTCACGGCCCGCCGCAAGGACCGTATCGAGGCGCTCGCGGAGGAGATCAACGCGACGGGCGGCCAGGCGACGGCGTACGCACTGGACATCACCGACCGCGCCGCGGTGGACGAGTTCGCCACCGCTTTCAAGACGATCGGCGTGCTCGTGAACAACGCGGGCGGCGCGCTGGGCGCGGACCCGGTGGCGACCGGCGACCCGGCGGAGTGGCGCCAGATGTACGAGACGAACGTCATCGGCACCCTCAACGTCACCCAGGCCCTGCTCCCCGCGCTGACCGAGAGCGGCGACGGCACGGTGGTCGTCCTCTCCTCGACCGCGGGGCACGGCACGTACGAGGGCGGCGCGGGCTACGTGGCCGCCAAGCACGCCGAACACGTCCTCGCCGAGACCCTCCGCCTGGAGATCGTCGGCACTCCGGTCCGCGTGATCGAGGTCGCCCCCGGCATGGTGAAGACGGACGAGTTCGCCCTGACCCGCTTCAGCGGCGACGAGGAAAAGGCGGCGCAGGTCTACGCGGGCGTCGCGAACCCCCTGACCGCGGACGACGTCGCCGACACGATCACCTGGGCGGTCACCCGCCCCTCCCACGTCAACATCGACCTCCTGGTCGTCCGCCCCCGGGCCCAGGCCTCCAACACGAAGGTCCACAGGGAGCTGTAATGCCGGACACCGAACCCGCCCAGAAGCAGCCGCCCCAGGCCCAGGACGAGCCCACCCAACAGCAGGCCGTGCAGGACCAGCCCATCCGGGACCAGCACGTCCAGGACCAGTCCGTCCACGACCAGTCCGTCCGGGAACAGGAGCAACGCCGCCTGGTCCAGGAGAAGAAGGACGAACGCTACGTCTGGTGGTACCTCGCGTACTTCCTCTTCGGCATCCACATCGTGGCGTTCGTCATGATCTACGCGGTGACACACGCGAAGTAGCGGTCGGCGCCGGACCGAGTACTGCTGAGGCTGAACAACGATTCGGCAGCGGCCAAAGAACTGGGCCGAACCGAGAAGAGCTGCTACATCCGCCTCTGGCGCCTGCGCACCGGCCTAGTGCCAATGCCCAGCGGCAATTAACGATCGACTGAACAGAGGGGCCCGAGCCAGCAACGGCTCGGGCCCCTCTGCCAGTTCAGCCCTTCACGCACACGAACTGCTTCAGCTTCGCCACGACCTCGACGAGATCGCGCTGCTGCTCCATCACCTGGTCGATGTTCTTGTACGCCCCCGGAATCTCGTCAAGCACACCGGAGTCCTTACGGCACTCCACACCCCGCGTCTGCTCTTCCAGATCCTTCATCGTGAAACGGCGCTTCGCCGCGTTGCGGCTCATGCGCCGACCCGCGCCGTGCGACGCCGAGTTGAAGGCCTTCTCGTTACCGAGCCCCTTCACGATGTACGAGCTGGTACCCATGGAGCCCGGGATGATCCCGTACTCGCCGGAGCCCGCGCGGATCGCGCCCTTGCGGGTTACCAGCAGATCCATTCCCTCGTACCGCTCCTCCGCGACGTAGTTGTGGTGGCAGGAAATCTCCTGCTCGAAGGTCGGCTTCGCCTTCTTGAACTCCCTGCGGACCACGTCCTTGAGAAGTCCCATCATGATCGCGCGGTTGTATTTGGCGTACTCCTGAGCCCAGTACAGATCGTTTCGGTAGGCCGCCATCTGCGGGGTGTCCGAAACGAACACCGCAAGGTCCCGATCGACCAGACCCTGGTTGTGCGGAAGTTTCTGGGCCACACCGATGTGGTATTCGGCCAGCTCCTTACCGATGTTCCGAGACCCGGAGTGAAGCATGAGCCAGACCGAACCGATCGAATCCGTGCACAATTCGATCATATGATTCCCCGATCCGAGCGTACCCATCTGCTTCGTGGCACGTTCCTCACGGAATTTGACCGCTTCGGCGATCCCGTCGAACCGCCCCCAGAAGTCGTCCCAGCCGGCCGTGGCGAAGCCGTGCAGTCGGCCGGGATGGACGGCATCGTCATGCATCCCCCGCCCCACCGGAATAGCCTCCTCAACCTTCGACCGAAGCCGAGAAAGATCCCCCGGCAGATCATTGGCCGTCAGAGACGTCTTGACCGCGGACATCCCGCACCCGATGTCCACCCCCACCGCCGCAGGACACACCGCCCCCTGCATCGCGATGACGGACCCAACCGTCGCACCCTTCCCGTAATGCACATCCGGCATCACGGCCAGCCCCTTGATCCAGGGCAGCGTCGAGACGTTGCGCAGCTGCTGCATCGCGACGTCCTCAACCGCCCCCGGGTCCGCCCACATCCGGATCGGAACCTTCGCGCCCGGTACTTCCACGTACGACATATCGTCCTCATTCCCCCGAAGCCAAGCAGAAGTCATAAACCGCAAAACCAGCGCCAAGGTCAACGTATGGGACAACGGACCGGCGTTCACGGCAGTGCGTGCGATACACATTGTCTCCAGGGGCCGCCCCCGCGCGGCAACCGAATAACCACAGGACACCCGGGGTCACGACCCGTCGGGAACGTCGAGAGGAGCCCCACCGTGCAGCGGAAGGCGTACGTATCCGGCGTCGCCGCGCTCCTCGCGGTGCTGCTGGTCGGCTGCACCGGTGGATCGGAGGACGGCGAAGAGACGACGGACCAGAAGCCGGGCGACACGGCCACCACGACCGCCGAGGCGCAGCCCGGCAAGTACCGCACGCTTCCGGAGCCGTGCGCCGCCGTGTCCCAGGGCACGCTGGACTCTCTTCTGCCGGGCATCAAGCAGGTCACGGACGAGGAGCAGCGCGAGAAGGCGTACGAGGGCACGGCGACGCAGACGTACGACACGGACCGGACGGTCGGCTGCCGCTGGAAGGTGGAGTCGAGGAACGCCACGGATCACCTGTGGGTGGACTTCGAGCGTGTGGTGTCGTACAAGAACGCCGTCAGCGACGACGACCGCGCGACGGAGATCTTCGCGACGAAGGAGGCGGCGGCGGACCTCCCGGAGCCCTCCGGGTCCTCTTCCGACGAGTCCCCCTCGAACGAGGCCGGTTCGGACGAGGCTGGTTCGGACGAGGTGTCAGGCGAGGCCGGCTCGACCCCGTCCTCGGGCGAGTCCGGCACGCCGTCGGGTGAGAACAGCGACGACAGCGCTTCCGCCACCCCTTCGACGAGCCCCTCGGACAGCGCGGACGGCACTTCGGCATCGGGGTCCACGCCCGCCGCCTTTCAGCCCCGCGTTCTCGACGATCTGGGCGACCAGGCGTTCCTGGACGACGCGTTGGGCAGTTCCCAGCAGCGCACGGTGACTGTGGTGTTCCGCACGTCCAACGTGATCGTGACGATCCAGTACGACGAGCAGCCGGCGACCACGACCGACGTCCCGAGCAGCGAGGAAATGCAGGACAGGGCACGGAAGCTGGCGGGTCAGCTCGCGGAGACGTTCGACGAGTAGGGGCGGTTGTCGGGGGTTTCGGGGTCGGCGGAACCAGAGTCACACCTGTCTCGTACGGCGTACCGTGGCCCCTCGGACCCGACCGAGTGCGGCCGGCCGAGGACGCGGCCGTTCGCACGCACACCCGAGCGTCTTGAGTGAAGGAACCATGCACCGACCCGCACAGCGACAGCGTCAGCGACTCACCCGCATCCTTGTCTGCGCGGCCGCCGTCCCGGCGATGCTTGTCGTCTCCGGTTGTTCTTCGGACTCCGGCTCCGACTCCGGTGACGCGAAGAAGGACTCCGGCGCCGAGGCGTCCGCTTCCGGCTCGTCCGCCACGGCGGCGGGTTCGGTGGTGAAGGAGGCGGCGTACGCGAAGCTTCCGCAGCCTTGCGACGTGTTCTCGTCGAAGACTCTGAAGGAGTTGGTACCGCAGGGCACCAAGTCCGACAAGGAGGGCAAGTCGGATGATACGGGGACGCGTGGCAGCTGCTCCTGGAACAGTCTGGACAACAACGGCGTGAAGGGCTCGCAGTTCCGCTGGCTGAATGTGTCCCTGCTGCGTTTCGAGTCGAGCGAGACCCGCGGCGCGGGCGACAAGCTCGCCGCGGAGTACTACGCGGAGCAGGTCGAGGACGCGCGGTCGGTGACCGGCGCGAAGAGCGTCAAGTCGCAGCCGGTGACCGGTACGGGCGAGGAGGCGACGCTGGTGACGTACGACCTGAAGAAGAAGGAAGGCGCCTTCAAGCAGCAGACGGTCGTGACCCGGGTCGAGAACGTCGTTGTGACGCTCGACTACAACGGCGCGGGCCTGGCGGGCGACAGGGCCCCGAAGGTGGAGGACCTGTCGAAGGCGGCTCAGAAGGCCGCCAAGGAGGCCGTACAGGCGGTGGTGACGGCGAACGGGGCGGGCGGAGCGGCCGACTCCGGCGCCTCCCCGAGCAAGAGCCCCAGCAACAGCCCCAGCAGCAGCCCGGGCAAGGGCGCGAGCGAGGGCCCGGCCAAGTCCGCCAAGCCCTCCGCGAGCCCGAGCAAGTCCTCGACGAAGAGCTGAAACCGGGCTGAGACCGGACTGAGGCAGGACTGAGGCGTCCAATCCGGATGCCACCGAACTCGCAGTCGGACCAGGACGTTTGCGGGAGCCCGGCCCCCTCGGAGACCGGGCTCCTGCCGTACTGCGCACCCGTACCCCGTACACATGTGCCACCCTGTTGCGCGCAACAGGCTTTTATGGGAGGGGAGTACGGGTGACCGCGCCAATGCAGCTCACAAAGACGCACCGGATGCTCATCGGGGTGGTCGTCTTCGGAGCTGTCGTCATCGCCGGTATCGGCTTCGCCGGTTCGTACGCGGCGGTACGCGAGCTCGCCCTGCAGAAGGGCTTCGGGAAGTTCAGCTACGTCTTCCCGATCGGCATCGACATGGGCATCTGTGTCCTGCTCGCGCTCGACCTGCTCCTGACCTGGATCAGGATCCCCTTCCCCCTCCTGCGCCAGACGGCGTGGCTGCTGACGGCGGCGACGATCGCGTTCAACGGCGCGGCCGCGTGGCCGGATCCGCTGGGCGTGGGCATGCACGCCGTCATCCCGATCCTGTTCGTCGTCTCGGTCGAAGCGGCCCGGCACGCGATCGGCCGGATCGCGGACATCACGGCCGACAAGCACATGGAGGGCGTACGCCTCACGCGCTGGCTGCTCTCTCCGCTGCCGACGTTCCTCCTCTGGCGCCGGATGAAGCTGTGGGAGCTCCGCTCCTACGAGCAGGTCATCAAGCTGGAGCAGGAACGTCTCGTCTACCAGGCCCGCCTGCGCTCCCGCTTCGGCCGCGCCTGGCGCCGCAAGGCCCCGGTGGAGTCCCTGATGCCGCTGAGGCTGGCCCGCTACGGGGTGCCGCTGGCGGAGACGGCCCCCTCGGGCCTGGCGGCGGCGGGCATCGAGCCGGCGCTGCTGCCTCCGGCGCCCCGGCAGCAGACGGAGCTGGAGCGGGCCGACGCACCGGCGGCCGCCCCGGCACAGGTCGGCCCGGGAGCATCTCCCGTCGAGCAGCGCCGCCAGGAGCCCGACCGCGACCCCAGCCAGGAGATCCCGGAGCAGTTGGAGTACGCGCAGGAGCCGGAGCCCGACTCGAGCCCCTGGTTCGCGCCTCCGCAGTCGCCGCAGGAGATCGTCTACGAGGGCGGCTACGACCCTTCGTACGTTCCGGACCAGATGTGGGCCCAGTACGAGGCACAGCAGGCCCAGTACGAGACCGAGCAGCGGCAGGTGTACGAGGCCGAGCAGCCGCAGGTGTACGAGGAGCAGCAGGTCTACGCGGCTCAGGCACCGTCACCGGCGTACGAGGAGCCGGAACCGTCCCCGGAGGAGACGGGCACGTTCCCCATCCCGTCCGGCCCCAACCGCACCCGTCCGCTCGGTGAGGGCGGGAGCGCCCCGTCTCCGGAGCCGGACGAGGAGTCGTACTACAAGGTCTTCAAGCAGTCGATAAACGGCAATTACCCGACCCCGCGTGAGTTCGGTGACAACGTCGAGGCCGAGTTCCGCATCAGCCTCCCGGAGCCGGAGACCAAGCGCCTGGTGACCCGGTTCACCAACCGCCACACCGTGGAACTGCAAGAGGACCACATCGCGTAGGGCCCGGGAACACCCGGCGGTACGAGGATGCGGTACGAGGATGGGGCGCCCGGATCTCACCGGGCGCCCCATCCTCGTACAACGAGCCGTACTCACACGGCGAGGAGTTTCCTCACCCGCTCCTGTCCCACCGCGAGGAGCAGCGTGGGCAGCCGGGGCCCGGTGTCGCGCCCGACGAGCAGGTGGTAGAGCAGCGCGAAGAACGTGCGCTGGGCGACCTTGATCTCCGCCGGCAGTTCCTTGGGCGTGGCGTCGGCGGGGAAGCCGGCCTGGACCTTGGGAACGCCGTAGACGAGGTGGGTGAGCCCGTCCAGGGACCAGTGCGAGTCGAGCCCGTCCAGCAGCAGCCGCAACGACTCGCGCCCCTGGTCGTCGAGGGACTTGAGCAGCTCGACGTCGGCCTCCTCGCGGACGACGGTGCGCTGGTCGGCCGGGACCTGGGTGTTGATCCAGGCCTCGGCCTTGTCGAGCCGCGGGCGGACCTCGTCGAGCGAGGGGAGCGGGTTGGCGGGGTCGAGCTCGCTGAGGATGCGCAGGGTCTGGTCCTGGGCGCCGGCGGTGATGTCGGCGACGGATGCGAGCGTGCGGTACGCCATCGGGCGGGGGGTCTTCGGCAGCTCACCGGCGGCGGTGCCGACGGCGCGCGAGTAGGCGGCGACGTCCCCGGGGAGGGCGGACCCGTCGGTGACCTTCGCGGCCAGCTTGTCCCACTCGTCGTAGAGCCGCTGGATCTCCTGGTCGAAGGCGATCTTGAATGACTGGTTGGGCCGGCGGCGGGCGTAGAGCCAACGCAGGAGCTGCGGCTCCATGATCTTCAGCGCGTCGCCCGGAGTCGGCACCCCACCCCTGGAGGACGACATCTTCGCCATCCCGGAGATCCCCACGAAGGCGTACATGGGACCGATGGGCTGCTTGCCGTCGAAGACGCTCCCGACGATCTGTCCGCCGACCTGGAAGCTGGAGCCGGGAGACGAGTGGTCGACCCCACTCGGCTCGAAGACGACACCCTCGTACGCCCACCGCATCGGCCAGTCGACCTTCCACACCAGCTTGCCGCGGTTGAACTCGCTGAGCCGGACGGTCTCCGAGAAGCCGCACGCGGCGCAGGTGTACGTGAGCTCGGTGGTGTCGTCGTCGTACGCGGTGACGGTGGTGAGGTCCTTGCCGCAGCCGCCGCAGTAGGGCTTGTACGGGAAGTACCCGGCGGTGCCGGTGCCGTCGTCCTCGGCGGCCGCGCCCGAGCCTTCTGCGGCCTCCAGCTCGGCCTCGTCGACGGGCTTCTGCCCCTGCTGCTTCTTGGGCGGGGCCTTCTTGGTCCGGTACTGCTCGAGGATCGCGTCGATGTCCCCGCGGTGCTTCATGGCGTGCAGGACCTGCTCGCGGTACACACCGCTCGTGTACTGCTCGGTCTGGCTGATGCCGTCGAACTCGACGCCCAGCTCGGCGAGCGCGTCGATCATGGCGGCCTTGAAGTGCTCGGCCCAGTTCGGGTGCGGGGAGCCCTTCGGGGCCGGGACGGAGGTCAGGGGCCTGCCGATGTGCTCGGCCCAGGACTCGTCGACTCCGGCGACGCCGTTCGGCACCTTGCGGTACCTGTCGTAGTCGTCCCAGGAGATGAGGTGCCTGACCTGGTGGCCACGGCGCCGGATCTCGTCGGCGACGAGGTGCGGTGTCATGACCTCGCGCAGGTTCCCGAGGTGGATCGGCCCGGAGGGCGACAGCCCGGACGCGACGACGACAGGTTTGCCCGGGGCTCGGCGCTCCGACTCCTCGATGACCTCATCCGCGAAACGGGAGACCCAGTCGGTGGTCTCGGTGCTCTGAGCCACGATCGGCACGTCCTTCTTTCTCAATGATTCGTCATGAGCCGGCGGTACGGTTCGCACGGCTGACCGCCCCATTCTCCCAGCTCCGCCCGCATCCACGAAAACGGCTTTTCAACGCCCTCGGGATCTGGCTCTTCAAACGCCGGCGGGGCTGGATTTTCGAGGCCGGGCCGTCGCCAATCAGCCCGTCCGGCGCTTGGGGGCGAGGCCGTCCAGGCCGAAGGGGTCTCTGGGGCGTAGCTCCCAGAGATGGGAAGGGCAGGGGCGGCGGGGGCGAAAAACCCCTTTACCCACCGTGGGATACTGGCCATTCACCCGTACCCACGAGGAGAACGGCACCCACCCCATGGCCTCGGTCACGTCCCTCACCGCCACCGTCCACCAGCGCCTAGCGGCCGCGCTCACGGCAGCTCTGCCGGAGACCGCGGACGCGGACCCGCTGCTGCGACGCAGCGACCGGGCGGACTTCCAGGCCAACGGGATCCTCGCCCTGGCGAAGAAGGCGAAGGCCAACCCCCGTGATCTGGCGACGCAGGTCGTCGGCGGGATCGTCACGGGTGACGTGATCAAGGACATCGAGGTCTCAGGACCCGGGTTCCTGAACATCACGATCACGGACAAGGCGATCACGGAGAACCTGGCGTCCCGCGCCACGGATCCGGCGGGCCGCCTGGGCGTGCCGTTCACCGATCAGCCGGGCACGACGGTCGTCGACTACGCGCAGCCGAACGTGGCGAAGGAGATGCACGTAGGCCACCTCCGCTCCGCGGTGATCGGCGACGCGGTGGTCCAGATGCTGGAGTTCGTCGGCGAAACCGTCGTCAGGCGGCATCACATCGGCGACTGGGGCACCCAGTTCGGCATGCTCATCCAGTATCTGGACGAGCACCCGCACGAGCTGGACCACGAGGACGCCCAGGTGACGGGCGAGGAGGCGATGTCGAACCTCGACCGCCTCTACAAGGCGGCACGCGCGCACTTCGACTCCGACGAGGAGTTCAAGACGCGGGCGCGGCGCCGGGTGGTCGACCTTCAGGCGGGCGACCCGAAGACCCTCGCCGCGTGGCAGAAGTTCGTGGACGAGTCGAAGATCTACTTCTTCTCGGTCTTCGAGAAGCTGGACATGGAGATCCGGGACCCGGACATCGTCGGCGAGTCGGGTTACAACGACATGCTGGACGAGACGTGCCGGCTCCTGGAGGAGTCAGGGGTCGCGGTGCGCTCCGAGGGCGCCCTCTGCGTGTTCTTCGACGACATCAAGGGTCCGGACGGCAACCTGGTCCCGCTGATCGTGAAGAAGTCGGACGGCGGCTACGGCTACGCGGCGACGGACCTCTCGGCGATCAGGGACCGCGTCTTCAACCTGAAGGCGAGCAAGATCGTTTACGTGGTCGACGCCCGCCAGTCCCTGCACTTCAAGATGGTCTTCGAGACGGCGCGCAGGGCGGGCTGGCTGAATGGCGACACGAAGGCGGAGCAGTTGGCCTTCGGCACCGTGCTGGGCAAGGACGGCAAGCCGTTCAAGACCCGTGAGGGCGAGACGGTCCGGCTGGTCGACCTTCTCGACGAGGCGGTCGACCGCGCCTCCGCCGTCGTGCGGGAGAAGGCGCAGGACCTCTCGGAGGAGGAGATCGCCGAGCGGGGTGCCCAGGTCGGCATCGGCGCGGTGAAGTACGCGGACCTGTCGACGTCGGCGAACCGCGACTACAAGTTCGACCTGGACCAGATGGTGTCGCTCAACGGCGACACGTCGGTGTACCTCCAGTACGCGTACGCCCGTATCCAGTCGATCCTGCGCAAGGCCGGGGACGTACGCCCGGTCGCGCACCCGGAGCTGGAACTGGCCCCCGCTGAGCGGCAGTTGGGCCTGCATGCGGACCGGTTCGCGGAGACGGTGGCGGAGGCGGCCGAGGAGTACGCGCCGCACAAGCTGACCGCGTACCTCTACCAACTGGCCTCGCTCTACACGACGTTCTACGCCGAGTGCCCGGTCCTGAAGGCGGACACCCCGGCCCAGGTCGAGAACCGCCTCTTCCTCTGCGACATCACGGCCCGCACGCTCCACCAGGGCATGGCATTGCTGGGGATCAGGACGCCCGAGCGCCTCTGATCTCCGCGTTCGTTCCCAGGTGAGTTCCAGGACCGTTCCGTTCGCCGGTATGACAACCAGCGCCCCTTTATACCGTTCGGGTGAACCGCGTTGAAGGCGTACACGTCAGCGGTGCTCTCGGGATACAGGTGATGGGTCCCTCGTCCGACCTGGGATTCCGCGGGGCGGGCACCGCACCCGGGCCCGTCGCATACGCCTGCCCCTCCTCGCCCGCGACGTCCGGCACCTCACCCAGGGACCGGCGGAGCCACCTCTTCCGCCGGACCCGCCGGAGGCGCGGACACCGAGCGTGAGAGCCGTGGGCCGAGGTGTCCGACGTCACCCCGAAGTGTGCGATGCTGCGGGGCGCACACCCCAACTCCAGGGAAATCAGAGCCCTGTTGGACCGCACGCTGGGAGCGCAATGAGCACCGCACTGCCCTTCTCCGTCACCTCAGTCACCCGGACGGTGTTGACCAGTCATGCTGCCACTCGTTGAGACCGGCGAAGAGCTGGAGGAGGTCGTCCACGACGAGGCCTTGCTGAGGCCCGCCGTCGCGGACCTGTGCGAGCGCCTCGGACTGCACCCGAAGCCGTTGGTGCGCTTCTACGAAGGCTCACTGCCGGTGTACTCCGTCGGCGCCTCGAACGTGGTGAAGCTGTTCCCCGCCTTCGAGAAGGTGCAAGCCATGCGCGAGGAGCGGGTGCTGAGCCACCTGTACGGCAAACTGCCGGTTCCAACACCGCAGTTGTACTCGGCGGGCGCGTACAAGAACGGCTGGTACTTCGTCCACATGTCCCGACTGCCCGGCGAGAGCCTCGCGGGCGCGTGGCCGCGGATTCCGGCCGCGGAGCAGGACCGTATCGTCACGGAGGCCGGCGAGCTCCTCGCGGAGCTGCACTCGTTGGACCCGGCGCCGCTCGCGACCTCGCTCGGCCCGTCCGACTGGGGCATGTTCGTCGACATGCAGCGCGCGAACGCGGTGGCGCTGCAGCGTGAGGCGGGGCTGCCGGAGCCGTGGCTGGAGCAGATTCCGTGGTTCCTGGGGTCGGTGCCGCTGGCCGCGCCGCCGCGGCGCGTTCTGCTGCACACCGAGTTCCATCGCCAGCATCTGACCGTGGACCCGGACGGCTGGCGTCTGACGGGCCTGTTCGACTTCGAGCCGGCGATGATCGGCGACCCGGCGTACGACTTCGTGGGCGTGGGCCTGTACGTCTCCTGCGGGCAGCCCCAGCTGCTGAAGCGGTTCTACGAGGCGTACGGGCGCCCGCCGTTCGACCCGCACAAGCTCATGGCGTACACGCTGCTGCACGTCTACAGCAACCTGCCCGGGTACATGCGGGCGATGCCCAAGCCGCCGGAGCCGACGCTGGACGCGCTCGCGGAGACGTGGTTCGGCATGGGCTGAGGGGCCGCCGTACGAGTTGGCGGGCCGCCGCCCGGACTGACGCGAGCCGTTGGCCGCGGTTCGGTCGAGCGTGGCGCTGCGGCCGTCGCCGGTGGCCTCCGGGGCCGTTGTCAGTGGCGGGCCCTAAAGTCACGGGCATGGCGACTCTTCCGAACCAGCTGCCGACGCTGGCGGCCGATCCGACCGGCCGCTCGCTCGGTCTCCATCTCCCGCCCGGGACCCTGCTCTACACGACGGTCGACGGCCCGTGGCCCGAACCGCTGCTGTGGCGTGCCGACGCCCCGGCGGCCCCGGGCGACTGGCTGCGCCTGGCGTCGGCCCGCCGCGCGGCCGGTCTGCACCCGGTCCTGCTGGGCGGGGGCGAGGGCGGCGAATCCCACCCGGACAAGTGGGAGTTGGACCCGGACCTCGCGTCGTATCCGGGCGACCACGACGCCGAGGAGGTACTCGCGGAGTTCTGGGAGGAGTACGCGGCGGAGGCGGAGGACGCCGACTGGCCCGGCCTCGCCACGGCGGGCCCCCTCGAAGCCGACCCGGACGCGCGGGCGGCGGAGACGGCCGACTCCCTTGTCGACGGCTCGGGTTGGCTGAAGGAGCCGCGTCTCGCCCTCGTCCCGGCCCGCCGCAGCGCGGACATCCCGGCCGCCATCGGCTGGTGCGGTCCGGTCACCTACGCGAACGACGTGGCGGCCCTGTGCGCGGTCCTGCGTTCATGGGAGGACCGCTTCGGCATACGGGTCGTGGCGCTCACCTTCGACCGGCTGGTCGTCTCCGTGGCGGCCGCCCCGCCGGAGACCCTGGCCGAGGCCGAGGCGATCGCCGCCGAGCACTACGCGTTCTGCCCGGACAACATCGACCAGGGCAGCCACGACTCCCTGCGGGCGTACGCCGAGCACGAGGTACTCGGCGCACGCACCTGGTCGTTCCGGTGGGACTGAGTCGTCCGGTCGGGCTGCGAGTCATCCGGTAGGACTGAGTCAGGGGTTCGGGCCACGGTCCTCAGGCCTTGCGCCCGACCGCCCCGTACACGTTGATGTCGGCGTCCGTGACGTCGTTGATGTCCCGGTAGCGAATCTTCTCGATGTCGTCGAGGGTCTCGAAGTAGGCCGCGTCGACGGCCTCGGGGGCGGGCGCCGGACTCGGGAACCAGTGGTGGACGGGGACGACACCGGGCTCCTCCAGCTCGGTGCCGGGGGTCTCCGTGAAGAACCGCTCCACCTCCTCCTTGGACCGCAGTACGAAGGTGAACCCGCGCTCGGTGTACGTCCGCTGGACCGCGCGGATGTTCTCGGCGTTGAGGTCCTCGGTGATGTGGCTGATCACGAGGTGGCTGCCGGACGGCAGCGCGTCCATCAGGTCGCGCACGATCGGGTAGGCGTCCTCGTCCTCGACGAAGTGCAGGAGGGCCACGAGGACGAGCGCCATCGGCTCGTCGAAGTCGAGGGTCTTCCTGGCCTGTTCGAGGATCTGGTCGGGGTTGCGCAGGTCGGCGTCGATGTAGTCGGTACGGCCCTCGGGACCGCTGGTCAGCAGGGCGCGCGCGTGCGCGAGCACCACCGGGTCGTGATCGACGTACACGACCCGCGACTCGGGGATGATCCGCTGGGCGATCTGGTGGACGTTGTCCGCGGTCGGCAGCCCGGTGCCGATGTCGAGGAACTGCCGGATGCCGTGCTCCGTCGCCAGCCGGGTCACGGCCCGGCGCATGAAGTCACGGTTGTGCCGGACGTCGAGGTAGCCGCGCGGGTTGGCCGCGAGCGCCGCGGCGGCCGCGGCGCGGTCCGTCGGGTAGTTGTCCTTGCCCCCGAGGAAGACGTCGTAGACGCGGGCCGGGTGCGCCTTGGTGGTGTCGATCCTCCTTCTCAGCTCGGCGGGGTCCTGGCTGAGAGCATCACCGGGCATAAGGCCTCTCCCTGGAGAGTCGCGTGATTCAACGGGCAACAACCTAACTCTCAGGGCGACTTGTTGGTGCCCTCAGGGTGAGATCCAGAGATCCGGCCATCCCGGCATCAGCCGGGAATGTCGGGCTCGTGCTCGTTCCGGCTCCATTCGGAGTCACCGAGCGGATAGTGGTACGCGGGCCGCCCCACGTTCCCGCTCGTCCGGAAGGGCTTGCCCCTGTCGTCGACTCGTACCGTGCCGCTCTCGCTGCCGCTGGACCAGTCCAGCTCCAGGTACCAGCTCACGTAGTGCGCCCGCGCGTCCGCGAAGATGTAGAAGACCTCGGGATCGGACTCGCTCACCTTGTAGGGGAAGTCCCGCTGCCCGGCCTTGGGCGAGGTCTCGGGCCGCCCGGCATCGAGGTTCACGCCGAACGACGCCGTCTCCACGCCGCCTCCGCACCCGACGCCCATCGCGAAGTCGTTCCAGGCGAGCGGCGCGCTCTTCTCCACCACCCGCACATGCAGCTCGTCCAGTACGACGGTGGCCTTCCCCGTGCCCTGCACGGTCAACGCGAGCATCTGCTGCCCACCGGCCACCGCACCGAGCGCGGTCACCCACCCACGCGCGTCGGCCTCACTCGGCGGCGGAACCACCTGCTCGGCCTCCCGGTCGACCAGGTAGTGCTGGCTGCAGGGCCCTTCCCAGTCGTACGGATTGACGGCGACCCTGGGCGCACCGGCACCGTTCTCGGCCCCGCCCCCGCCGTCCTGAGCCGCCCCGGCCCCGGCCCCGCCACTCCGCGAGGCGGAGGCGGAGGCGGAAGCCGCGGGACTGTCACGGCGCGAGGCGGAGGGCGAAGCCGACTTCTTCCCCTTCGCGCCCTCCCCGTCGGCGGAATCACCGTCCCCGGAACCGCTGTCGGCGGACTCGGCGGCGGCCCCCACCGACTGCTTCTTGCCCTGATCGTCCTCGCCGCCGCCGGGCACGAGGTTCACGAGGAGCGCGGCCGACACGACAGCGGCGGCCACGGCGACACCGGCGAGGACGGCGGTACGCCGACGCCGCGCCACCGGAGCGTCCGACACCGCCGGAGCCCTCGGCAGGGAGGACCCACGCCCGCCTTCGGGAACGGCTCCGGACGCAGTCCCGGACTCGGGCCGGGGCCCGGAATCCGGCTCACTCCCGCCCGTCGACGCCGGCTCCTCCCCGGCAGGGGCCCCACCAGCAGAGCCCTCGCCCTCAACCGGCTTCTGCCCCCGCCGGGCGTCCGCCAGCACCCACCGCCGATGCAGCTCCACCAGCTCCTCGGGCGTCGCCCTGCACACCCGGGCGAACCGCTCCACGGGGGCGTAATCCGTCGGTACGGCATCCCCGTTGACGTACCGGTGAAGCGTCGACGCACTCATGTGGAGCCGCTTCCCCAGCACCCCGTAGCTGAGCCCGGACCGCTGCTTCAACTCCCCCAACAGCTCCGGGAACTCGTCCGCCGCCACCGTTCCTCCTCTCCTCACGTCCCAGACCCGCATTCCAGAGGGAGGTCATTCCCCCAGGTCAGAGCCGTTGCGGGCATTCCAGCGTCCCGGATGCCCCGGCAGTTGTGGCGGTCGGGACGGATCACCGCACAAGCTTGGGCCATCCAAGCACGCCGCTCCCGGCACCCGGTCGAGCGGTCTGCCTCAACGCCCGTTCCAAGCCAGGGGGATGACCCATGTCCGCACGTACCACTCGCACCGCCCGCACCCGTGTGCTCGCCGCCGCCGCGATCACGATCGCCACGCTGACACTGTCGGCGTGCAACAGCGGAGAAGGCGTCCGGGACGAGGGCGCGTCCTCCCCCGCCTCGTCCTCCCCCGCCGATTCCACGACGCCCACGGGCAAGCCGAGGGAAGGGTCGGCCGCGGGCGGACAGACCGACTCCGCGGGCTCCTCCTCGAACGGCTCGACAGGATCGGGCGGCACCGGCGGCACCGGCGGCTCGGGCGGTTCGACCGGATCGACCGGCTCCGGCGGCTCGACCGGCTCGACGGCCGGGGACAACGCATCCGCCACCCGCGTCCCCTGCTCCGGCTCCAACACCCGAACGACCGCCACAGAGGTCACCCGTCCCCTGAACCACCTCCTCCTCACCGTCACCAACACCGGCTCGAAGAACTGCGACCTCACCGGCTACCCCGCCGTCCGCTTCGGCGAGGCCCAGTCGGTCCCGCCGGCCTTCGAGGACTCCAAGCCGCAGGCGGTGGTCACGCTGGCGCCGGGCGAGTCCGGCTACGCGAGCGTGCTCCTGGCCTCGGCGGACGGCAGCGGTATCCACGGCTACACGGCCAAGTCCCTCGCGGTCGTCTTCGACAAGGGCGCGAACTCCCACCCGTCGCTCCCCGCGAAGGGCGTGTACGTCGACAGCAGCGTCAGCGTCTCGTACTGGCAGGCGTCCATGGCCGACGCCCTCGCCTACTGACCCACCTGGTGATCCACCTGATGACCTGCCGACTGCTCCACCTGCTCACTCACCAAAAGGTGAGCAGCTGAACAATTAGTCGGTACTTGTGGCGAGTTGGGCGCCCGACAAGCATGGTCGACATGGCAGCACACGACCTGACAGCGACCTCTGAGAAGGCGCCCGCAACCGTCCTCGGCCTGGGCCTCATGGGCACGGCCCTGGCCACCGCCCTCCTGAAGGCGGGTCACCCCACCACCATCTGGAACCGCACCACGTCGAAAACGGGCCCGCTGGCGGCCCAAGGCGCGGCCCCCGCCGACACCCCGGCCGAAGCCATCGCAGCAAGCCCCCTCACCCTCGTCTGCCTCACGACATACGACGACGTGACGGAACTCCTCCACCCGCACACCACCGCCCTCGCGGGCCGCACCCTGGTGAACGTCACCAACGGAACGCCGGTCCAGGCAAGGAAGTTCGCGGCCTGGGCGGAGGAACACGGCATCGCCTACATCGACGGCGGCATCATGGCCGTACCGCAGATGATCGCGACCCCGGCCGCCTTCATCCTCTACAGCGGCGACCAGCAGGCGTACGAGACGCATCGCCCGACCCTCGCCGCCCTGGGCGGCACCCGCTGGACGGGCACGGACCCGGGCCTGGCGGCGCTGTACGACCTGTCCCTGCTGACGGGCATGTACGGAATGGTGATGGGGGTGGCCCAGTCGTTCGCCCTGATCCGTTCCCAGGACATCAGCGCCCAGGAATTCGCCCCGCTGCTCTCCGACTGGCTGACGGCCATGACGAGCGGCCTGGTCCCCGGCACGGCCGAGGCCGTCGACACGGGCCGCCACCTGACCGACGTGTCCAGTCTGGCCGTCAACCAGGCGGCGTTCCCGAACCTCCTGGCCACCTTCGCCGACCAGGGCGTACGCGGCGAACTCTTCGACCCGATGCGACAGTTGCTGGACCGGGCGATCGCCGAGGGCCACTCGGCGGACGGCCTCTCCCGCCTGGTGGAGCTGCTCAGGGCCTGACGCCGACGAACTGACGCAGCTTCCACGCGGCCTCGGCTGAGTTCGGTGCGGTACAGCGCCCCGTAAGGGGCGCGGGGAACTGCGCGACCAGCCCCCACCGGCCCGCGCCCGCGGCGGAGCCGCATATCGACACCGCATCACCGCGCTTCCAGCGGAGCGCTCAGCGCAGCTTCCGCGCCACCTCGGTCGCCCAGTACGTGAGGATGTTCCGTGCCCCGGCCCGCTTGATCCCGGTCAGCGTCTCCAGGATCGCCTTGTCCCGATCGATCCAGCCCTTCTCGGCGGCCGCCTCGACCATCGAGTACTCACCGGAGATCTGGTAGGCGGCCACGGGGATGTCAACGGTGTCGGCGACCCTGGCCAGGACGTCCAGGTAGGGTCCGGCGGGCTTGACCATCACCATGTCGGCCCCTTCCTCCAGGTCGAGAGCCAGCTCCCGCATGGCGTCCCGGAAGTTCGCCGGATCCTGCTGATAGGTCTTCCGATCGCCCTTCAGCGACGAGGCGACGGCCTCCCGGAACGGCCCGTAGAAAGCGGACGAGTACTTCGCGGTGTACGCGAGGACGGCGACGTCCTCCCGCCCGATCTGATCGAGCGCGTCGCGAACGACCCCGATCTGACCGTCCATCATCCCGCTGGGCCCGAGCACATGAGCCCCGGCATCGGCCTGCACCTGAGCCATCTCGGCGTACCGCTCGAGCGTCGCGTCGTTGTCGACGCGCCCCTGTTCGTCGAGGACTCCGCAGTGCCCGTGATCGGTGGTCTCGTCGAGACACAGATCGGACATCACGAGCAGCTCGTCGCCGACTTCGGCCCGTACATCACGGATGGCGACCTGCAGGATCCCCTCAGGATCCGTCCCGGGCGTACCGACCGCGTCCTTCTTCGAGTCCTCCGGCACACCGAAGAGCATGATCCCGGAGATCCCGGCCTCGACCGCCTCCGCGGCCGCCTTCTTCAGGCTGTCGCGGGTGTGCTGGACGACGCCCGGCATGGCCGCGATCGGCACGGGTTCACTGACGCCCTCGCGTACGAAGGCCGGGAGGATGAAGTCCGCGGGGTGCAACCGGGTCTCGGCGACCATGCGCCGCATGGCGGGGGTGGTCCGCAACCGCCGCGGCCGGGTGCCGGGGAAGGATCCGTACTTCGTCATGACACCTACGCTACGCCCGCCCCAGGCCCCCCTTTGCCGACGCCGCGTCGGCGCGGAGGGGCTCCCGCATGCGACCCGAGGACCACGGGTCCAAGCTGGTGGAACAACCCCCGAACAAGGACCTCGACGGCCTTTCTTCGAACAGAACCGCCGCCGTCCCTCCGTCGCGCAACCCGCTCGCGCTCCAGGAGGATGCGATGACCACCACCCACCACCTCCCCGACCTCTTCGCCCTTTCCGAGATCCGCGGCCCGGTCCTGCGCCCCGGCGACGACGGCTACGCAGAGGAAGTGACCGGCTTCAACCTGGCCTGGCCGCACACCCCCGACCTGGTCATCGGGGCGACCGGCACCGACGACGTCGTGACCGCGATGCGCTGGGCGGCCGCCACCGGCACGCCCGTCTCCGTCCAGGCCACCGGCCATGGCGCGAACTTCCCCATCGACAGTGGCCTGCTGATCAGCACCGCCCGCATGACCGACGTACGGATCGATCCGGACGAGCGCACCGCGACGGTGGCCGCCGGAGCGAAGTGGCGGCACGTCCTGGAGGCGGCCGCACCGCACGGGCTCGCCGGGCTCAACGGCACGTCGACGGACACGGGCGTGGTCGGCTACACGCTGGGCGGCGGACTTCCGCTCCTGGGCCGGGCCTACGGCTACGCATCCGACCTCGTCCGCTCCTTCCAGGTCGTCACCTCCGACGGCACTCTGCGCGAGACGGACGCGAACCAGGAACCCGAGTTGTTCCGGGCGCTGCGCGGCGGCAAGGGCAACGTAGGTGTCGTGACCTCACTGGTCTGCGAGCTGCTGCCGCTGTCCCGCGTCCTCGGCGGCGCGATCTACTGCGCGGGCGAGGACGCGGAGCCCCTGCTGAGCGCCTACGCCGACTGGACACACACGGTGCCACCGCAGATGTGCACCGCGTTCACACTCCTGCGCCTGCCACCGCTCCCGCAGATCCCCGAACCGCTGCGCGGCGGCTTCTGGTCCCGGGTGGCGTTCGCCTGGACCGGCGACCCGGCGGAGGGCGAGGCCCTGATCGCGCCCATCCGCTCGGCGGTGCCGGTGGTCGTCGACACGGTGGCGGAGATGGACTACAGCGCCGTGGACACGATCTACGCGGAGCCGGAGGACCCGCTCGCCGGGCGAGAGTCGTGCGCCCTGCTGCGTGACCTGACTCCCGACGCCATACGGACTTTCCTGGACCAGGTCGGCCCGGCGGCCCCCGACTGCCCGCTCCTGATCGCCGGACTCCGTCACATGGGCGGCGCGCTGGCGCGGCCCGCCGCCGTCGAGGACGCGGTCTGCGCCCGCGACGCGGAGTACTTCCTGGAGACGGTCGCCGTCCTGACCGGCCCACAGGACGCCGAGCCGGTCGAGCGGGCAACGGCAGCGCTGCACGCCGCGATGGCGCCGTACGGCACCGGCCTGACCATGGTCAACATCCACGGCCGCCCGGGCGATGAGGCAGACCGCGCCCGAGCCTGGACCCCCGAGGTCTACACCCGCCTCCAGCACGCCAAGTCCACCTACGACCCGGCGGACCTCCTGCGCTTCGGTCACGCCGTGACTCCCGCGGCCACGTAGCCACGGGAGTCACAGGAGGTCATGGCAGGCGACTACGTCGTCGTGCGCCTCCGCCGGGCCCCCGGCCGCCGCTCGCTCGGCCGGGTCACCGGATCCCCGGCATCGAGCGCGGCAGCCCGCCGTCGCAGCCCGAACTCCGCGAGCGCCTCCGCCAGCTTGTGCACGGACGGCTCCGGAGCCATGACGTCGACCCGAAGGCCGTGCTCCTCGGCGGTCTTCGCCGTCGCCGGACCGATACACGCGATCACCGTCACGTTGTGCGGCTTCCCCGCGATACCCACCAGGTTCCGCACGGTGGAGGACGACGTGAACAGGACAGCGTCAAAACCGCCCCCCTTGATCGCCTCACGCGTCTCCGCCGGCGGCGGTGACGCCCGCACGGTCCGATAGGCCGTGACGTCGTCGACCTCCCAACCGAGCTCGATCAGCCCGGCGACCAGCGTCTCCGTGGCGATGTCGGCACGCGGCAGGAAAACCCGGTCGATCGGATCGAAGACCGGATCGTACGGCGGCCAGTCCTCCAGCAACCCGGCAGCCGACTGCTCACCGCTGGGCACCAGGTCCGGCTTCACGCCGAAGGCGATCAGCGCCTTGGCGGTCTGCTCGCCCACGGCCGCGACCTTGATCCCGGCGAAGGCCCGGGCATCGAGCCCGTACTCCTCGAACTTCTCCCGTACGGCCTTGACCGCGTTCACCGAGGTGAAGGCGATCCACTCGTACCGGCCGGTCACGAGCCCCTTGACGGCCCGTTCCATCTGCTGGGGTGTCCGCGGCGGCTCGACGGCGATCGTCGGCACCTCGTGCGGCACGGCCCCGTACGACCGCAGCTGGTCGGAGAGCGAAGCCGCCTGCTCCTTCGTACGCGGTACGAGAACCCGCCAGCCGAACAGCGGCTTGGACTCGAACCACGACAACTGGTCGCGCTGGGCGGCGGCGGAACGCTCACCGACCACGGCTATCACCGGCCGCCCGCCATCGGGCGAGGGCAGCACCTTGGCCTGCTTCAGCGTCTGCGCGATGGTGCCGAGCGTCGCGCACCAGGTCCGCTGACGCGTCGTCGTACCGGCGACGGTGACCGTCATCGGCGTATCGGGCTTACGACCGGCGGCGACGAGCTCCCCCGCGGCCGCCCCCACGGACTCCAGGGTCGCCGAGACGACCACGGTCCCGTCGGACGCCCCGACCTCGTTCCAGAGGCGCCCGGAAGCCGTACGGGCGTCCACGAACCGCACGTCGGCACCCTGCGCGTCACGCAACGGCACACCGGCGTACGCGGGCACACCGACGGCCGCGGCGACGCCGGGCACCACCTCGAAGGGCACACCCGCGGCGGCGCAGGCGAGCATCTCCTCGGCGGCGTACGCGTCGAGCCCGGGGTCACCCGAGACGGCACGGACGACCCGCCTGCCGCCCCGTGCGGCCTCCATGACAATATTGGCCGCGTCCTTCGACGCGGGGACGCCAACAGGAGTTGACGAGCCGTCAACTACCGTTAGCTGAGGCGTGTCCGGGCTCGGGCCCGTATCGGTGTCGAGCACGGTGACGTTTCGTCTGGCGTGCGTGCGGACGACGTCGAGCACTTCGGGTTCGGCGACCAGGACATCCGCGTTGGACAGCGCCTCCACGGCGCGCAGAGTCAGTAGTCCCGGATCCCCGGGTCCGGCACCAAGGAAGGTGACGTGCCCGTGTTCGAGGCCGGCGGGAAGGTTGGTGGGGCTCAATGTGCTCGCTCCCCCATCAGACCGGCCGCGCCCTTGGCAAGCATCTCGGCAGCGAGTTCACGGCCGAGCGCCATTGCTTGGTCATGTGTCTCGGGCACGGGACCGGTGGTGGACAGCTGCACCAGCGTCGAGCCGTCGATCGTGCCGACGACGCCGCGCAGGCGCATTTCCTTGACAATCTGCCCGTCGGCCAGCAGGTCGGCCAACGCACCCACAGGTGCGCTGCAGCCGGCCTCCAGGGCGGCGAGCAGGGACCGCTCGGCGGTCACGGCGGCCCGGGTGTACGGGTCGTCGAGCTCGGCGAGCGCGACGGCGAGGTCCGCGTTGTCCGCGGCACACTCGATCGCCAGTGCCCCCTGGCCGGGGGCGGGCAAAACGGTGTCGACGGACAGGAAGTCCGTCACTTCGTCACTACGGCCGATCCGGTTGAGTCCGGCGGCGGCGAGCACGACGGCGTCGAGTTCGCCCTTGCGCACGTACCCGATCCGGGTGTCGACGTTGCCCCGGATCGGAACCGTCTCGATCAGCAGCCCGTGGTCGCGCGCGTACGCGTTCAGCTGGGCCATGCGACGCGGCGAACCGGTGCCCACGCGCGTCCCGTGGGGCAGCTGCGCGAAGGTGAGCCCGTCGCGGGCGACGAGCACGTCGCGCGGGTCCTCGCGCACCGGCACGGCGGCCAGCGTGAGGTTGTCGGGCTGGGCGGTCGGCAGGTCCTTGAGGGAGTGCACGGCGAAGTCGACCTCGCCGCTCAGCACCGCGTCGCGCAGGGCGGTCACGAAGACGCCGGTACCGCCGATCTGCGCGAGGTGCTCGCGGGACGTGTCCCCGTAGGTCGTGATCTCCACGAGCTCGACGGGCCGCCCGGTCACCCGGCGCACGGCGTCCGCCACCTGCCCGGACTGGGCCTTGGCAAGCCTGCTCCGCCTGGTCCCGAGCCGCAGTGGCCCTCTTTCCTTGGGTCGCCCCGGGGGCGCGTGCCCCTTCGGCTCACGCGGCTCACTCATGCTCGCCCTCGGTTCTCGGCGTTCTCGGTGTTCTCGGTGGACTCGGTGTGCTGGTCGTCATCGGCCCGCAGGACGGAGGCGACCGTCTCGGGGTCCAGGTCGAAGAGGGTCCGCAGCGCGTCCGCGTACCCGGCGCCACCGGGCTCCGCGGCCAGCTGCTTGACCCGTACGGTCGGCGCGTGCAGGAGCTTGTCCACCACGCGCCGCACGGTCTGGGTGATCTCGCCGCGCTGCTTGTCGTCCAGCCCGGGGAGCCGTCCGTCGAGCCGGGCGATCTCGGTCGCGACGACATCGGCGGCCATCGTCCGCAGCGCCACAACGGTCGGCGTGATGTGCGCGGCCCGCTGAGCGGCTCCGAAGGCGGCGACCTCGTCCGAAACGATCCGCCGCACCTGGTCCACGTCGGAGGCCATGGGCGCGTCCGCGGAAGCCTCGGCGAGGGACTCGATGTCCACCAGCCGCACTCCGAGCAGCCGGTGCGCGGCCGCGTCGATGTCGCGGGGCATGGCGAGGTCGAGCAGCGAGAGCGCGGGGGCGGGGCGGGGCGCCTCGACGACGGGCTCGGGCCTGCGCCGCTCGGGGACACGCCCGACGGCCGCGGCCGCGGCGGCGAGGGCGACGATGGCGTCGGCGTCGGCGGCCGGGTCGAGCACCGCGGTGTAACCGGCGGGCGTCTCGGTCGCCGTGCCGGATCCGGAGCCCGTGGCCACCACGCCCTTGTCGACCCAGGCCGCGTGCTGCTCCAGCTCGGAAGCGGCCATCCCGGCCACGGCCGCCTCGCCCTGCACGGAGAACCCGGCGGTGCGCTGCACGGCGGAGAGGTCGAGGGGGCAGTTCTCGTCGGTGCCGACGCTGGTGGGCGGCAGGTCGTCGCGTACGGGGGCGGCCGCGGCCGTACGACCGGAGCCGCCCGGCGTCGTACGAACGGTCCCGCTGCCCGGAACCAACGGCGTGGCCGTCCGCCCCTCGACCGCCGAGGCCACCGACTCCGCGGTCAGGACCAGCCCCGTCGCACCGGTGCACGACACGACGACATCGGCACGTGTCAGCTCGCTCGACACCGCATCGATCGGTACCGCGCGGGCCAGCACGTCCGTGTCGCCCTGTGCGTTCGGTTCGTTCCGCGCGTTGAGGCGTTGTCCGTACTGCTCTTCGAGCAGGGCGGCGAGGCGCTCCGCGCGGTCCAACGTGCGGTTGGCGACGACCACTTCGGCCACCCCGGCGCGCACGAGCGTCGCCGCGGCGAGGGAGGACATCGAGCCCGCGCCGATCACGAGCGCCCGCTTGCCGCGGGCCCAGGCGTCGACCGGGGTACCGGACGACAGCTGCTCCAGACCGAAGGTCACGAGGGACTGCCCGGCCCGGTCGATGCCGGTCTCGGAGTGGGCGCGCTTGCCGACCCGCAGCGCCTGCTGGAACAGGTCGTTCAGCAGGCGGCCCGCGGTGTGCAGCTCCTGCGAGGTGGCGAGGGCGTCCTTGATCTGCCCGAGGATCTGGCCCTCGCCGATCACCATCGAGTCGAGCCCGCAGGCCACGGAGAAGAGGTGGTGGACGGCCCGGTCCTCGTAGTGCACGTACAGGTAGGGAGTGAGCTCGTCGAGCCCGACTCCGCTGTGCTGCGCGAGCAGCGTGGAGAGCTCGGCGACACCCGCGTGGAACTTGTCCACGTCGGCGTAGAGCTCGATCCGGTTGCAGGTGGCGAGCACCGCGGCCTCGGCGGCCGGCTCGGCGGCGACCGTGTCCTGGAGCAGCTTGATCTGGGCGTCCGCGGACAGCGTGGCCCGCTCCAGGACGCTGACCGGAGCGCTGCGGTGGCTCAGCCCGACGACGAGGAGACTCATGCCGGCATCACGGCGGGGACATCCCCGTCGGGCCCTTTCCGGGTCTCCTTCGATGCCGCGGCCTCGGCCTCGACGACGGCCGCGGCCTCGTTCGCGGCCTCCTCGCCGGCCTTGCGCTGCTCGTGGAATGCGAGGATCTGCAGCTCGATGGAGAGATCTACCTTGCGTACGTCGACGCCGTCCGGGACGGTCAGCACGGTCGGCGCGAAGTTCAGGATGGAGGTGACACCGGCGGCGACGAGCCGGTCGCAGACCTGCTGGGCGGCGCCCGCGGGGGTCGCGATCACGCCGATCGACACGCCGTTGTCGTCGATGATCTTTTCCAGGTCATCAGTGTGCTGCACGGGGATCCCGGCGACAGGCTTCCCGGCCATCGCGGGATCTGCGTCTATCAGCGCCGCGACCCGGAACCCGCGCGAGGCGAACCCGCCGTAGTTGGCCAGCGCCGCGCCGAGGTTGCCGATACCGACGATCACAACCGGCCAGTCCTGGGTCAGCCCCAGCTCGCGGGAGATCTGGTAGACGAGGTACTCGACGTCGTAGCCCACACCGCGCGTGCCGTACGAGCCCAGGTAGGAGAAGTCCTTGCGCAGCTTCGCGGAGTTGACCCCCGCCGCGGCCGCGAGCTCCTCGGAGGAGACCGTGGGTACCGAGCGCTCCGACAGTGCGGTGAGGGCTCGGAGGTACAGCGGAAGCCTGGCGACGGTGGCCTCGGGAATCCCTCGGCTGCGGGTCGCCGGTCGGTGAGTTCGGCCAGTTGCCACGGTGCTCCTGCGGGTAGCGCGGGGCTGCAGGCGGTCACACGTCCCTGGACCGCCCCGTCGAATGCAGGCTATGTCTTTGTGAACGCGTGCACAAAGATGGTGTCCGATTTGCCCGGCCAACGTGACCGGGGTCACGCACTCCCCGCGTACGCGTATGGAACGGGCACACAGGCACCTTCGTCCCTCACTTGTTGGGGGCAAAGCCGCACACTCTCCTTTACGATCCCCGCCCCCCGAGGCCCAACCGCCCTCGATCCTAGGTGACTTTCCGGACCCCCAGAACTGCTCGGTCGAGCCACACCCCGATTGCTCGGACCCTTCAGCGCTTCGGCCAGGGGGCGAGAGCACTTCGACCAGGGCCTGTGTGGGGTTGTGATCTGGATCAGGGAGCGGGGCGTGGTGCGTGCGATCGCAAGGCGCCGGAAGGCCCTCGCAGCGGAGCTACCAGGGCATTTCGGCAACGCGGCGAGCGTGCGTGCCACGCCCCGCGAGCCCAGATCACAACCCCACACAGGCCCTAGGGGGCGAGCGCCCTGCGCAGCCGCTCCTCGTTCACGCGCCAGAAGGTGTGCTGCGCCCCGTCCACCAGCACCACCGGGATCTGCTCCCAGTACGCGCGGTGCAGTTCCTCGTCCTGGGTGATGTCCTTCTTCTCCCAGGGCACGCCGAGATCGGCGCAGACTTTCTCCACCACCTCCTCCGCTTCTTCGCACAGATGACAGTCGGGCTTGCCGATCAGCGTGACCAGCCGCTCCCGCGGCGCCCTGTTCTCCGTACGGCGGTCAGTGCGCCGAAAGATGGAACTCATACCAGCCATTCTCGCCCCACGGGTGACTCGGCGGACCCCTCGCGGCCCTTCGCGCCCCACCTCTCGTCGCAGGTCCCGCGACACGCCGCCGGGATGAGTTCTTTAACGACACGGTCGCGGAGAGTTCACAGCCTCCAAACCTCCCGACTCCGGAACCACCGAACAAACTGGCTATGCTCACGCCATGGCCGCTCTCGGATGGCTCACCCCCCGTAGGCGCTCCGCCACCGCGCGGAGCGTGTTGGCAGGCGAGGCCTCGGCGGAGGCAGCTCGCAAGTCCTCCCAGGAACTGGAGGAACTCGCCCACGAAGGCGCCCCCGACGAGGTCGGCGCCGAGCCGGAGTTCCCGGTTGTCGGCGACGACAAGGCCGCCGCGTTCTTCGACCTCGACAACACCGTCATGCAGGGCGCCGCGCTGTTCCACTTCGGCCGCGGCCTCTACAAACGGAAGTTCTTCGAGACACGCGACCTCGCCCGGTTCGCCTGGCAGCAGGCCTGGTTCCGGCTGGCCGGGTTCGAGGACCCCGAGCACATGCAGGACGCCCGCGACTCCGCGCTGTCCATCGTCAAGGGCCACCGCGTCGCCGAGCTGATGTCGATCGGCGAGGAGATCTACGACGAGTACATGGCCGAGCGCATCTGGCCCGGCACGCGCGCGCTCGCCGAGGCCCACCTCGAAGCCGGCCAGAAGGTGTGGCTCGTCACGGCCGCCCCCGTCGAGATCGCCACGGTGATCGCCCGCCGCCTGGGCCTGACCGGCGCACTGGGCACGGTCGCCGAGTCGGTCGACGGCGTGTACACCGGCAAGCTCGTCGGCGAACCCCTGCACGGTCCCGCCAAGGCGGAGGCGGTACGTGCCCTGGCCGCGGCGGAGGGCCTGGACCTCCGCCGCTGCGCCGCGTACAGCGACTCCCACAACGACATCCCGATGCTCTCGCTCGTCGGGCACCCGTACGCGATCAACCCGGACGCCAAGCTCCGCAAGCACGCCCGCACACTCGACTGGCGCCTGCGCGACTACCGCACCGGCCGCAAGGCGGCGAAGGTCGGCATCCCCGCGGCGGCCGGCGTCGGCGCGGTCGCGGGCGGCACGGCCGCCGCGATCGCCCTGCACCGCCGCCGCCGCTAGGCAATCGGGCTGTCCTACCCGCCCATCGCCCCCGCCAGTCCCGTTAACGGCACACGGCCACAACACGCCTCGGACGCGGACGGAACGCGACCAATCCGATCAACAACCGATCACTCTCCGGCACTTGATCAGGCGTCAATCGGTTACAGAAGCGACGTAATCGATGATTTGAGCAACTGGGTGTAGCACTGCCTGTACGAAGCGTTATTCTCCTCAGACGCATGACGGACCCCACCTTTCGCTACGACGGGTGAACGGTCCGGTACTGCACGTGATGGAAGCTCTGCCTCTGGGAGTCCCGTGTACCCACACGTCGGGGTTGACGCCTCGGGCCTGGCTACGCTGCGCGCAACGGTCCTCGACCGCTTGCGCGGCTTCGTCCCCACCGCGTACGCCGTCCCCGCCCTCGCTGTCTCCGTCGCGCCCGTCGGCCCGTGCTACGCACTGGCGGACGGCGTTGAACGGGGGCCGGCGCGTAGCGCCGTCGTTGGGGGGCGGAGGTCGGGTGACGGGCGGGACGTCGGCAGACGAGGACGTTCGAGCGCGTCGGCCACCACAACCGCACGCCGCCCGGCCGCAGACAGTGACAGCGCCCGGATGATGGACCTCGTGGAGCGAGCACAGGCCGGTGAGGCCGAGGCCTTCGGTCGGCTCTACGACCAGTACAGCGACACCGTGTACCGCTACATCTACTACCGCGTCGGCGGAAAGGCGACCGCGGAAGACCTCACAAGCGAGACGTTCCTGCGCGCCCTGCGACGGATCGGCACGTTCACCTGGCAGGGCCGTGACTTCGGCGCCTGGCTGGTCACGATCGCCCGCAACCTCGTGGCAGACCACTTCAAGTCGAGCCGCTTCCGCCTAGAAGTCACCACCGGCGAGATGCTCGACGCCAACGAGGTCGAGCGCTCCCCCGAGGACTCCGTCCTGGAGTCCCTCTCGAACGCGGCGCTCCTGGACGCCGTACGCCGCCTCAACCCGCAGCAGCAGGAGTGCGTGACCCTGCGTTTCCTCCAGGGCCTCTCGGTCGCCGAGACCGCCCGCGTCATGGGCAAGAACGAGGGCGCGATCAAGACCCTCCAGTACCGGGCGGTGCGCACCCTGGCCCGGCTCCTTCCGGAAGACGCCCGCTGAGACCCCGTACCCGACCGCTCGACCCCGGTACGGCTTCGTATGACCCCATACTCTCAGCGATGCCCAACTCACCGTCCGTGAAAGACCGTTGACTTCACGGTCCGATCATCCGTCGTCCGTAACCCAAGTGCCGAGCCGCTCGTTGTGCGGGATACAGGCTCCCTGTGGTCACCCCCTGGCCGCCTCCGATCACTCGATCGTGTGGATTTGATCAGGGAGTGCAACCCTCAGGACCCCCTGGGGAGTCGACCGTCATGACGAGAGGAGGTGCCGCCAGTGATCGCGAACGTATCGGCGCACCGGCGGGCGAACGCCTTCGCCCAGGCCCTGGAGGAGCAGTCCGACCAGGGTACGGCGGCCGAGCAGTCCGAAGGACCCGCTCCGGCCGCCGCGGACCAGTCCGAGCACGGTCGGATGCTGTCCCTGGCGACCGGCCTCGGTGAGCTGCCCAAACCCAAGCTGGACCCCGAGGTCAAGGCCGTCCAGCGGGCTCAGCTGGTGGCCGCGATGGAGGCCATGCTGCTGGAGGGCACGGCCGCGGGCGGCGAGGCGGCGAACCCTTCGGTGCCCGAGCAGAGTTCCCGGGCCCGGGGCGCTCACCGGGCGACCGGGCTGGGGAAGTTGCGCCCGCGGTCCCGGCTGTCGAAAGGGCTCGCCGCGGGCGGGCTCACCGTCGGTGTGGCCGCCGGAGCCTTCAGCGGCGTCGCCGCTGCCAGCTCCGACGCCCTGCCCGGTGACTCGCTCTACGGGCTCAAGCGGGGCATGGAGGACCTCAAGCTGGGCCTGGCCGACGACAGCAGCGACCGAGGCCGGCTCTACCTCGACCAGGCCTCCACCCGGCTGAGCGAGGCGCGCCGCCTGATGGAGCGCGGCCGCTCGGGTCCCCTCGACCACGAGTCCCTGGGCGAGATCCGACGTGCCCTGTCGGGTATGCAGCACGACGCCTCCGAGGGCCACCGCTTGCTGCACGAGGCGTACGAGCGGGACCCCGACTCCCTGGGCCCCATCCAGGCCCTCTCCTCCTTCTCCCAGTCGCATCGCGGTGCCTGGGGCGCCCTGCGCGACCGGTTGCCCGTCCAGCTCGGCGACGTCAGCCGCCAGGTCAACTCGGTCTTCGACGCCATAGCCCAAGAGGTCGACCCGCTGCGGTCGCTACTGCCGCAGCCGCCCTCTCCGGAGGGCACGGGCCGCCACCGGGGCGCCGGCTCGGACGAGTCCACCGGCTCCTCCGGTACGGACCGCCCGGCCGCCCCCAGCTCCACCGGCGGCTCCTCCGACGGGACCGGCTCCAGCAGTGGCAACCCCGAGCCGTCCACCTCGAACACCGAGGACGAAGGCCTGCTCGGCGGCAGCACAGGCGGCCTCCTGGACCCACCCAAGGACGACACCAGCGCCACACCGCCCGGCTCCGACAAGAAAATCCCGACAACCGAACCGGACGTCACCCTGCCGCCGCTCCTTCCGGGCCTGCTCCCGGAACTGGGCATCGACAGCGAGGACGCGAACTAGGTTCTGCTCATACGGCGATGGGGCGCCCCTTTTGGAAAGGGGCGCCCCATCGCCGTATGAGCACTCGTCATGCGCACCCGTCATGCTCGTCCCGGGGCGTCAGAAGAACACCGACCTCCGCTGCACCAGCAATTTGTACAACGTGTGCTGGATCTGCTCCCTCACCTGGTCCGTCAGGTTGAACATCAGCATCGGGTCCTCCGCCGCCTCCGGCGGATAGCCGTCCGTCGGGATCGGCTCGCCGAACTGGATCGTCCACTTGGTCGGGAGCGGGACCGCGCCCAGCGGGCCCAGCCACGGGAAGGTGGGCGTGAGCGGGAAGTACGGGATGCCCAGGAGACGAGCGAGCGTCTTGGCGTTGCCGATCATCGGGTAGATCTCCTCCGCTCCGACGATCGAGCAGGGAATGATCGGGGTGCCCTGGCGAAGGGCCGTGGAGACGAAGCCGCCGCGACCGAAGCGCTGGAGCTTGTAGCGCTCGCTGAACGGCTTGCCGATGCCCTTGAAGCCCTCCGGCATCACACCGACCAGTTCGCCGCGCTCCAGGAGGCGCTCGGCGTCCTCGGCGCACGCGAGGGTGTGACCAGCCTTGCGGGCCAGCTCGTTGACCACCGGCAGCATGAAGACCAGGTCTGCCGCGAGGAGGCGGAGGTGCCGGCCGTCGGGGTGGTTGTCGTGCACCGCGACCTGCATCATCAGGCCGTCCAGCGGCAGCGTCCCGGAGTGGTTGGCGACGATCAGCGCCCCGCCCTCGGACGGAATGTTCTCGATGCCCTTCACCTCGACACGGAAGTACTTCTCGTAGAAGGGCCGCAGCAGAGACATCAGGACCTGATCGGTGAGGTCGGCGTCGTAGCCGAAGTCGTCGACCTCGTACTCCCCCGTCAGCCGACGCCGCAGAAAGGCCAGGCCGCCGGCGATACGCCGCTCCAAGCCACCGCCCTGCTGCTCCGGCTCCCGCTGGGACGGGGATGCCGACTCCTCATGCGTCACCGGAACATCATCCTGCTGAATCGTTCGCGCAGGCAGAGGCTGAACCTCACGAACCACAACGGGCTCGCCCTTCCGCCTGCTCCCCACACCCCGGCGCCGCGGCTGCCGCTGTACGGCGCCCCCACGAGACCGGTCGTCGTCGAACGGAATGACCTTGGCGTCCGCCATCGTTGATGCGCTCCTCAGTTGGCGCTCTGCGTCGGGGGGTGGCCACCGCCCAGGACGGGCAGTGCGGCGATCCGGTCGACGGCCCCCGCAAGGGCCTCCGGCGGCAGGAGTCCGGGACCGCGGCTGCGCGCGAAGTCCGCGAAGGTCTCCGCGGTCGTGTACTTCGGCTTGTATCCCAGCGTCTCGCGCATCTGGTGCGTCGCCACAACCCTCCCATGGGTGAGCAGCCGCAGCTGCTCGGGCGAGAAGTCCGTCATACCCAGCGTACGCAGTGCCGAGCCCAACCAGGTCACCGCGGGCATCAGCACGGGGACGGTGGGCCGCCCCAGGCGCCGCGCGCACTGCGAGAGCAGCAGGACACCGTCGCCGGCGATGTTGAACGTGCCGCTGTTGAGCGTGCCCCGGCTCGGCTCGTGCGAGGCCAGCCGCAGAACCTCGATCACGTCGTCCTCGTGCGCGAACTGCAGCCGCGGATCGTAGCCGAGCACGGTGGGCAGCACCGGCAGCGAGAAGTACGACGCGAGCGGCGAGTCAGCGCTCGGCCCGAGGATGTTCGCGAACCGCAGCACGCACACGGCGACGTCCGGCCTGCGCCGCGCGAAACCGCGTACGTATCCCTCGACCTCCACCGTGTCCTTCGCGAAGCCGCCGCTGGGCAGCGACTTGGGCGGAGTCGTCTCGGTGAAGACAGCCGGATCGCGCGGCGCCGACCCGTAGACGTTCGTACTGGACTTCACGACCAGCCGCTTGACCGTCGGGGACTTCTGGCAGGCACCAAGGAGCTGCATGGTGCCGATGACGTTGGTCTCCTTGACCGTCGTCCGGCTGCCGCTGCCCAGCGGGGTACCCGTCACGTCCATGTGCACGACCGTGTCCACGGAGTGCTCGGCCAGCACCCTGGCGATGGTGGGCTGCCTTATGTCCGCCCGTACGAAGTCCGCTCCGCCCAAGTGGTGTTCGGGCGGGACCGCGTCCACTGCGACCACCCGGTCCACATCGGGGTCACGCTGGATCCGTCGTACGAACCGGCCCCCCAGCTGTCGGGCCACCCCGGTCACGAGCACGACATTCCCCAAGATCAGCGCCTTCCTTCCAGCCGTCGACGTCATCTTGCTCGTACTCTGCCGTGTCCCCCGTGACCGCCACGTTAGCGGGTCGATGTTGCGCTGTGATGACCACCCGATGCACGAAGTGACGGCACCCGCAGACATACGATCAGACCAAGCCATTCGCCCCGCAGGCGTACGCACAGACATACGCACAGCGTTCGTCCCGCCGGACGAAACGAGCACTCCCGACGCCATACAGCTGTGGCCCCCCACCGGTTCGGTGGGGGGCCACAGAGCGCACTGTCGAAGCGTCGCGCCCACTGCTTACCGCGACTGCTCGACAGCTCAACTATCGCTGTCTACCGCTGTCGCGACTACTTCTTGTTGCGACGCTGAACGCGAGTGCGCTTGAGCAGCTTGCGGTGCTTCTTCTTCGCCATCCGCTTGCGCCGCTTCTTGATAACAGAGCCCACGACTACCCTCGCTCACTTCTCTTAACTCGGTGCTGGGCTGCATGGGCCCACACGACCTATGAGGGGCCAGCCTACCCGCCCGAGCGCTGAGCTCGTAATCGAGGTGACCCGGGTGAACTCCCGTGACGGCCCGAGGGCCGCCACGGGCCTCACCCGGGGCAACCGTCAGGCTGTTTCCACCCCCACATAGGACTCGCGAAGGTACTCGTGAACCGCTTGCTCCGGGACGCGGAATGACCTCCCCACCCGGATCGCGGGCAGATGACCGCTGTGCACCAAGCGGTACACGGTCATCTTCGACACTCGCATCACCGAGGCGACTTCCGCCACGGTAAGGAACTGAACCTCGTTCAGAGGCCTCTCGCCAGCAGCCATGACACACCTGAACCTTCCGCACTCGACGGTCACCGGCTTCCCCTTCCGGTGACACTTCGTCGTTGCGTGCTCACTCCCCAGAGTAGGGGCGGGTGATGCGAGTGGGGAAGAGGAGGGGCCATCGGCGGCCTACTGTGACAGACACGCTCGATTGAGTACATAGCGAGTAAGCGGTCGGTAGTAATCAGACCGCACAGCGTCATCAAGTGGAACGACGACGGACACCCGCCCCTCTGCCTCTCCGACGAACAGCGCGGGATCGTCGGTGTCACCGAGCCCGATGACCTCGAACCCCAGTTGACCTGCCCCGCAGACCCATCCGTGGTCCCCGACCACGAGCTCCGGGAGGGGTCCGCCGGCCTCCGCCGCAGCCGCCAGAACGGTACGAACCGGGAGGGGCGAGTGGGTGTGCGCACCGGTCTCACGACCGGCGGCCCGCACCCCGGGTTCCCGCGCCAACGCGACTCCTCGTACGTAGTCAAGGTTGTAGGTGCGTAGACCGAACCGGGTCGTTATGTCGACAGAGTGACCATGCGCAGGGGTGAGAACGGCACACCCCGCCGCCGACAGAGCGTCCGCGAGAGCGGCGTAGAAACCGAGCAGTCGGTGCGGATGTCCCGTGCCGAGAAGCACCGGGGAACGGTTCCGTACGGCCTCCGCGAGCCGCTCCGCGAAGGCGTCGAGTGCCGCCAACGTCCGCTCGGGGTCGATCACGTCAGGCCCCGACGTATGCCGCGGATCGGAAGAAACCCCGCACTTGTCCGCCATCAAAGCGATCAAATCCGACTGTCCCCACGTCCACTCAGGATCAAGCCCGATCATCACCCGCGGATCCCGCGCCGCGAACAGCCGGTAACTCCTGAGGCTCTCCTCCCGAGAGGTGGCCACGGTCCCGGCCAACCTCGCCGCCAGCAAATGCGCCCGCAACGCTCCGGTACTCAACACGCCCCGATGCTGACGCACGCGCCTAGGGGGTCACCCCAAAACAGGGAAAACACCCCACAGTTGGCGTAATAAGGCTAGCCAGCGATCCCGGCGGCTGGCGGCTGGCGGCTGGCGGCTGAGCCTCTAAGCGCAGTCCAGCCACAACAGCCCGTCCGGCGTTTGAGGACGAGGCCGTCCAGGCCGAAAGGGGGTCTGGGGGCGCAGCCCCCAGAGGATGGGACGGGTAGGGGCGGCGGGGGCGAGAAAACCCACACCCACCCACCCCTACGCCAACAACCCCCGCAACGGAAACGCAGCCTTACGCGCAGCCAACACCGCCTGGTCCAACCGATCGGCAGGGTCGTACCCCGACTCCCAGCCCTTCCAGTCCACAGGCCAACGCCCATCAGTCATCCGCGCAGGAGCCAACTGACGCGTACGAGCAAAGACTTCCTGCCGCCAACTCTCAGGAATCACCGTCTCCGGCGCAATCTCCCGCCCCGCCGCGATGGCGACCAGATGCGTCCAGGACCGAGGCACGACGTCCACCACGGCATACCCACCCCCACCAAGAGCGACCCACCGCCCCTCGGCGTACTCATGCGCCAGCTCATGACAGGCAACCTGCACGGCCCGCTGAGCATCCAGAGAAACGGCAAGATGTGCGAGCGGATCCTCGAAGTGCGTATCGGCCCCGTGCTGAGTCACCAGCACCTGCGGCCGAAAGTCAGCGACCAACTCCGGCACGACGGAGTGAAAGGCCCGCAGCCACCCCGCATCCCCGGTCCCGGCCGGCAGGGCCACATTCACGGCCGACCCCTCCGCACCGTCGGCCCCGGTCTCCTCAGGCCACCCGGTCTGCGGAAACAAGGTCCGCGGATGCTCATGCAAGGAGACCGTCAGAACCCGCGGGTCCTCCCAGAACGCGGCTTGCACCCCATCCCCGTGATGCACATCCACATCCACGTACGCGACCCGCTCGGCCCCCAGCTCGAGCAACCGGGCAATCGCCAGCGAGGCGTCGTTGTAGATGCAGAACCCGGACGCGCCCCCCGGCATCGCATGATGCAGCCCACCCGCGAAGTTCACCGCATGGAGCGCCTCCCCCCGCCACACAGCCTCGGCAGCCCCCACCGACTGCCCGGCGATCAAGGCGGACGCCTCGTGCATCCCGGCAAAGGCGGGATCGTCCATGGTCCCCAGCCCGTACGCCCCATCCGCCGCCCCGGGATCCACGGACGCGGCCTTGACCGCCTCCACGTAGTCCTCCCGGTGCACAAGCCGCAACGTCGACTCTCCGGCGGCCTGGGCCGCGACGACATCCATCTCCCGGTCGAGCCCGAAGGCATCGACCAGCCGACGGGTCAACGCCAACCGGACCGGATCCATCGGATGCTCCGGACCGAAGTCATAGCCCGTTACTGCCTCGTCCCACATCAGCTGTGCGCGGCCGCTCATGCCCGTCACCGTATCGGGAAGGTCCGGGAGCGAACGACCGGGCATACACGAGAGTCACCAGCACCAACACCATCGGCACGAGCATCGCCCCCCGATAGCTCCACGCATCACCCAGAGCTCCCACCAAGGGCGAACCGATCAAGAAACCCACATAGTTGAAGATATTGAGCCGCGCGATGGCCGCATCGGCAGCCCCAGGGAAGAGCCGCCCGGCCGCCGCGAAGGTCTGCGGCACGATCACACACAACCCGAACCCGAGCAACGTAAAGCCGAGCATCCCGACCCACGCCCCCGGCGCCACCGCCACCACCGCGAACCCCACCGCCGCGACCAGCGCCCCCGCCCGCACAACAGCCACCGCCCCGAACCGCCGCACCCCGAAGTCCCCGACGGCCCGCCCGATCAGCGTGGTGACCATATAGACGTTGTACGGAACGGTCGCCAGCTGCTCCGAACTGCCAAGCACGTCCTGCAGATACTTGGCGCTCCAGTTGGAGACGGTCGAATCCCCGATGTACGCGACGGCCATGACCAGGCACAGCGGAAAAAGCAGCTTGAATCCGACACCGCCACTCCCACTCCCGGCCTCGCCCCGCCCCTTCTGCTCCCCGGAGACACCACCGTCACCGCCGTCGCCACCACCGTCGACGTACCACCGACTCCCCACAAGCGCGGCAGGCAACAACACGACTATGACTGGCAGATACGACACGAACAGCGCCAGGTCCCAGTGCGCCCCCACCCAGGCGAGCGAGGCCCCAATAATCCCGCCCAGGCTGTACGCCGCATGGAAGCCGAGCATGATGCTGCGCCCGTACGTGTGCTGGAGGCTGACCCCGAGCATGTTCATGGACGCGTCGAGCGCCCCGACGGCCAGCCCGAAGGCGCCGAGCGCGAAGCCGATCTCCCACAGCCCCTCGCCGGCCCCGACACCGAGCAACGCGAGCAGCACGACGGGCTGCGACCAGCGCAGTACGTGACTGGGAGGCACCCGCTTCACCAGCTGCTCGGTGCAGACGCTGCCGACCCCGGCGAGGATCGGCACGGCCGCGAGGAAGGCGGGCAGCAGCCCGTCCGAGATCCCGTACCGGTCCTGGATCGCAGGGATGCGCGTCACCAGCAGCGCAAAGGCGACACCTTGAGCAAAGAAGCTGAACGCCAACGAGGCCCGGCCACGCCGCAGCACATCTGTCATGGCGGCTGAGCGTAGAGCTCCGGCTTACTCGTGGGTAGACAATTCAGGAGATGAATTTTATTCATCTCCTGAGACACCAAGATCAACTGACGACTTGATGAGACTCCCAGCCCTTCAGTTGCTCCAGCCCCTCAGCCCCCGTCGGCCAGCTGATCAGCACTGCAGAAGCCCGAGCAGCTCACTCATGTCGCTGAAGAGCTGGTCGGCCCCCGCCAGCCGGTCCGCGGGTGTCATCGCCGTGAAGCCGTACACGTCCATCCCGGCCGCGACAGCCGCCCGCACCCCGAGCGGACTGTCCTCGACGACGAGGCACTTCTCCGGCGGTACGCCCATCCGTCCGGCGGCATACAGGAACAGATCGGGCGCCGGCTTCCCTCGCCCCACATCCTGCGAACTGAAGATCCGTTCCTCGTCGAACCACCGGTCGAGCCCGGTCTTCAGATGCCCGACCCGGATCCGCTCATGACTCCCGGAGGACGCCACGCAGTACGGAACCCCGTCCGCGGCCAGCTTCTCCAGGACGTCGACGGCTCCGCCCACGGGCTCCAACTCCCGCTCGAAGGCAGCGAATACGCGCATGTGAAAGACATCGTCGAAGTCCACCGGCAGACGCTGCCCGGTCCGCTCCTCGACCAGGTCGTGCACGCGGTGCATGGCGGCGCCCATGTAGTCGCGCAGGGAGTCCTCGTACGAGGTCGGGTGCCCGAGCTCGGTGAGATATGCGGCCAGGAGGGTGTTGGAGATCGGCTCACTGTCCACGAGGACGCCGTCATTGTCGAAGATCACGAGGTCGTAGCGCATAACGCGACCCTAAACGCAAGAAAGCCCCCGCACCGAAGTGCGGGGGCTTTCTCTAAAATTTGTTCGGCGGTGTCCTACTCTCCCACAGGGTCCCCCCTGCAGTACCATCGGCGCTGTAAGGCTTAGCTTCCGGGTTCGGAATGTTACCGGGCGTTTCCCTCACGCTATGACCACCGA